>JAGRPB010000025.1 GCA_020439945.1 Verrucomicrobiia bacterium
TCGCGGTGCTTGATCTGGACGGTCACGGCCCGATCGGGAATGGCTTCCCCGGTCTTGCCCAACACCTCGAGCACCCATTCGCCATCGATGCGGCTGAGGTGGAGATCGGCGACGAAATCGCTGCTGTCGATGCCATTGACCCCGAACTCGCGACTGGCCACGAGGTTCTCGTCATTGCCGCCGTCGGCGAGTTTTTTGACCTTGGCATGGAGCTCCACGGTGAGACGGGCCAGTCTCTCCGGAACGCGGAATTCGTGGAGCGATTCTCGATCATCGAAGAGTGGAAAGTCCGGCACCTCGGTGACCGATTCGATGCCGTCGAGATCGGTGGATCGCATGACGAGGCGCGCCTCGTCGAGCACCTTCGCGGTGGCCGGCTGTCCGTTGACTCGAAAGTCGGGACGCACCGCGAGGGTGGCCATCTTACCCGGAAGCAGGTTCTCCCGGTCGACGTGAAAACCCGCCGCCAGCGAATAGGATTCCGGCGGCATGGAGAGGGTCTCGAAGGTCGCGAAATCCCCGTCGGTCAAAACCACCGGTTGATCTCCCCGCTGATTTGAAAACGGCAGGAGGATCACCTTGCTTTCGTTTTCGGGAGCGGGCCGGTATTCCCGTCCGCCGAACCAGATCGAGGGTGTTTTGGCGAGTTGATTGTCCTGCGTCAGGACGGTGAGGGCGAGGCCGGCCGGGGTGACTTCCGACAGATACTGAAGCCTCCCTTTCCGCACCAGCACACGACTGGAACGGCCGTTGCCGATGAACTCGATCACCCAGGCGCCGCGTCGTTTGGCAAGCGAATCGAAGTCGAAGGTGTGGCGCACCCGGCGCACTGGTGGCTCGTCAAAATGGTGGGTCGTCTCCTCGTTCGCCACCAGGCCGTCGAGATCCAGATCGGTGTTCAGTTCGCGCTTTTCCTCGAGGTAGTAGTTGAGCGTGTTGATCTCGTAGACCTTCACCATCAGGTCATCGACATTCTTGACGTAGACATCCACGGAAACCGCGTCACCGGGCGCGAAGGCTTCGGGATTCCCGGGGGCAAACTCGAGGTCGACCCGCTCTTTCAGGGCCTGAACCTGGCCCGGAGACATCAGCGAGTACCACCGGGCGGCATCGCCCAGTCCGTTGGTCAGCTTGGCCTCGGCGAAGACTTCCTGGAGGTAATCCTTGAGGATGAAAGGCGCGTAGGTTTCCCAATCCGCATCCTCGACAAAGTGCGCGATCAGGTAGTCCCGCACCAGCGGTTCGTCATTGACGATGGGTGGACACTCGGTGATTTCGCTGAAATTGGCGTTCAGATCGACGGGATAGCGCTGGCGCTCGGGATCCTGCAGGTAGCGTTGCGGCACGTAGAAGACCGGGCGCGGGAGTCGGAGATACTCGAGGAAAAGATCGCGGGGATGCCGGCCGGCCCGGTGGTGATGCTGGAGCAACTGGAAGAGCACGTGCGCCTTGAGCGAATTGAAGGCGGGATCGAGGTCACGCGCGCAGGTCCAGAGGCGATTCAGGTAAGCCTCTCGCTCGCCGGCGTCGCGAGTCCAGTCGACATCCGGACTCGGGCGCATCTGGCGCATTCTCAGGTGAACGAAGGCGGGATCGTTGCTGAGGGTGGGCCGGAGCCGGAGCAGTTCGTCGAGTTGGTTGGGAAGCAGCTTGCGATGAATCTCGAATTCGCCAAAACCGCGACTGGCATCGGAACGCAAATCGGAAGCGATCAGACCCACCAATCGCGGAAAGTCCGGGTACTGGAGCCGGGAAAGCAGATCGCGGAGGCGCTTCTCGTCGAGCATGATGTCGCTGCGCAGAAGCCGGTCCAGGCCGGAATCCTCGAACTGGGACAAGGTGTCCGAACTGCGGAAAGCCTGATCACGAAAGGCTTCCCAGCTCACTTTGTCGGGATCGATGCTCTCGGGAAGATTCGGTTTTTCGCCCAGTCGCTCCTGCTGATGATTGAAGCTCAGGCCGAGTTCGCGAATGAGGTAGGACAGCGATTCCCGGTGGTTTTCCGGATAAGTCAACAGGGCCTGGCGATGACGGATTTCCCGATAGCGCGGCGTTTCACCGTAGCGTTTCAACCACGGTTCGAAGAGCGCCTCGACGGCGGGATAGTCGCCGGAATTCTGGGAGTGGAGCGCGTGATAGTAATAGTAATCCTCGGTACCGGGAATGAGCTGCTCCAACGCCTTTTCGCGATCCCTGGCCAGCGCGAAAGTTTCGATGTAGCCGATTTCGTCGTCGGCGAAGGCGCCGGGAAGCAAGGTGGAAAAGAGGAGCGTCAGGCAGATCAGGGCACGCTCCAGGCGAGGGCGAGGGACGGATTGGGGTTCGTGGGCACTCATGAGATGGGGGTCCGGGGGTGATGAGTTGGACGGATTCAAAAACTATAACGGGCGGTTTCCCGTTACGGCAGGGAGAAGTTGTAAAGAATCTGTGAGGATCGGAGATCGGGTTTTCACGGGACAGAATACCGGCCACAGCCCAGTGAGAGAGGGGGTACCATGGGAGGAGCAAGTGATTTCAGAAGGCGAAAAATCGAGAAATCCGAAAGGCTAAGTTTAGTTTATTAATTATTAAAAATCTAATTTTTATGGAAATTTGGTTGAGATGGATTGGATGGATAGTATGGTCTTTACAGTTTTTGATATTCGATCATGACCCGATTCTTTCCGTTCCGCAGGATAGAGAGGGCCGCAGGCACCGCTTCGCCCTTGGCGAGGCTGGTTGGTGCGCTCTCCCAGTTGCTCTGGCCCGCCGGGCGACCTCATCCACGACCCGTCGCCGTCACTGCGCCGCGCGGGAAGAAGCCGCTTCGTAAACCGGCCACCCAAGTCCGCTGAAGAAACGACCGCCCACCGATTCCTGGTTTCCCGTTCCACCCCCATGAATCCACATGCTTCACTTCCCGGTTCGGGTCCGTCATCGTTCCAGGGTTATCCGACACTCGATCTCGAGGGATTGATCCGGTCTCTCCGGAAACGAATCTTCCTCATCGGCGGCATCTTCGGATTCTGCATCCTGCTGGCGTTGATCTACGCTTTCCTGCTGGCGCCGAAAAAATTCCAATCGACCGCGGTCGTCTATGTCGAACGCGAGCAGGTGCTCAACGACAACATCCGCGGCGTTCTCAACGACGATTTCAGCAAGCTGGATTCGCTGAAATCCCTCGAGCGGAGCATCGTCTCCGGCGGTGTCATTCTGAAAGTCGTCGATGATCTCGGTCTCCGCGACGATCCCGATTTCCTGAAACCGAAGAGCGGCGGCAAGGAATACTCCGACGCCGAGATCGTGGAAATCGTCAGCCGCCGGGTGAAAGCGACGCTCGAGCGGGGAACGCGATTGATCCTGATCGAAGTCACCGACAAGTCGCCGACCCGGGCTCGCGACATGGCGAAAGCTTTCGTCAACGCCTTCGAGGCTCACGTCATCGAACAGAATTTCGACTCCGCCCAGAAGGCGACCGCGATGCTGCGTGAACAGGCGGAAAAGCAGCGGGAAAACGTGGATGCGGCGGAGGATGAACTGCAGAGATTCCGCGAATCCCATCCCGACGTCACGCTGGAGGAAGGCGGGATCACCGAGAAAGAGCTCGAAGACCTGAACCGTCTCGTCAGCGACGCCAAAAACGAGCGGCTCCGTCTCGAAGCCCAGGCCATGAAGCTCGATGCGATCGGCACGGACGATCCCGAAGCCATTCTCGAAATCGGTGATTATGCCGAGGAACGCGAGGACATTTCCAAGCTGCTGCTCGCGCGCAACACCAAGCGCGCGGAAATGGCGAAGATCCGGAAACAATTCCAACCCGATCATCCCACCTACCAGTCATTCGTCGCCGAACTGGAAGGGCTCGAGGAAGAGGTCGCCGAAGTGGGGCGCAATGTCGGCGAATCGATCCGCAAGCGGCTCGAAACCGCGCGGGAACACGAGAAACAACTGATCGCCTCGGTGGCCGAGCAGAAACGCGAAGTGCTGTCCGTCGATCGCGTCCGCAAGGAATTCCGCGAACTCAAGCAACGTGTCAGTGCCGCCAACGACACCTACTACGCCCTCCTCGCCCGCATCAACGAGACCGATGTGACCGAAGGCGTGAAGGAATCGATCATCCGCATGGAGGAAGCCCCGCTGATTCCGTCGAAACCTTCGTCGCCAAAAAAGAAGGTCATCCTGGCGCTCGCCGGAGCGATGGGGCTCTTCCTCGGATTCGGCACCGCCCTGCTCCTCTACCTGCTCGATCGCAGCCTGCGCACCCGCCGTCAGATCGAGCAGACCCTGGGACTCCCGGTGCTGGCCGAGATTTCGCACTCTCCCGAAGCCTCTCAGGAAGATCTCCGCGAGTCGTTGGTCGTCTTTTCGGAACCGCACTCCCTCGCTTCGGAATCGTTCCGTTCGCTGCGGACTTCCCTTTCGACCCTGAGCCCTCGGAGCGTGCTCGTCACCAGCGCGATGCCCGGTGACGGAAAGAGTTTCTGCGCCGCCAATCTGGCGCTGCTCCAGGCGCAATTGGGTTTCCGCACCCTCCTGGTCGACGCGGACTTCCGCCGCCCCTCGTTGGCGAACGCGCTGATGTATCGCTACAGCGATCCCGAAGCGGAAGACGGCGCGCTCGACGTGATGAACACCTGCCAGCGCACGCCTTTCCCAAACCTCTACCTGATCAACTGTGCCCAGTTTGCGCCCAATTCGGGAGAGGCCATGAGCGGCGAACATTTCGCCGGCATGCTCTGGGAGGCCTATCGTTCGTTCGATTGCGTCATCATCGACACCTCGCCCCTGTGCCTGGTGAGCGACGCCCTCAATTTCGCCCGCTATGCCGATGCCGTCGCCCTCGTGGTGCGTTCCGGAAAAACGCAGACCGGCGACGCCCAGCACGCCTGCCGTGAACTGCGACGGCTCCGCGTGCCCCTGGCGGGCTGCATTCTCAATGGGATCGCCGACGAGACACGGTCGAAAGCCTATTTCGAAACCTATCACCCGGCAGCGAATCAACGCCCCAAGTTCGCGCTGCCCAACTCGACTCCGTCGGCCTGACCATGAGCGCTTCCGCTTCTCCCTCGGGACATTCCTCCAACGTCATGAGTCATTCAAAATCCTCCAAAGAGGCGACCTACCTGCATTTTCAGAATCAGCCCGAGCCATCAAAGACCGCCTACAACAAGCTGGTGGCGCTCGCTTTCCTCGGCGACGGCGCGGTGGTCTGGGGTTCGCTCCTGCTCGCCTACTGGCTCCGCTTTCAGACGAACATCGCCAATATCGGAATCGCCGACTCCGATGGCCGCGGTCTCGCCGGTTACTTCGGTCACTTCATCGTGGGAACCATTCTGCTGCTCGGCATTCTCACCAACTTTCGCTTCTACGAACGCCGAAATTTTCTCTCCTTTCAACGGACCATCAACATCGTTGGGAAATCGACGCTGGTCTGGACGGTCTCCTTCCTCGCTCTCTCGTTGCTGCTGAATTTTCGACCGACCCTGAGCCGGGTCTATTTCGGCATTTCCTTCCTGTCGATCGTTACCATCCTCCCTGCGTGGCGCTGGATGCTATGGCGCATGATCAGCCACGAGCGTTTCGCCTCCCGCCTCAGACAACGGGCCATCGTCATCGGCTGGAGTGAGGAGTTTGAGAAAGCCTACCGCATCTTCCGCAATTCATCGGATCGCCCGTTCGAAGTCTGCGGATTCATTTCGCCGCCCGGCGACGATCTGCCGACGGAACGACACGATGACCTCCGGGTCATCGGGCGCTACGAGGATCTGCCGCTGCTGCTGAAAATGCAGATCTGCGATGTCGTCCTGGTGGCCAACATGAACAACCACACCAACGAACTCATCCAGCTGTCCGCGCTCTGCGAGAAGGAGATGGTCGAGTTCAAGCTGGTTCCCACCTGGTTCCGGGTGCTCCTCAGTGGCCTCCATCTCGAGAGCGTTTCCGGGATGCCGGTGCTGGGCATCTCGAAACTGCCGCTCCACTCCGCGCTCAACCAGTATCTCAAGCGCGCCGTCGACATCATCGGAGCCACCGTGGGGCTGATTCTCGCCGCGCCGATCATCGCGGCATTCGGAACCCTTATCTACCTCGAGAGCCCCGGACCGATTTTCTATCGCCAACGTCGACTCGGATTGGGCGGCAAGCTGTTCGACATGATCAAGCTCCGCAGCATGAAACTGGATGCGGAACAGTCGGGTGGACCCGGCTGGACGGTGAAGGACGATCCACGCTGCCTCCGCGTCGGCAAGTTCATGCGACGCTGGAATATCGATGAAGTGCCGCAATTCTGGAACGTGCTTCGCGGCGACATGAGCCTGGTCGGTCCGCGCCCCGAACGACCGGAACTGATCCAGAATTTCAAGGAGGTCATCCCCCACTACAACGCCCGCCACCACATCAAGCCCGGCATCACCGGCTGGGCGCAGGTCAACGGTCTGCGCGGCGACACCGACCTCGGGGAACGAGTGCGCTTCGACCTTCACTACATCGAGAACTGGAACGTCCTCTTCGATTTCCAGATCATGCTCCTGACCTTTTTCAAACGAGAGAACGCCTGCTGACCACCGCGTTTCACTTTTCGCGCCCGCCACCCCATGTTCGGTATCGCCAACCGTAGCAGCTCGATGCAGAACGAAGTCGACGCACCGCCGTCGGCGTCGCTGGCTGTTTTGCGGTGGTGCCTGGTGGTGTTCCTCTTTTCGTTCGCGTTTGACTACAAGGCGCCCGATCTCACCTTCGCCGCGCAGAAAACCGGCGGGTCATTCTTTCAATTCGCCTTCCTCGGACTGGCGCTCGTCTCGTCGGGACTTGCCCTGCTCATCGGCTGGCGACACCTGCTCGTGCGTCCCGGCATCTATCTCATCCTCGCTTGGTGGGGATACATCGCCTACCTCCTCACCGTTTCCTTTCTTTCCGGAAACGAGCCCGGCCGAATTCTCAGGCTGGTCATCACCCCGTTGTTGCTCGGGCTGGCCCTGACGACCACCCACATCGCGGCCTGCGCCGGCATGCGACCGGGCGAAGCCGTCCGATGGTACCTGGCGGCGGCCCTCACCAGCGTGGTCTGGAACCTGTTTTTCGGAATCTTCGGCTACGAACAGTCTCTCGACGAGGTCCGCATGGAGATCCTCAGCCCGGCCATCCGCTTCCTCTTCGCATGGGTCGGCTGCTCCCTGCTCCTGAGACGCACCTTCTCCTGGTGGACTATCTTCGTCCTCGCGGTCCCGATGATTCCCACGGTGCTCAGCATCACCCGCAGCCTCGCCTTTCCCATCATGGCGTCGGCCATGGGCGCCACCTTCTGCCTGATCCTGGGAATCATGTGGCGGCTCTACCCGCCCTCGCACCCGGCCAAACGCATCGGTCCGCTCGCCATCGGTGCCGTTTGCGGCCTCGGTGCGATCGTGATCCTCGCCCTCGCGATGCCCCAGGTCACCGAACGCTGGACGGAGAGGCTCTTTCACAACAAAGGCGGCGGCGCCACCACCGAGGATCTGTCCTCGCTGATGCGCAAGGCCGAGGCCAAGGCCATGGTCGACATCCTCTCGAACGATCCGATTTCCTACATCTACGGAAAGGGACTCGGCGCGGCCTATTACTGGGACGAGAGTTTCTATCCCGAGTTGTTCCAGGTCTATCCCGAGGATCGCCACCAGTTCGCCGAAGAGATCTACACGGCCGGGCACTGCACCTGGACCTTCGCCATTTTCTCGTCCGGTATCATCGGCGTCCTCGTCACCCTCGGCATGTTTTTCGCCGTCATGGGATACAGCTTGTGGGCCGCGTGGACCAACTCGCAAACTGTCATGGGCCGCTGGGCCTGGGACGCGCACCTGCTCTTTTTCCCCTTCGTGGCCATGCTCTGCACCTTGAGTGAAAGCATCACCCGAAATCCCTTCGACGACCGCATGACCGGTGTCCTCTTCGGCTTCGTCGCCGCGTTGCCGCAGTTTTTCTTCAATCGCGCTTTCTACCTGCGGCATCGCGAGCAGGAAGCCGTCCTCACCCCGCAGATCATCCTCAAGGAGGAGGACCTTCCCACCAATTGGGAAGGCGCCTTCCCGGAACGTGTTCTCGCCGAATGAACCTCGTCCTCCACTACCTGCTGCCGATCCTGTTCTGGGCTTGCGTCCTGGGACTGGCGCACAGCTACGTGGTCTACCCGGCGTTGGTCCGATTCCTGGCCCGCCGAAAGCTGCGTCGCCAGGGCGGAAACCGTGAGCTGGTCTACTCGGAGAACGATCCCGTCGACGACTGGCCGCACATCGTCGTCGCCATGGCCGCCCACAACGAGGAAGCCGTGATTGGCGAGACCCTGGCCAGCATTTTCCAGTCCCAGTATCCCGCGGACCGGTTCGAGGTTCTCGTCGCCGCCGACAATTGCAGCGACGGCACCCATCGAATCGTCCAGGAATTCCGCATCGACCATCCGGAAAACCTCGCGCTACGCATCTTTCCCGGTCGGAACGGCAAAATCCGCGTCATCAATCAACTGCTCAAAGAAAACCAGGAGCGCCTCTCACGCCTCGGCGACTACGTCCTGGTTCTCTGTGACGCCAACGTTCGCTGGTCGCCGGAACTGGCCAAGGAACTGGCCAAACATTTCCGCGATCCACAGCTCGGTCTGGTCGCGTCCAACGTGCTCGATTCGCGCACCGCCCACGACGGCATCGCCGACCAGGAGGAAGCTTATGTAAATCGGGAAAACTCGATCAAGCATGCCGAGGGCGTTCTCTGGGGCCGAATGATGGGCGCCTTCGGCGCGTGCTACGCCATGCGCGGTCAGCTGTTCGAGCCCGTGCCGGAACACTTCATCGTCGACGATTTCTATCACACCATGCGGTGTTTTGAACTCGGCTGCGACGCCATCGTGGAACCGGCGGCGGTCTGCTACGAGGACGTCTCCGAAGACATCGGCGTGGAATTTCGGCGCAAATGCCGCATCGCCACCGGCAACTTCCAGAATCTCTCGCGCTTCAGCCGACTGCTCCTGCCCGGCCTCGGCGCGGTTCCGACGGTCTTCGCTTTCTGGTCTCACAAGGGCCTCCGCTGGTTCGGACCGTTTCTTCTGATCGGCGCGTTTCTCAGCAGCGCGGCCCTGGCCATTTTCCACCCGATCTACCTCCTCGCATTCGTCGGTCAGGTCGCCGGCGTGATGGGTGCGGCACTGGAAAACGTCCTTTCACGGCATGGCGTTCACCTGAAACCCCTCCGTTTTCTCCGTTATTTCTACCTGATGAATCTCGCCCTGCTCGGCGGATTCTTCCGATTCCTCAAAGGTCCGCAGAACAGCGTTTGGGAACCGACCCGGCGCGTCGCTCATGCCGGGCCCCCACGCCCCGAAACGGCCCAGGAAACCAAGGCCGCCAACCCAGCGGCCGTTTCCACTTCCCAATCCTGATGTCCATCGAACTTCCAGACAACGGTCACCAGATGCCCTCGATTCTCGTCGCCCATCCCTGGATGGCCAACGGCGGATCCGAGGCCACGGCGATGTGGACTTTGCAGGCCTTGCAGGATTCGGCGCGACTGGTTTTCACCACCGCGTCCTCGATGGATCTCGACGCGATGAACGCGGCCTACGGCACCTCGGTCTCACCAGACAGGGTTAGCTTCGTGACCGCACCCTCTTTACCCGGCGTCAGCAGCGGCCACCAGATGGTCTACTGGCAACGGGCTCACTTCGAGCGGCACTGCCGCAAACTGGCGCCCCGGTTCGATGTCTGCATCAGCGCCTACAATCCCATTCACTTCGGCAAACCCGGCATCCAGCTGATCGGCGATTTCAGCTTCAGCGAGAAGTCCCGCCTCATGCTCTATCCCAACGCCGAAGATCGCTTTTGTCACCGCCAGTCGCTTTTGCGGCGGGCTTACCTGATCGTGGGCAATCTGCTCCATGGATGGCGACAGCCCCCGTATGCGGAACGGGGCGACTGTGCGGTGGCAAACTCTTTCTGGACCGCGGAACGGCTCGAACAGCTGTTTCGCATCAACACGCCTCCGGTTCTGTATCCGCCGAGCCTGCTTCCCGATCCGCCGGTGGATGAAATGGACCAGCGACGCGACCCGCTCGGCTTCGTTTGCCTGGGACGCATTTCCCCCGAAAAGGAAATCGAGCGGATCATCGGCATCCTCGATCAGGTGCGACAGGCCGGACGTCCGGTCACGCTCGAACTCGTCGGCGCCTTCGGAAACGATGCCTACTCGCGGCGAATCCGCGAAATGGTCGAGAAACGAAAATTCTGGATTCGCACCCCGGGCTACCTCAGCCCCAAGGAAAAGACCGAGCTGTTTTCCCGCCGTACCTTTGCCATCCACGGCTGCCGGGTCGAGGCCTTCGGCATCGCGGTGGCGGAAATGACCGCCGCCGGACTGATTCCCATCGTTCCCGACGCGGGCGGTTCCGGCGAGATCGCCCACTTTCGCGAACTCCGCTACGCCAGCGGCGCGGAGGGCGTGCGTCGCATTCTCCGACTGCTCGACGAGCCCGAGCTGATCGATTCCTATCGTCAGAAACTCATCCGGCACACCGCTCAATTCCGTCCCGAGGCGTTCGTCGACGGACTGCGATCCATCGTCGCCGAATTCCTGGGTCGTTCGATCCATCCCGAAGCCGCCGCTCTGCCGGTTCCTCCTCGTCATGTGGCAGAAGATCACGCAGCGTCTCACTGATCCGGTTTTCTACCGGAAACGAATTCGGAAACTGCGGAGGCGTTTCCTGCCCCCCCGTCCGGCCAATCCGGCAACGGTCAGCGAATTGCTTGAGTCCCTTCCCGCCGACGGCCGGAAAATCTGCGCGATCACCGCTCATCCCGACGATGAATTCTTCGCCGCTGGCCTGATCTGCGAAGCTGCCGCTCGCCAGATCCCCGTGGAAATCGTCTGCCTCACGCGTGGTGAGGGCGGTCCGCTGGGCGACCAAACCCGGGAGACCCTCGGGAGAAAACGCGAATCCGAATTGCGGGCTTCGGCCACGGCGCTCGGCGTCGGTCGGATTACCTTTCTGGGGCACGTCGATCCGATTGGCAAAACCTTCCGCACCTTCGCCCCGGCGGTTTCGTTGGCCCACCTGGCGGATCAGTTGCGAGAGCTCATTTCGGATCGCCGGCCCGGCTTGATCGTCACTCACGGAAGTGGCGGCGAATACTGGCACCCGGCGCACCTGCTGCTTCACCATGCGGTTTTTCATTCGATCAAAACGGTGCGGTTTCCGCGGCCGGCCATCGCAACATTCCAGGCATGGCAACCCCACCATCCGATGAAAAGCCTGCTCAACGAGGATGACCCCGCCGATCTGATTCTCGAGACCGCCGCTTTCCGCGACAAACGGCTCGCGGCATTGGCCGCGCACGAGTCGCAGTCCGATTACTTCTCCCAGATCAGCGGCGGATCGCTCGCCGATTTCGTCGACCGGACGCAAACCGAAGGCTACCGGCTCTACGGGTTCAAATCGCCCCGGCCTGAAGCTGAGAATTCGGATCGCCTTCCCGATCCAGTGACGATCCGCTGAGATCTTCCGGCGTGCGAAGATCCGCGCAAGGGGAAACGCCGTCGCGCTCCCAGGACGCCATCGATTTTCGAAAACGAAGCGGATAGAGCCACGCCGATAGCAACGCGAGGCAGACAGCGATGCCGGAATAGACGCCGAAAAGAGTCGCGCCATGGGACAGCGCCATGGTCGCCACCGCCAGCACCGTCAGGCTCTCCACGATCACCACCTTGACGGCGTAGTTTACTTCGCCAATTCCGAGCAACAGCACCTGGTTCACATGCCGCCAGAGGTGGAGGGTGAAATACGCGCCGAAGACCGCCAGGGTCGGTCTCCCCAGCGAGAAATCCTCACCGATCCAGAGCGGAAACGCCCACGGCCCGAACGCCACCATGCCGATCGCCGCGAGGAAGCCGAAGGCGGGCCCCATCAGCTGAATGCGATGAGCCGACTTGCGAATCCAGGGCGCGTCGCCGCGGGAATGCGCGTCCACAATCGCCGGCCAGAGCGGGATCGTGACCATGTGGATGAACCCCGTCAGCGAAAAATGCACCGTGATCATCACGTTGTAGAGCCCGACTTTTTCCGGCCCGATCAGGCGACCGATCAGGTAGGCGATAGCGTTGTATTCCACCGCCGCGCTAAGCAGGTAGGTGACGGAAAATCTCGCCCCATCAAAGAGCAGCGGTTTCACCAGGAAACGCCGGAAGCGACTCAACTTCGGCCACAGATAGGGCCGGCCAACGAGCATGTGGATGGTGTTGGCCAGCTTCACGATGGCGATGGAGCCATTCAACGCGAGCACGAGAAACTCGACGGTCGGCATGAGTTTCACCCCGATGATCAGACCGGCCGCACCGAGGAAATTTCCCGCCGCGCCCCACGCGTTGTTGTAGCGCGTTTCCTGATAGCCGTCACGGGCGCGCTCGACCACGACGCAGATCAGCTCCACCGTCACGATCGCGATCGCGATCCAGCAGGCACGACGCATCGAGTCCGCGAAAGGCGCGAAGTTTTCCCCGAAAAGCGTCGTGATCGGCAGAAGCGAAACCAGCATCGCCAGCCCGAACGAGGCCGCCAAAGTGAGGCCCGCGCTGAGAATGACCGCGGTGGCAAACACGCCCTGCTCGCGCTCCCGATCCCCCTTCGCCAACGCTTTCGCAATTCCCTGGGTCAGGGCCGGCCCGATGCCCACGTGCATCATGTCGATCATGCTGACCACCGTCGTGATCGCCGCGTAGACGCCGAACTCCTCCATCCCCAGCACGCGGATCGCGATGGGAATGGAAATGAGACGAAGCAGAACGGTGCCGAATTTTGACAGAATCGACGTTAGCACGGCCAGCCGGATGGAGCGATTTCGATGTCCCTGGCTTTCGGCGTGCTTCGATTCGTGGTTCATCGTTCCGAAGATCCCGGCGATCAGAGATCGCGGATCGCCTCATACAGTTGTCGTCCTCGATCCTTCCACTCGAAGGTCGTCTCGCATTTCCGGTAGCTGGCTTCGCTCATGCGATTGAGCCGCGGCACGTCATCGACCGCCGCGAGGATCTCGCGAACCAGCGACGGCATCGTCCGCATCAGCAGGATCTCTTCCGGACTTTCGTGCGGCAGTCCGTCCACCGCGTGAGTCAGTCCCGCCAGCGGCAGCCGGTGATACAGGTAGTCGAGCGCCTTCAGTTTGAAGCCGCCGCCGAGCGTTTCCACGATCAAGCCCATGCGGGCGTCGAGCAAGTAGGGCGACATCTCCGGGACGCGTCCCACGAAATCGACGGTCGGAAAACGCGCCGAGATCGATTCCCGGAAACTCTCCTCCGTTTTTCCGACGATCTGCAGTTCCACACCGGCATCGGCAAACGACTGCGCCGCGCTGGTGAGGAAGGATTCGAGATTCAGCCGCTTCGCGATCCATTCGAAGGATCCCGACATCACCACGCGGCGCGGCGTCTGGTCGGAGATTTCGTGATCGGGAAATCTCTTTCCGGCATAGCCCGGAGTGAGCGTCAGGTAGCGCTGCCGGGAAAACTTGTCGCGATAGGCATCGACCTCCGAATCGGTGATCGCGGTGACCAGGTCCACCTTCTCGCAGAGCGCCTCCTCCTGTTTCGCATATTTTTCGGCGTCCCATTTCAGGGCCAGCTGTTTCGGCAGACTTTCCTCGGTGGAATGCTTGGCGATTTCGCGCCGGATCTTCGCCTCGTGATTGTGCGAAAGATAAACCAGCTTCGGCAATCGCGAACCATTGCGGCCGCTCACCAACTTTTCCAACGCCCAACCCATCGCGGCGTGATCGATCACGACCGCGTCCCATTTCTCTTCGGTCAATGCCTGGGACAACGCGTCGCTCGGGCCACCGTTTTTCAGGCGATAGGAATCGCTCGGCAGGCCGGTGGCGAGACTCTTCAGCCGGCCGCCGAGGCGCGGCGTGCCGAGGCGCCAGTTCACGCCCTGATCATCGGTGAAACGGGAATTTTCGGACCCGTCACCCACCGGTGATTCCTCATTATCGTGGGCGATCACGGTCAGCGAAACGTCGGTCGCCGCAAACGACCCGATCATCCCGTCGGAGTAGATCAATTCTCCACTGTTGACGGGTCGGGGATATTTTCGGGTGAGCCAGAGGCAACGCATGTTTCGGATCGAATTCGATTTCGTGGGCAAGGCGGGGGGACGCATCTACCCATTTCATCCCAAACCATCGTTTATAATTATAAAAAATTCAATAATTATAATCATAAAGACAGAAATTTCGTTAAACCCCGAAAATCGGTGGCTTAAGAATCACGATACCGCTTGAATGTCACTGGGTATCGAGAAGCGCCAGATCCTTGGTCAGACCGCGCTCGCTGGCCCGGATACCGGACCTCCCGCTCAGATCATCCCGAGCTTCATTTTCCCCTCTTCGGAGATCATGTCCTGATTCCACGGCGGGTCCCAGACCAGATCGACGTGAGCGTGCTGGACTCCGTCGAG
Organism: Verrucomicrobiia bacterium; assembly: GCA_020439945.1. Classification (GTDB taxonomy): domain Bacteria; phylum Verrucomicrobiota; class Verrucomicrobiia; order Verrucomicrobiales; family DEV007; genus JAEUHH01. The sequence continues at coordinate 14,441 of JAGRPB010000025.1, forward strand.
ATTAAGGATTTTCGACTGGGCATCGGCGGCGATCGTCGGTCCCATGCCGCAGCCCGGAGCGGTCAGCGTCATTTTCACCTGAACCGTCGTTTCGCCCTCATCCTCACCGACCGAGCAATCGTAAACGAGCCCGAGATCCACAATGTTCACCGGGATTTCCGGGTCATAGACCATCTTGAGTTGTTCCCAGACCGCCGTTTCCACATCGCCGCTCTCCAGCGCCTTCTGGGCGGCCGATTTCTTTTCCTTGTCGGCATCGAGATCGATCCCGAGCGCGTCGGCGTTGTCCTTGGAAATGCGGGCCAGTCCGGACTGCGTCGCGACCGTGTAAGTGCCGCCCAGCGCCTGGGTGATCATCACCCGCGTGCCAGCCGGGAGCGAGATCAGGTTCCCGCTCGGGATCTGGATCGCTTCGACCTCGCGGCTCAGTTCGATTTCTTCGTGCGTTTTCATGTTGGGAAAATCAGTCTTCGGTTTCGAGTTTCACCACTTTCACCTTTCCCGCCGCGGCAGGTCCGGAAATGCGACCTAACAGGGTTTGATCGCGGGGTAAAGAGGGTTCAGACCCGGTTGAGTCCGCCACCTGACCCTGTTGAGTCGCGGCCTTTTCAGCGTTTTCGGCTTCGAGCGCCTGCTTCAGCGCGCCCTCGACCATCTGGCCGCAGTGGATTTTCATCGGCGGCAGCGCGCCGAGCGGCTGCGAAAGTTCATTCGCCTGCATCTGCATCGCTTCCTCGATGCTTTTTCCGGCCAGCAACTCAGTCGCGACACTGGCCACGGCGATCGCCGTCTGGCAGCCGAAACTCTGGAACGACGCGCGGTCGATCACCTTGCGGCCGTCCTTTTCGGAAAACTTCAGCCACATCCGCAGCATGTCACCGCAGTCGGGACTGCCAACGGTGCCCACGGCGTCGGCGTCGGCCATCTCGCCCATGTTCTTCGGATTCGCGATCGCGTCGCGGATCCGGTCTTCGGTGGCGGATTCGGAACTCATAAAATTCAGCGGTCTTACTCGAACTCGATCCGGTAGCGCGGGACTTTCTGGTCCACTTCCTGGCTCCAGGCGTCGATCCCGCCACGCATGGCGCGGGTGTTTTTGAAACCGTGGCCGAGCAGGTAGGCGGCCGCGTCGAGGCAACGGTCGCCGGTGTGGTCATACATTACGATGGGCGTTCCCTTGTCCCAAGTGCCGAAAATCTCCTGATTCAGTTCCTGGCCGAAGAACTTTGCGCCGGGCAGCGCCACGGCCTCGAACTCCTCACGGGTGCGGAGATCCACCATCGCGGGCGGATTGTTTCCCTTCAGCAGATCAGCGACCTCGGTCGGCTCGATGAGGATTTTTTGATCCACCTCGTGACTGGACTGGATGTGAGCGATCACTTCGTCGACCGGGAGATTCTCATTCCGTTCGCAAACGGACGCCAGCGACTCGGTATCGCTGAATCCGCAGCTCTGGCAGCCACCGATGTGGTAGCGGGCAAAGAGCGCGCGCCGGGCACCGGGAAAGGCGTCCATCAGGTCGCCCATCGGCGTTTCCGGGCTCAGTTCGATCGTTTCGGCAGGACTGGAGGTCATTACGGCACTATGCGGGAGACCGCGGGCGGGTTCAAGCGGCAGTCGGTGGTCTCGCACAGACGCGCTCCGCCGGAAAAGCTTTCTCCCCACTCACTTCGTGGCGATCTCCTTAGCGGGTTCGTCGTCGTCCCGCCCTCGTTCCACGGTTCTCAATCGCGAGGAAAGGTGAAATGGACAAATGATTTCGCAGCTTCCTTCTCCTGTCCCTTTCCATACAGCCAGAGTCGATACTTTGGCGCCGTTTTCGCCCATGTGATCTTGCGATTCACCCCGTGGGCGCACCACGGATCGTCCTTCGGATCTTTCAACATTCCCGCCCTGACCGGATTGAAATCGATGTCGATCGCCATCACCCGCTAGGGCGGCTCCAAGGGAATTGGCCGGGAGTGAAGGGAAGTCCTGGCAGTTGACGCTATTACCAGATTTTTTTCGCGAAGTTCAACACGTACATGTCGCCGACGAACCGGTCGCGGGCGCCAAACTCATGCAGCCAGCGAATGGTCATGGTGGCGTTCCAGGGCACATAGAGTAAGCCGCCCTGGATGCCGTAGGCGTGCACTTCATCATGAATGCTGGCATCGTAGACAACGTCTCTTCCGGTGTCATCGGAAACCTGGAAGATGCTGTATCCACTGACACCGAGGTCCGCGAGCAGCGTTCCCGACTTGTTGAGGGGCAGGAATTGGCTGAATCCCCAACTGATGGTGAAATTGTCCCCGGGCCGAATATCGACTCCCTCCCGGTTGCTGTGAACTTCGTAGGCGGCTGCCGCGGTGATCGCGGTTCCCCTGGATTTGAATGGATACCAGGCTCCGGCAACGGTGGTGAGGTTGGACCAGAAACCCATCCCCGTGTTGTCGAGCGCGCCAGCTTCGTATCGGCCCGTGGGAGCGAAGAAACCGTCACTGATGGAGAGGTCGTAGTGATCTCCACCCCAACCGACCCAGACCGGTTGGACGAACAGATCCCCCAGGGCAGTGGATGAATCCTGAATCTCAACGACGGACTCATGTTGGACCGAAAAGTCCTCCCGAAAACTCTGACTCACGGTGCCGCCCACGGTCGCCCCTGTGTTGAAAGTCTGGCCGCCACTGAAATCCAACCGGTTTCCGTCCGGATCGGTGATGGTGATCGTGCCATCGACCGTGGATTGAGCTGTGAGTTGCGCCACGGCTCGAGCGGTGAGCCGACCGTCCAAGCGGCCTTTGATGTCGGTGGTAGCCTTTAGCCGGGCATCGATCGACATGTCCACAATCGGCAGGCTGATCATGCCGCCTAACCGACCGCCGAGGACTTTGGTGTCACTCGACCAGACAACCGTGGGGACGATGCCGGTGGTTCGCACATCGAGATCCTCCACCGTGATTCGAGTCACCGACTGGGTTCGCAGGCGGGCCATGATTTCCGCATCCAGCGATACCGTAGCGGTCGTCGTGGTGTTTCTCTGGAATCCCCCGGCCACATCGAGCCGGCTGCCCTGATAGTTGAAGCTGAAACTGGACCCACGCGCGGAGGCGAGCGAGAAACTTCCCGCCCCGCTGATCGTCCTGGACAGGTCCAGCGATCCCGGGATCGAAAGGGAACTGAACGCATTCCCGTCACCATCGTTGAACTGGTCTGACAGGTAGGTGAAGTTGATTTGGCTGTAGTACAGTCCAGGATCCGATGGCACGAAAAAGTCCCGGGTTCCGTAGATGGCGGGAGCGTAGTGGTTCAACTCGCTGGCGTGTCCCAGCATGATGGGCGCCGCCGCGATGAAGAGGGCTGTCTTGAAAAAGGCACATTTCATTTCAGTAAAAACGATGGAATCTAGAAATGAGGACCTGTCCGGGCACCCCTTGTTCTGTGGATTTCAGAATAATCTCTGAAATCCCCCCTACTTCACCGGCTTGATTTCTGGGAACGTCCAAGTGCCGTCCAGAATCTCTTTGCGCGGTTGATACAGCCGGATCGTGTAATTCCAGCCTTCGGTGATGGGCAGGTAATTGCTGGCCTCGGGGTCTCCGCCGAAATGGATCGTGTAGGAACCATCTTCGTTCGGAGTGGCCGAGGTGTTATTGTAGCTGTTGCGATCAAAATCGTTGGGGGCGAGAAAACCGTCGGCGTCGTAAACGGTGATCGACCAAAAGGCATCCACCGGCACATCGCGGACTGTGACCACATGGGGCGTTTTGCCGTCGTTATTTTCAACGCTGTCGACGATACCTTCGGCCATCGAGGCCGGTTGCCCCGCCCAACCCGCGATACCGATCAGGTGGCCGAGTGGGTCGATCTCGCCGCGCCGGCCGAACGACGTGCTGGACTCAAGACCGACGACGGCAGCAAGGTCGTTGACCGCCTTCCGCGCTTTGGCAAGGGTTTCGAGGTCCCAGTTCGGTGCTTCGAACGGTCCCTCTCCTCCACCCTTGATGACAATCTCGTCCTGCATGGCATGAGCCCGGGGGGCATCCTCGGAATCTCCTGCATCGACAAAGGTTCGAAAAAGGAGCATCGCGAAGCGCGTCCCGACTTCCTCCATAGTCAGTTCATAGGAGCCGGGCACGGCATAGGCGAAATTGAAGTGGTCCTGACTGATGATCAGCACCGACTGAAACCGCCCGTCCCCTTCCGGCAGTGTCACCGTCACCGGTTTCGACAGGTCGACGATCACGGCGGAATACAACGTGTCCTGATTGGGCCGGATCACCGTCTGCGGTGCGTTGGCGGAGGCGACCTCGCGCTCGTGGAACATCTCGCCGATCCCGATATTTCTTTCCTTCATGGTCAACCGGAACATGGTGTCGGATTCAGCGCGCACGAGGTTCTGGATCGTGATGTCCTCGGCGAAAGCGAGCGTCGGGAGCAACACTGCTGTTAGTAGAAGCTTTTTCATAATTTCTCTTTGTTGTGGGATTTGAATAATTTCCTCCTTACTGCACCCGTTCCAGTGGCGGCGTCGTCCACGAGCCGTCGAGGGCTTCCGGTTTCGGCCAGTAAAGACGCATAACAGAGCTGAAGGGGCCCTTGGGGGCTGGCAGCCAGTTGGCTTCCTTGTCTTTGCCCGGCGAGTCGTGCTGCAGATAGAGCGTGATCCCACCGTCATCGTCCCGAACGAAGTCGCCGAGCATGGGCGAGTTAAGCAGGTAGCGATTGATGGGGTTTTCTACCAACAGGCTTTCTGGTAGTTCGTACATCGTCAGCGACCAGAATGACCTGACTGGTGGCAACTGCCCTGGCGCGAATCGCAGCGTGTAGCGGTGGGAACCGTCGAGTTTCTCGCCATCGGCATCGACGTAGTAGGACGGGTAAATCGCCTCTTCCTCGCTATGGCCCCAGATGCCAAGAACGGCGCCGGCCATTCGATGGAGGTAATTGTTTTTCAGGTGTTCACGCGTGCCGAAGATATCGCCGGAACCGACCTCGCCCGCTTCGGCGCGTCTTTTCAGATCCCCGAATTCATCCCAGGCGTCGGCGATTCCCTGGCGGATGGCGTCTTGAATTTCCGAGGGAAGATTATCGTAATCGAACGTTTTTCCGACTCCGATACCGAGTGTTGCAAAGCGGGCCAACAGTTCTTTCTCGGAGGGGTGAGGCGGGCAAAACTGCAGAACGAAATTCAATTGCTCGAAGACTTTCGGAGACTTGGTGATCTCCTCTCGCGTCAAAGGCTCGATGAAATCAATGACGGGTGCGGATTCCGGCGCCGGTCGGCCGAGAAACTCCGAGAGGGGTTGCGCTTTGTATCCCATCTGGACGACTTTCACGTTATCGATGTCGGCTGGGTTGAAGAGCTGTGTTCGGTACACGGCAACAAGCATTTCAGTTTCTGCGCGGATCACCTTGGTGATACCTTCGGGCGCTTCGCCCTTCCACCCGGGCCCGGCGATCAGAAAACGGCCGCCTTCATTCCCGGTCGTTCGACTTCCGATGTAGTCAAAGTTATGGGTGTAAAGATCGATCAACTGGATGTTGAAGTAGCGTTCTTTCTCGATTGGCGGCACCGTCAACACAAAGGGTTCAGTGCGAAGGTCGAGAGCCAGCCAACTGTAGGGTGTGTCGGAATTGGGTGTCTGCACGGCACGGTCTTCGTGCGTGTAGACCCGCGCGAGGTTTACGAGTTGGTTGATCGGCGTCTTGTATTCCGGATCTTCTTCGTTCACAAATGCTCCATAGAAAATGCGGTAGTTGTCCACCATCGGATTGGCGTAAAGGTAAGCTTCCTTCGCGATGCTCCTTGCCTCCTCGGGCGAGAGAGAAGCGGTTTCTGCCGAAGGTTCCGGTGGCGATTCCTGCTCAGAAGCACGATCACAACTGGCGAGGAGCATCCCGACAAAGATCAGAAGTGTGAGATTGAAGATTCGATTCATTGGTTGCTGATCGTGTCGGTTGGTATGTTTCAGGACGACAGTGGAAGAGGAGAGCGCGTCATTTCGGCAAGACCAGGTTTGCCTGCAATCGGAACCGGAATCCCTCTGGACCGGTCACCGGCGATTCCGCCCAGTAGCCGAGCCCGGCTTGCAAGCTGACCGGCAGTTTTCCGATCTTCACCAGCTTGGAGATCGAGCCATTGATCGGAATCGACCACTGCTCCGCCGTCCAGTTGTAGCTCGCTTCGCTCTGAAGCGAATAGGTCCAAGCATCGGGTGTGGTGTAAGCGACGAAGGGCTGGAGAAAGGTGTTGTTGATATCCGCCCGGGTGCTTTCGCCCGCGTAGGACCAGATGTGATTGGCGAGGATTCCGTAGGTCCAGGCATCCTGTAGTCGGAGTACCACCACGGAAGGACCCGCGGCCCATTTTTCTCCACCCAGGAGAGGGTCAGTTGCGGTCGGAAACAGAAAGACCGGTCCCGCACCCCAGGTGACAACATTCGCCGTGGGTTGTTTCGGTGAAAGGAAGAAGGTTTGATTGATGTCTCCCAGCCCGAACTGGGATCCTGCCCCCGGGAACAGGTCCTCCTGGTGGATGACCGGGGTGATGGTGCGGGTGATCAGGTTCCAATCCTTATTGAGAGAAAATGGGATGACCGGCTGGATATTGGTCTGTACCCGCTGCCCGTCGTCCGCCGGGCCGAAGTTGAAATCAAAATTGGTTTGGATCGGCACACTGATGAGATCGGCCACCGGATTGGTCAGTTCCTGGGCGAGATCCGCGTTGTCCCCACTTCCTGCTGCCGCTTCTACTGAAAGTTCATTTCCTTGGGCGAGAGCGGATAGGACCAGCCAATAAATCAGGAAAACAGTCGACAAAGCCACGGAAATATCGGCGCAGTCTTTCTTCATATTTACTTTTTGTGGTTTGTGAAACCGTGCATAGGAGAGGAATTGGCTCTGCACACCTCTGCCTCGCTGATCGAGCGAAAGGAGGGATCAAGTCAGGAGTCTGTAGATCAATAGTAGTGATAGCGTCGCGTTCTATCCCGATATTGCCGGCTGCCTCCGACCGCCATCCCGGCGGCAGCGCCAATGGCGGCCCCTTTCCCTTTGGCTCCTTTCCCGTCTTTTCTGAATTGATTGCCGACTACGGCGCCCACGGCTGCGCCTCTGACGGCTCCGTGCGCCGGGGTGCGGGCGGGGGCACAACTGGAGAGAAACGCAGCAGTCGCGAGAGCCAATGGCAGAATGAGCGCCTTCAAGGCAGTGAAGAGTCTCATGATTTTGCGAGGTTTCGGATGAGGATCGAGGAGAAAATTCGGGCAGTTTTGTCAAATTCAGAAAAAACCCATGCTGAAAAGTTAGTTAGGATGACGTCCCGCCACAAGTAACGCCGACGTAACTTACGCCGCGTTTTTTTGTTGCCCGACACTCGGAGGATGAGAGAGAATTCCGGATGATGGGAGGAGCCACCACCACCGTTCCGCGGGAAAGGGAGATACGTGCACAGTTGAAGCGTTTGCTGAAGTCCTCGCGCTTTCGCAGCAGTCCGCGAGCTCGGGATTTTCTCCTCTATGTGACGGATGAAACCCTGAGAGGAAGGGGCGATCAACTCGATCAGTTTTCGATCGGAACCAATGCCTTGGGACGGAAGAACAATTTCTGTCCTTCCGAAGATCCTGCAGTCAGGATGCAAGCAACTCGTGTGCGCCGAGCCTTGGAAAACTTCTATCTAAAGGAAGGCACTGACGACACCGTAATCATCTCATTGCCGACGGGATCCTATGAACCCATTTTTCAATATGGAAAAGCCATCGAAGAATCCCAATCGAAGCCGTTTGGCGAGTGTTCACTTCCGGAAAACTGGCCTACGCTTCTACTGACCCCTTTTCGCAATCTGACTGGCGCTGACGAATTCGATTTTATCTCCGCAGGTGTGGTAAACGATCTGGCTGTCGAACTGGATCACTACTCCGGGCTGAGGGTGTTTCTAAACCGATCAGAGGAGGCACATCAAGAACGCTACACGTGGAGACAGACTGAAACGCCTATCGAATTCGAGCTGACCGGATCTTTCAGCAATATTGGCACGGAACTGCGTTTTTCCATACACCTGCTGAGGGTAGTCGACGGCGAGCAACTGTGGGCCGAGGAATTTCACTTCGCGCATCCCGAAAGCGAGATGGCCACCATCCGAAACGAGCTTCCACAGCGGGTCGCGGCTGCCATTGCCGAGGAGGAGGGAATGATATCAAGACACGGAGGGATCCAGCCAGCCCAATCCGGGAAGTGCTGTGCCGGTGTCTATGAAGCCATTCTACTGGCCTATCATGCCGAACGCCATTTATCGGCGGAGACCTTCTCCAAAGCAGTGAAGTCGCTCAGCCGAGCCGTCGAAACACATCGCGAGTGCGGGCTTGCGTGGGCTTTGCTTTCTCGAATGTGGGCGATCTATTTTTCTCACGAAATGTCCGGCCAACCGGAAGGGATAGAGAAAGCGATCGAATGCGGCCGAGAAGCTGTGCGCCTCGGCTCGAGGGACATCACGGCCCGCACGGCGCTGGCCTACGCGTTTCTTCTCAACGATCGGATCGAGGATTGCCGGAGGGAGATCGATCACGCCCTTGAGGCGAATCCCCGCACCCTGTTCTTCATGGATACCGTCGGCTATTTGCTGACCTTGTCGGGCGATTGGGAACGGGGACCGGAACTCTCCCGACAGGCAATCAAACGAAATCCGTATCCCCGTCTCGTCGCCCATGGCAGCCTGTGGCTCGATGCGATTCGGCGAAGCGATTACGAGGATGCCCTGATCAATGCGAACCAGCACAACATTACCGGGACCTTTTGGACCCCCTTGATGAGGATCGTGGCCAGGGTTCTTGCCGGCGACATAAAGAACGCGAAGGTGCGGGAAGATCTCGACGAACTCCTGCGATATAAGCCAGATTTCGAACTCGTCGGACGTCGGCTGATCGGTAGATACGTGAAGTTTTCTGATCTTCAGGACAAGATCGAGAAGGGATTGAGAGGAGCCGGGATAGTAATAAGAGGACCGGTGAATGGAAGAGTTACGGCCGAACACTGCTAAGAAATCGCACTTTTACCCCTTCCGCTCCGTCACCGGGCATCGCCCCGGATTGGAGGTGGAGGAAGGGGTGGGAGCGTCACATTCCGCGAAATCTGACCGCATTTAAATCTCAGTAAGAGGACGACTGCATTTCGAATCGAGCTCAACCGAACGGACAATATTCAGGCTCCATCCCTGTTTCCGTCGAACTCCTTCAAGGAGGATTCCCAGCGGCGCCCCCTTCCGTTCGTGTTTTTTGTTCCGACCGTAGTCATTGTCGTTACTGTTTCCGCGTTCTCTGAATCTTCGCTCGGTGCTATGATGTTCAGGAGACAGTTCAACCACTGCCGCCGATAAACGAGATAGCCGGTTCCGAGCCCCGATTGTCGATGCTCCCTGGTCACGATATCGGCATCGGAGGCACTGATCCTCCGGCCTGTTAGGAACGCTCAGTCAGGGAGCCGGCTCCCCGCCCTCATTGCTTCCTCCTCTGCCGTCCGTGGCTTGGCCCCCGGCACACCGAGGTTTTCGTGGTCCCCTTCAGCTCTCCGCGGTGGAAGCGGATTCCGTCGCCTTGCCCTGTTTTCCCTCCACCAGCCGCTGCACCACGTAGTAGAGCATGGGCACGGCGGCAAGACTGAGGACGGTGGCGGCGATCATGCCACCGAAGACGGAGGTGCCGATGACTTTCTGACTTTCGGCGCCGGCACCGGAGGCGATGAGCAGCGGAATGACGCCGAGAATGAAGGAGAATGCGGTCATCAGGACGGCGCGGAAACGGAGTCGGGTGGCTTCGATGGCGGCATCGAGGGTGCTTTTACCCTCTTCGCGAAGCACCTTGGCGAATTCCACGATGAGAATGGCGCTCTTGGTCGACAGGCCGATCAGGAGCACGATCCCGATCTGGGTGTAGACGTTGTTGTCCATGTGACGGAGCCAGATCGCCGCCATGGCACCGAAGATGGCGGTGGGAACGGAAAGCACGACGGACACGGGAATGGACCAGCTCTCATACTGCGCCGCGAGCACGAGGTAGACCATGAGGATGGCGAAGATGAAAATCGCGGACGTTCCACCGGCGGCGAGTTTTTCCTGGTAGGAGAGTTCGGACCAGCTGAACCCCATGCTGTCGGGAAGTTTGTCGGCGGCCATGTCCTCCATGATGTCGAGCGCTTCGCCGGAGCTGTATCCGGGCGCGGCGTTGCCGAGAATTTTCACGGAGGGATAGAGATTGAATCGCGTCACGGTCTGCGGGCCGTAGTCGCTGTCGACGCTGGCAATGGAGCCGATCGGCACCATCTGACCGGCCTGATTTCGGACCTGGAGACGCCGAATGGCTTCGGGTTCGTCCCGGAACTTGGCGTCAGCTTGGGCGGTGACTTTGAAAATGCGTCCGAAGAGCGTGAAATCGTTCACGTAGACCGAACCGAGATTCGATTGGAGCGTGTCGAAGACCGATGACAGCGAGGTGCCACTGCGGAAGACCTGCTCGCGGTCGATATCGACGAAAAGCTGCGGCACGCTGGATCGGAAGGTGGTGTTGAGTCGCTCAAGACCCGCTTGGGCGTTGCCGTCCTGGATGATTTCACCGGCCATTTCCTGAAGCGGACCGAATCCGACACCGCCGCGATCCTGCAGCATGAAGGTGAATCCTCCGGATGCACCGACGCCCGGTAGCGAAGGCATGGGAAACGCGAAGGCCACCGCGTCCCGGTAGCCATAGAGCATCCGGTTGAGCTTGTTGACCAAGGCGGTCTGGTGTTGCTCCTTCGAGGAACGCTCCGACCATGGTTTGAACGTGACGACAAGGAAGCCGGTGTTCGCGCTGGCGGCGCCGTCGATGATGGAATAGCCAGCGATGGTAAGGAAGTTGCCCGTTCCCTCGACCTGTGAGACGAGGTGATTGATGTCCTTGAGCACGGCCTGGGTTCGCTGCATCGAGGAGCCGTCGGGTAGCTGCACGTTGACCATGCAGTAGCCCTCGTCTTCCTGCGGGACGAAACCGGTGGGCAATTGGCCGAGTCCCCACACGGCCGCGGCCGCCATGCCCGCGAACAGGATGACGGAAAGAACGGCACGCCGAATCGCGAGCCGGGTCACGCCTAGGTAAGCGTTGGTGGTTTTTTCGAGCGTCAGGTTGAAGGCTCGGAAGAGGCCCTTCGGCTCCTTTTGTTTCCGCAGAAGCAAGGCCGAGAGCGCCGGGCTGAGGGTCAGCGCGTTGATGGAGCTGAAAACGGTGGCGATGGAAATGGTGACCGCGAATTGCTTGAACAACGTGCCGGTGATTCCGCCCATCGCGAGAGTCGGAACGAACACCGCCAGCAACACGAGCGTGGTGGCGATGACCGGCCCGGAGACTTCGAGCATCGCTTTCTCCGCCGCTTCGCGAGGACTGAGACCTTCCTCGATCCATCGCGTGGTGTTTTCCACCACCACGATGGCATCGTCGACCACGATCCCGATGACCAAGACGAGACCGAACAGGGTCAGCTGATTGAGTGAATACCCCATGGCCAACAGCACGGCGAAAGTGCCGATGAGCGCGACGGGAATCGTCACCGACGGAATGATGGTGGCGCGGAAATTCTGGAGGAAAATGTAGACGGTGAGAATGACCAGGATGAGGGCCGAGATCAGGGTGATGACGACGTTCTTGATCGAGGCGCGGATGATGTCGGTGTTGTCATAGACGATGGTGAACTCGAGATCGTCGGGGAAAGTCTGAGCCAATTCCGCCAACCGCTGATTGATGCCCGCCGCCACGTCGATGATGTTCGAGCCGGGAATCTGGTAGATGGCCACGGTGGCTGAGTCCTTCCCATTCAGCTGGGACGAAATGCTGTAGCTGTCCGAGCCGAGTTCCACCCGGGCCACATCGCGAACGCGGACGAGGGCGCCGGTCTCTCCGGTTTTGACGACGATGTCTTCAAAGTCGATCGACTCCGACAGGCGGCCCTCCACATTGACAGTGTATTCGTAGGCGATGCCCTCGAGTGCGGGCGCGCCACCGATACGGCCACCGGCGACCTGAACGTTCTGCTGACGGATCGCATTGACCACGTCGCTCGCGGAAATCTGGTAGGTCTCGAGTTTTTCCGGATCCAGCCAGACGCGCATGCTGAACTGTCCCGCGCCGAACACCTGTACTTCACCCACGCCGTCGATTCGTGCCAGTTCGTCCTTCACCCGAAGGTTGACGTAGTTGCTGAGATACTGGTCGTCGTAGGTGCCGCCGGGCGAGGAAAAGCCGATGTACATGACGACATCGGTCGATTGCTTTTTCACCGTCACGCCGGTCCGTTTCACATCCTCCGGCAGGCGCGCCTCGGCGACCGCAACGCGGTTCTGAGTGAGCACGTTGGCGGTGTCGAGATCGGTTCCCGGCTCGAAGGTGACGGTCAGATTCATCGAACCGTCGTTGGAACTGACGCTCGACATGTAGATCATGCCCTCGACGCCGTTGACCTCCTGCTCGATCGGCGTCGCTACGGTATCGGCCACGGTTCGCGCATTGGCGCCGGGATAGACCGCACTGATTTTCACCGTCGGCGGCGCGATTTCCGGATAACGCGCCACCGGCAGGGCCTTCAACGCCACCAGTCCCACCACCACGATCACGATGGAGATGACCGCGGCAAAAACGGGGCGACGGATGAAAAAGATGCTGAACATGGGAACCGCCTGGGCTTAGCTTCGCGGAAAAGGTCGAACCGGCGTCAGGCTTCGGGTTCGGATTTTGGCGAGGGTTCCGGTTTCGTCTCCGCCGGCGGTTGATCGGCGGCGGGCGCGGTTTTTGCGGCGGGCGCCGCGGGCTTGACCGGCAATCCCGGTCGGGCACGCTGCAGGTTGCTGACGATCACGCGATCTTCGGCGGCCAGACCCGACTTGATTACGGCTTTGCCATCGACGCGAAACTTGGAAGGAACCACCGGCCGACGCTGCGCGACATCGCCTTCACCGACCACGACGACGAAATCGCCCCCGAGATCCCGCTGCAGCGCCGCCATGGGAATGGTCACCGCATTCTCGATCGTTTGCGGCAGGCCGACACGGACGAACAGGCCCGCGGCCAAGGCCGCGTCCGGATTGGGAAACTTCGCCCGCGCCTTGATGGTTCCGGTGGTGGGATCGATTTCGTTGTCGATGAAATCCATTTCTCCGACTTGATCGTAAACGCGGCCGTCGGAGAGCGTGAGTCGCAGTTCCACACCCTGAAAATCCTTCGAGTAATCCGGCTGGCCCTCTTTGGGTCGCTCGCTCAGTCGATCAAGAGCATCGCGCTCGTTGCCCTCGAAATTGACGTAGATGGGTTCGTCCTGAACCACCGTGGTCAGGAGCGTGGGACCATCGGCACCGACGAGGTTTCCGACATCGACGTAGGAATCCGAGGCCCGACCGCTGATGGGTGTGGTCACATCGGTGTAGGCAAGCGCACGCTTGGCGTCAGCCAGCGCCGCCTGGGCCACTTCGACCTGCGCTTTGGCGGCCTTGGCTTCGGCTTCGGCGCTTTCCACATCGATTTTCGAGATGGCGCCACTCTGCGAAGCCTGTTTGCGACGAGCGAGGTTGGTATCGGCGATCCCCTGCTGCGCCTCGGCCGCTTTCAGTTGACCTTCCGCCGCCAAGACCGCGGCCTGGAATTCTTCCGGCTCGATCTGGAAGAGCAGGTCGCCTTCTTTCACGAACTTGCCCGGCTCGAAATCCCGCGACTTCAGGAATCCTTTCACCCGCGCCCGGATCTCGGCCTTGGCAAACGCATCGGTTCTTCCGGGGAATTCGACGTAAACGGTCACGTCGCCGGTCTCGGGATTGACGACTTCCACCTCAGGCGGAGGCGGCGGAACGAACTCGTTACGCTTGCCGCAGCCGCTCATCAGCGCGGCGAAACCGAGTGCGAGCGACGCACCGGCCATGGTTGGGAGCAGGGAGAAGATCGAACGCGCTTTCATGATTCCGGCTCTTCCTCAGGTTTGGCGGAATCCTCTTCCACCTTTCCATCATGCGGCGGGACCAGTTCCATTTCGGTGCCTCCGCCGAGGGCTTTGAAGAGAATGATGTAGTTTTTCGCGATCTGTCCCTCGCTCGCCACCTTGTCGTCTTCGACGTTGAACTTCGTCCGCTCGGCATCGAGCACGTTCTGGAAATTCACGAGGCCATTCTCGTAGTTGTCCTTGATCAGGCTGACCGTCTCGTTCGCGGAAGCGACGGCATTCTTCAGGAAAGTGAGGCGATCCCGTTCGTTGGCGATCGCGGCCATGCTGTTCTCGACTTCTTCCACCGCTCCGAGAACGGTCGATTCGTAGCGATTCAGAGCCTGCCGGGTGCGGCTTTCCTCAGCCAGGACGCTGTTCCGGATTCTTCCGGCACTGAAAATCTGCCACTGAAAGGCCGGGCCAAAGGAATACACCCCGCTGCGACCATCGAAAAAGTTGCTGCTTTTCACCGACTGAAGGCTGAAATCGCCAAAGAGCGTGAAGCGCGGGTAGAAATCCGCTTCCGCGATCCCGATCGCCGCCGTCTGCGCCGCGAGATCCCGCTCGGCCCGGCGAACATCCGGACGGGACCGAAGCAGATCGGCGGGAAGTCCGGCGGAATATCCCGAAGGCGGCAGAGGGATCGAACCGGATTTCGCCAGCAAACTCTCGATCGACTTCGGATAGCCTCCCGTCAGCGTCGCCAGACGGTTCTTGGCGAACACCAACTGAGATTGCAGCGCGGGCAAGAGCGAACGCGAGATCTCCAGGTTCGTTTGCGCCTGGGTCACATCGATCTTAGGAACCAGCCCGTTATCGAGACGATTCTGGGTCAGATCGGCCGACTCCGCCTGCGACTTGATATTGGCGCTGGCCACGGAGATGCGCTCCTCCAGCGTCCGGTATTCGACATAGTTCAGGGCGGCTTCGGCAAACAGGGAAACCAGCGCGTCGCGGTAGTTTTCTTCCGCCGATCCGATGGACGCCTCGGCCGATTCCACCGAGCGACGAATGCCACCAAACACGTCGATCTCCCAGCCGGCATCAAACCCCGCCGCGTAGAAATTCGAGGGATTCTCGGCTGGAGCCGGCGCGAACAGGCTTTCGCTGGCACGGTTTCTCGCATAATTGCCGCTGGCGTTGGCCTGAGGCAATCCCTGGCTGAGGGCGATGCCGCGTTGGGCCCGCGCCTCGACGATGCGCTCCCGGGCAATCTCAAGATCGGGATTCGCCGCTCGCGTCCGCTCGATCAGTTCGTTGAGGACCGGATCGTGGAATCCGCGCCACCAATTTTCCAAGCTCGATTTCGAGCCCTTCAAGTCTCTGGTCAGCGCCTCTGTCCATGCATCGGGGACGGGAATTTCGGGATCGTGATAGTCGACACCGACGGTGACGCATCCGGAAACCCCCAATCCCGCCGCCGCCAGCACGCCAAAGCACCGAATGCGTTCGTATTTCATGTTTTCGCTGACGTATCATCTCGAACTTTGACAAAATGCAAAGTAGAAATCGGAAACAAATTCTCGCGAAGCGATCATCGTCCGTCGAAATCCGCGACTCCGCGCCCGTCAAAACATGAAGCTTTTCTCTCAATCCGCCGAAGGCGAGCAATTGCGATCGATGATCCTGCTGATCGCCCTCGTGGCGGTGATTCTGTTGTCGTCCCGCTTTGCCGGCGAAACCGTCGACGTGGTGTCAGGCACCTTCTCGACGGCCGTTTTCTGCGTGGCGGGATACCTGATCGGCGCCCGCCGCCTATGGCTGACCGCCTACCTCTCGCTGGCCGTTCCCGCCCTGTTGATCCGGATCTTCATCGACGTGCATCCCTCGCAGGGGCTGGAAATCACGGACGCCTTTCTCGGTCTCGGGCTGCGTCTGCTCCTGATTCTGCTGGTATTCCGCTTCTCCCTGTTCGAACGCGGGGCGAGACAGTTGGACCGCGTTTTCGCCGGCATCTGCGGCTACCTGATCCTCGCTCTGCTCTGGTGGAGCGCCTACGAGATCCATGAACTGTTCGCTCCCGGCGGTTTCGCGATTTCGAATGGCGTCGGGATGCAGAAAAACGACGGGAGCCTCCTGTATTTCAGCCTCGTGACCCTGTCGACGCTCGGCTACGGAGACATTTCGCCTGTCACTCCGACCACGCGAATCCTCTCGGCCCTCGAAGCGGTCACGGGGACACTTTACCTGGCCGTTTTCATCTCGTCGCTGGTGTCCGGCTGGCGAGGCCGGGCAGACTGATCCGCTTCGCCCTATCTTTCGTCCCGAATGCGGTTACGTTTTCCACCGCCATGCCCATCAAAGCTCCCCAGCCCTGGCGCACGCCGAAAGTCTACCTGCTGCCGAACCTGATGACGGCCGGGAACCTTGCCTGCGGTTTCAGCGCTATCTTCTTCATCTTTCAGGGAATGCGCGCCGTGGAACCGAGCGAGCAGACCTACTATGCCGCCATCGGCTTCATCCTCGGCGCCTGCTTTTTCGACGCTCTCGACGGACGCATCGCCCGCCTTCGCGGACAGGAATCGCTCTTCGGTCGCGAATTCGATTCGCTCGCCGACATCGTGTCCTTCGGCATCGCGCCGGCACTGCTGGTGATGGATATCGTGCTGAGCGGCTTCAACGAGCGACTGGCGTGGAGCATCGCCTTCATCTACCTGCTCTGCGGGGCGATGCGCCTGGCGCGATTCAACTGCCTGGCGGCGGAGGAATCCGAAAGCGGTTCGAAGGATTTCGTGGGTTTTCCCATTCCCGCGGCCGCGGGCCTGATCGCCTCGCTCACGGTCTACATCCTGTGGCTGAACGAGGGCGATCGCGAGATCGGCTACTGGCGTTACGTGCTGCTGGCGCTCGTGCTGCTGCTCTCCTACCTGATGCTGAGCGAGTTCAGCTACCCGAGTTTCAAGAAGGTCAACTGGCGGACCCGGCGCTCCGTCCCCTGGGTCTTTGTCGCCATCCTCGTTTTCGTCTCCGCCTTTGCCTTCTGGAAGGTGGTGCCGTTCTTCCTTTTCCTGACCTATCTCACCTACGGTTGCGTCCGTCCGTGGATCTCGCGTCGCTGGCGCAAGGAAATCGAGGAGGGCGAGGAAGATTTCGAGCCGGAACTGGTTCAGGCCGACCCCACCGGAGAAGACGACGAAGACGCGGAAATCGAGAAATCGGGAGACGAATCGGCGGCCTGAACGGAACCGATCAGCGTTTCCGGAGGCGGCGGAACCAGCGCGTCAGCGTGTTATCATCGCTGTGATCTTCCATTTGCCGCTGGGGCTTGTCGTCCTGCTGTTGGTACTGCTCCTCGACCGACGAGTCGCGGAAAATCGAATTGACCTCGGGGCGATCCGTGGCCGCCGGCTCGACCTCGGCGAGCAATGTTTTCATCTCGTCTGACGCAGCCCGGATTTCCGCCAGGTGCTCGTCATCGTCGAGATAACGTTCCAGGAATTCACCGATGATGGGAGCGGCGTTCTTGCCTCCGCCCACCGCTTCGCCCGGATTTCCCTCGTAGATGGCGGCAAAGGAAATCACCGGGGCATCCGCCGGAGCGAAACCGGCAAACCAGCCGATGTTCTGTTCGTTGGCGGGTTTCCACTGCCCGGTTCCCGTCTTGCCGGCGACCTCGATCTTGTCGTTGCCCGCGGCGTGTCCGGTTCCCCGACCGGCGTTGACCACGTCCGTCATGCCTTTTCGCACGATGCTCAGGTAGTAGGGATCGATTTCCAGTTCGCTGCGATCCTCGACCGGCACCGACTGGATCACGGCGTTGTTGTAGTCCTGAATCTGCTTCACCAGGCGCGGCTTCAGGACATGCTGCCGGTTCGCGACGGCGGCCATGGCACGGGCGACCTGGACGGGCGTCACTTCGATCTGGCCTTGGCCGATGCAGATGTTGGCGAGATCGCCTTTCGACATGTAGTAACCGTATTTTTCCCGCCACCAGCGATTGGTCGGCACGATCCCCGTCGCTTCCGATTTCAACGGCAGCCCCGTCTGCTCGCCCATGCCGAGACGACGCGCCATCATGGTCACGGCGTCGGCGCCCGTCTGCGTGCCGACCTCGTAGAACCAGGTGTTGCACGACCGCATCAGGGCGGCGGACACGTTCATGGAGCCTTCCGGATCCTTGTTCCAGTTGCGCATGATCACGTCACCCACCGACCAACTCGTCGGGCAGGGATAGGTGGTGCTTGCGCTGACCACCCGCTCTTCCAGAGCGGCCAGAGCGACGGTGACCTTGAAGGTCGAAGCCGGCGGATAGGCCCCCCGAAACGCCCGGGGAAACAGCGGTTTCTCGGGATCGTTCTGGAGAGCGGCATACTCCGCCTTGGAAATCGACGGGATGAAATCGTTAGGATCGAACTGGGGAAATGAAGCCATCACCAGCACATCGCCGGTTCGCACATCCATCACCACCAGGGCGCCGCGGTGAACCTTTTCCGCCAGGACGTCTTCCCCGATCTGCTGCATTTCCGCATCGATCGAGGTCACGATGTTGTTCCCCGGGCGGGGACGCCGCACCATTTCCTCCCGGAGCTTGGAGCCGTCCGCCTCGAACAGCATGTTGATCCGTCCGGGTTGACCGGTGAGCCAGGTGTCGAAACTCTCTTCCAGTCCCTCCACCCCCAGGGCCTCACCCCAGAGCGGTTCGTTCGGCCGAATCGGGCCCAACTCGCGCGGCGGCCGTTTTCCGACGTAGCCGAGCACGTGGGAGAGCATCTTCCCATGGGGGTAGTGCCGCAAATAGACCGGATGCAGCATCAGTCCCTTCATCGGGTTGCTCCGGATTTTTTCGGCTTCATCTTCGCTGAGCGCGTCGGAAAACACGAGCGGCAACCAGCGACGGTTCTGGTAGTGAGGGAGCACCACGTCGGGGAAAAGGTCCCAGCGCTTGCCGAGCAGCTTGTTCACATGAACGATCCGCTCGCCCGCGTACCGCAGGATCGCCGTATCGTCGGCGCCTTCCAGCAGGGGGAAATTCACCGCGGCGTAGTAGACGACCTTGTTCTGGGCCAACGGGTAGCCGTTCCGATCGAGAATCTGTCCGCGCGGCGCCGGCACCGAGAGCGTGAAGGTCCGGGCCTCCGTACGGGTGACGTAGGATGATCCGATCGTGGTGTTTCCCGCATCGGCCGGTTTCTTCTCTTCCGCATCCGCCTCTTTTTCGCCGGACTTCGGATTGACCCGCTCGAGTTTGTCCAAGGTGGAGAGTGGGCGGTTCCGGTCCTCGGCGGTCTGACTGGTCCGTTCTTTCGAGGGAACATACTTCCGCTCATCTTTCTCGATCTCCTCGATCGGCACCGTCTTTTCGTCGGACGGTTCCGCTTCCGCGGCCCCCGTCTCAATCTCCTGGGCCGGTAGCAGACTGGCTCCAGCCAACCAGGCACAGGAAACCAGCGCCGCGACGGAGGGAACGACAATAAACAACCGGTCCGACGGGGCCCGGAGACGCTGGGTTCGCAAAAACATGAATGATCGAGGGGAGATAGCCTGAGCTATTGATATTAAACACCACAATCCGACGCACGACAGGCAGAAATACGTCACCAATTTCAGTGAGTTTTCAGGAAATGTACGATCTCCTCCGCCAATCGGCCGTTGATCCCCTCGATCTCCGCGATCTGCTCCGGTTCCGCCTTTCTCAGTCGCGCCACCGATCCGAAGCGCTTGAGCAGCCGCTGCTTACGCGCCTGGCTGACACCCGGGCAATCATCGAGAATGCTCTCTTCGACCCGTCGTTTCATCAGCAGTTGGTGATAGCCGTTGGCAAATCGGTGGGCCTCGTCGCGAATTCGCTGCATCAGTCGTAGCGCGCCGGTTTCGTGCGGCAACACGATCGGATCGTTCTCGCCGGGCCGAAAAATTTCCTCCCGCTGCTTGGCCAGGCCGACGATGGGCAGGTCGTGCAGCCCCAGCCGTTGCAGTTCCTTCACCGCCGAACTCAACTGTCCCTTGCCGCCGTCGACGATGACCAGATCCGGCAGACGCACGTAGGGTTTTCGCTTTTTCTGCCCCTCGTCTTCCGATTCCCAGCCCTTTTCTAACCGCCGCAGCGCCTCCATCGGATTTTCCTGCGTCGCATCCGCCGCTTCCTCGCCCGCCCGCGCGCGAGCCTCCAGCAAAATGCGCGAATAGCGCCGCCGCACCACTTCGGCCATCGAGGCGAAATCGTCCTGCCCCTCGACCGTCCTGATCCGATAGCGCCGGTAGTTGTTGTTGTCGGAAACGCCGTTCCGGAATCGCACCATCGACGCCACGATGTGGTTCGACGAGATGTTCGAAATATCGAAGCACTCCATCACCGCCGGCGGCGTCTCCATGCCGAGCGCCTCCTGCAACTCGATCACATCTGCCTCCGGATTGATGGCTTTCCCCGGCACGCCGCGTTTCCGAAACTGCCGCGTCGGCTTCAGCGTCTTGCGCAAATTGTCGATCATGTCGCGCAACTCCGCCGCTCGCTCGAAATCCAACGCCGCCGCCGCTTCCTGCATTTCCTCCTCGATCGACCGGACCAGATCCTTCGCATGCCCCTGCAAGAAATCGCAGGCCTGCTCGACTCGAGCCAGGTAGTCCTCCCGCGTGATCTTCCCGATGCACGGCGCGGTGCAGTTCCTGATGATGTCGTTCGAGCAATGCTGGTAATCCTTCTCCCCCGGATTCATCGGCCGACAACTCCGCAGGCCGAACTCCTTGTTCATCCACGAAATCGTCCGCCGCAGCGCGCCCGAATGTGCGAACGGCCCGAAATACCGCGCCCCGTCCTCCTTGCGAACGCGGGTCAGTTGAAACCGCGGCCACGGCTCTTCCGGGTGGACCTTCACCAGCAGGAAGCGCTTGTCGTCGCGGAAGCTGACATTGTATTTCGGCCGGTATTCCTTGATCAGCTTGCCTTCGAGCAGCAGCGATTCCGGTTCATTGCGAACCGTGTGGTATTCGAAATCCCAGATGCTCTCGATCAGTGCCCTCGTTTTGTGATCCGCCGTCCGACTCCGCGACGGCATGAAATACGAGGACAATCGCTTTCGCAGATCCCGAGCCTTCCCCACATAGATCACCGTCCCGAACCGGTCCTTGTGCAGATACACCCCCGGCTGATGCGGCACATCGCGCAGCTTGGCCTGGAGATCGGGTTTCGCGGGGGTGGGCATGACTGGGCGAAAAGAAACCCCGGCGCTTCGACAAAGTCAAAGAAGCGGCGGCCTCACCTTTCCCACCCGAAATCCTCCGGCCGATACGGCACTACGTTCTCAGGAAATCCTTCGCGCAACAACTCGACTGCCCGCGCGATCAGCGTGTCGTGTTCCGCCGCGAGATCCTTAACCTCGAACGACACGATTTCGTGCGGGATCACTCCGATTCCTTCAATGCCCCGACCTCCGTTGAAGCGGCCTTTGTTCGAATAGATCGAGACCCTCAAGTTGAAGAGCCCGGACGGCAGGGCGATCTCCGTTTTTCCCGAGCTCATTCCCGCTGTCGGGCTCTCGCCGATCACGTAGGCGCGACCGTCTTCCTTGAAGATTCCCGAGCCCGTCTCGCCGGCACTTCGCGCCGTCGCGTCGATGATCACCACCACCGGACCACCATACGAATTCGGCCCCGCGCTCTGGTAGGTCTTGCCCCAACTCGTGGTTTTGCCTTTCGGAATAAATCGGCCAAACAGCGCGTCGTGATCGAATCCGCCTCCCGAGTTTCCGCGCCAATCGAGAATCATGCCGGGCACGTCCGCGAGTTCGGCCAGCGCCAAGTCCATTTGCTCCGGCAGGTTTCCCTTACAGCGCCGCACATGGAGATACCCGAAACCGCCCTCATCCTCCGACAGTCGACACCAGTGCAAGTTGCTGTCGCCGCTCCACTTCGTGTCCGGAGCAGGCTTCGGGAAAAAGGCGGGGCCGTCCGGCACCTGGCTAACGCGTCCCTCGCAATCGATCTGCACCCCGAGTTCGGCTCCCTCGGAATCCCGAAGCGTCATTCTGACCTTCGATCCCACTTCTCCCGTCAGACCCCAGTGCATCGCGCTGAAAACCGCCTGCTGCGACGTCGAGTAACTCGCCAGATCCGAGCGTTCCTCGATCCGCTTTGCCAGCCATTCGTCAACCGGCAGTCCATCCACCTCCAACACCCGAATGCCGGGCCGAATCCCCCGCTCCTTCGCGTTCGCCCACGATCGTTTCACAAAAATTCCGTCACCAATCCGCGTCCAGAACATTCCCAATCCCGTCTGCGGCTTCGTCTCGATCCACTGAACCTCCTGCGTTTGGTCCGTCTTCAAAACCGCCGCATGCCCATCCTTCAAACGAGCCAACAATCGCCACAGCAGAATGTAGTGTTCCTGATCGTTGCTTACCTCCTTCGCCTCCTCCCGAAACTGCTCAGATACCGCCGGCCAATCGATCTGCTTCAGTTCAAAAAAATGGCCGCATTTCGCTTCGATCTGCGCGAGGGCAAAATCGACGTCGCGCTCGTAGTCGGTTTCCGCGAGTGCTGGACACGATCCCGCGAGCAGCAGCACCAATCCGCTGACCATTTTCCGTAACCACATCACGAACGATCGTTTCAAATTCGATCCAACGAGTCAACAGGGTACGGTCGGCGACTCAACCCTGTTCCGTTACCCTTCCCGACGCGTTGACCACATGACTTCCGGGTGATACGCTCTCGTCATCATGATCCTCGATTCGGTTCCTGAAGTTCGTGCGCTCTCCAACGATCAAAAGTTGCAATTGATCGAAGAGCTTTGGTCGGAACTGGGCATCTCACTGGATGAAATCGAGTATCCCATTTCGTCCTCAGACATTCGCCTGGCCGAAGAATCGTTTTCAGAATCGGCTTCGCGGGGTGATTCAGGCACTCCTTGGGAGATGATTCGCAAAACGGCGCAGCGCTAGATTGATGTGGGCGCCTGTCTTATTGAGAGCTGCGGAAGATGACTTTTTCCGCATCTACAGGAAACTCGAATCTCACCAATCCGGTTTGGGCGAAGCGTTCAGTGACGCATTGGACACCAGCCTCACCCTGCTCTCCCGCCACCCTCACCTCGAGCGCAAGCATGGCGACTCGATTCGGCGATATGTGCTCCATCGATTTTCTCTGGGAATCTATTACCGGGTGGAGAAGGACCGCCTGATGATTTGTCGCATCTTGGACCTTCGCCAATCGCCTCGGCAGACCGATCGAGACTTGGAGGGTTTTTCGTAGCGGTTGAAAAAGCCTCTTCCGCAGGGGCGTCATCGTTTGCAACCCCCCGGTTCACTGGTAAACTTCCCTTGATTTTTTCCCTGGCATCCGCCGCGGGCAAAACCATTTCTCACACCGCGTCGTATCGCCTCTTTTGATCCGCTTCTCCCTGCGATGAAACACGTCCTCGCCTCCGCGGCCACAATCCTGTTCCTGTTCACCCTCAGCCCGGTCCTGGCCCAGGAAGGCGGAATCGAAACCGCGTCGGCCACGGATGCGGCTTCCCAGGCCCAGCAGGCCACGGAGACCTTCCTCGATATCTTCATGAAAGGCGGCGTGGTCCTGATGGCGCCGCTGGCGGTGCTGTCGTTTCTCGCGGTGCTGCTGATCTTTTTCTACTTCCTCACCATCCGCCAGGGCACGGTGGTCAGTAACAAGTTCATGAACGCGGCCGACGCGCTGATCCGGAAACAGGACTACCTCGGTCTGATCGCGGTCTGCAACCGGGAGAACGAATGCATCGCCCGCATTGTCTACAAGACCCTGGATTTCGCGACGAAAAACCCGACCGCCAGCTTTGACGAGGTTCGCGAAGTGACGGAAGCCGAAGGCACCCGCCAGGCCAGCATCCTCAACAACCGCATCAGCTACCTCAACGACATCGGCCGCATCGCGCCCATGGTCGGGCTGCTCGGCACGGTGGTCGGGATGATCGAGGCGTTCAACGACATCGGCTCCGGCGTGCAGCACATGGAACTGGCGCCCGGTGTGTCCAAGGCGCTCATCACCACGGCGGCAGGTCTGGTCATCGGGATCCCCTCGCTGATTTTCTACTCCATTTTCCGGGGCAAGGTGCAGAAGCTGATCGCCGAACTCGAGGCGGCCATGACGCACATCATGGCCCTGCTGGCGGCGCAGTACAAGCGCGCCAACTACCGGGCTTCGGCTCGGCGGGAAAACGCGGAAAGCGCTTGATCGGCCGATCGCTTTTCCCTCGCTCCCCTCTCGATCTGACATGAAATTCCGCGACTATCACAGCCAGCCAGCGTCCGAGCTGGAACTCGCACCGATGATCGACGTGGTGTTCCTGCTGCTGATCTTTTTCCTGGTCACCTGGCAGTTCGCCCGCTTCGAGCGAAACATGGACATCGCGGTCCCGGCGGCGGAGGAAGTCGACGACACCACACGAACGGTCAACGAGATCATCATCAACGTGCAGGAAGACGGCACCGTGCTCCTGAACGAGCGCAAGTATACCCAGGACGAACTACTGGCGCGACTTTCCACCATCGCGGCGGTCGACCAGAACCAGGCGGTGATTCTACGCGGCGATTCCAAAGCCGATTTTCAGCACATCATCGACGTGCTGGACACGATCAAGAAGTCCGGCATCTGGAACGTGGCCTTTGCCGCGACGAAGCCCCAGCAGGAACCATGAGGCAATCTTTTCTCCGGACAGCGACCGCGGTGGCTCTGCTTTCCATCGCCTGGGCGGAGCGCGGTGGGTTCGCGCAGGACAGCAACGCGCCGTCTGCGATCCGGGCCCAGCCCCTGGAGCCGGAAACTTCGGTCCCGGTGGATGGCGTGCCGGAGAGCTTCTCAAAAAAGGAGGACCTCCTCGCCTACGCTGATCTGCTGTATTCGAAGCAGCAGTATCCTCTCGCGGCGCGGCAGTACCAGCTTTTTCTCCAGCAACATCCCAACAGCCCGAACGCGCAGGTGGGTTGGTTCCGACTCGGCGAATGCTACCTCGAAGTGGGCCAACAGGCCGACGCGGCGACCACTTTCAAGCATGTCATCGACACCTACAAGCAGGGCATCTTTGTCGGCTCTGCCGCCTACCGGCTGGCGGTGATGAAATACAATGCCAAGGATTTCGCCGCGGCGGCCCTCTACTTCGACATTGCGACCGCCTATCTCTCGAGTCCCGACGCGGCGCTGCAGGCGCAGTTTTACCTGGCCCGCTGCCAGCAACTGGCCGACGAGCCCGACCAGGCCGCCACCATCTATCAGAAGGTGCTCGATGCCAAGGCTCCCGATCCCGCCACGGCCGCGCAATGGGAGAATCCGTTTCGCGAGCGCAGCCTGTTGGAACTGGCTCGCCTGCAGTACGACGTGGGCAACGCCAGGGAAGCGTTCGCCAAGTTCGAGGAACTGGCGACTTCCGCCGGCAACGCGGAATATCGCGAGGAGGCCTACGCCCGCGCCGGTCTGCTGGCCTCCGAACTCGGCGAACTCGAAACCAGCAACGACTACCTCGCCAAGGCGCTTGAATTTGAGGGAGAGAACCAGTGGAAGTCGCTCGCCACCGTCGGCCTGATCTTCAATTATTTTTCCGCCGGCGAATACGAAAAAGTGATCGGCATGTACTCGTCGCAGGCTTTCAACGCGCCGGACGATACCCGGCCGAAGATGCTGCTCATCGTCGGCCATTCCTATCGCCTGACGGACAACCTGAAGTCGGCCATCGAGATCTACGAGTTGGTCGAACAGAACTATCGTGAGCGACCCGAGGGCTCCGAGGCCGGCTACCGTCGCCTGCAATGCCTCAACCAGATGGGCGACGCGGGCTTTCCGATCCACGTCACCAACTACGTCGATCGCCAGCGGGAAATCGATCCGGGCAGCGAGTTCATCGACCTGGCCCTGCTGATGCGGGCGGAATGGAATTTCGCCAAAGCCCAGTCCGCCGCCGCGAACGGGGAGCGCAAGGAAGCCGGTAATCTCTACGCCGAGGCGGCCGTGGACTACGCCGCCGTCCGCGGTGACAAGATTCCCGAGAAATACCTCGAACCGCGGCTCTACAAACTCGGCTGGTCGCAGTCGGAATCCGGCGACGCCAGCGGCGCCATCATCACGCTGGGAGAATTCGATCGGGCGTTTCCGAGCAGCGAGCTGATGCCTTCCGCGCTCGCGAAGCGCGCCGAGACCTATCAGAGCCTGCAGGATTTCACCGCCGCCCTCGAGGATTTCCGCGCTCTTGCCACGAAATATCCCGACGCCACCGAGGCCGAATTTTCCCTGCAACAGATCGCGCGAATTCATGGGCACCGACGCGAGATCGACCAGATGATTTCCGCCTACCGGGAACTCCTGGAAAAGTATCCCGACAGCAGCGCGTCGGCCGAGGCCAGCTACTGGATCGGGGTGGGACTCTTCGAACAGGAAAAATACGAGGAAGCCATTCCGGAACTCGAAACGGCCCGGAAAAAAGATCCGGAGAACTACGGCAACATGGCTTCGCTCCGACTCGTGCTGAGCCACTACCAGGCCGAGCACCTCGACGAACTGGCCAAGGAAGCGGGCGCCTATCTCGACAAGGCGGCGAAAGACGAGAAGATGGCGCCCATTCCACCCAAGGTGCTGGGCTATCTCGGGCGTCGCCTCTTCGACCGGCAGGATTACCAACTCGCCGACCGCTTCCTCGCCGCGAGCACGACTCCGGGGGATCCGACCGCCACCTCTTCGGAAATCTGGGACCTGCTGGGTCAGGCGAGAATGAAACTGAAAGACTACGCCGGTGCCGTGGAGCCGTTGAAGAATTTCCTGACCATGACCCAGCGCCCCAGCCTGCGCGCCCAGGCCCTGCTGGAACTCGGCCGTGCCTACCTGCAGATCAAGCAGTATGACAAGGCCCTCGAAAGCGCCCGCGAATCCCTGAGTTCGCTCAAGGAGGGCCGCACCAACGCCGAGGCCCGCGTGCTGGTGGGCGACATCGCCATGGCGCAGGGTGATCCCGCCACCGCTGGTCGGGAATACACGGTGATGAGCCAGATTTTCGTCGATCCCGAACTGACGCCACTCGCCCTCACCAAGGCCATCAAGGCATTCCGTCAAGCCGGCGACGAAGAGCAGGCCACCAAACTCGAGGCTCAGCTGAAATCTCAGTATCCCGAGTACAAGCCCTGAGCAAAACCGGGCGACTCGATCAGTTCGCGGGCTTCTTTGGCTTCATCTTCCTTGGTTTCCCGTTTTCGTCTGGCACGTGGGCTTCGTTCAGGAAGCCGATCGATCGCCTTGACCACCAGGCG
>JAGRPB010000276.1 GCA_020439945.1 Verrucomicrobiia bacterium
AGGCGGCTATTCGGCAAACAATTCACGATCTTCCTTCTCCAGGATGTCCGGGATTCGATTCGGGGAGATCTCGTAGGATTTCTCGGTCGATTCGACGATTGGAGGCTTGATTCGGCGTCCTTCGTCGCGTGAAGTTGCGGCAAAACCGCCGTCACTACGCAACCCGGCGCGGGCGGCGCGCAACAGGCATTCCTGGAGCGTTTCGCCCCGGAGGGCTGCTCTTTTCTTCAGTTGCCGAAACAGGCTGTCGGGAAGGTCGATCGTGAGGCGCATCTTTGCGCGGAAGCGTCATTGTGGCCCTCGTCAAATCGGGGGCACCGTGGGGAAATGCGAACGCGACCATCCTTGGCAGCTTCCGGTCGACCGGGGAGAGCAGGGATGCTCGCGCTCCCAGTGACTGCTGGGAAAAGTGCTCAAGGCCCGAAAGATTGTCCGGTTGGATCGCCGAAGCTCACGCCTTCATCGCCTCGCTTTGTTGGGCGGGCTCAACGCCGCTCGTCGCGCCTTGCCAGCCGAAAAATGGACGCGCGACGAGTTGTCCGCCCATTTGTCCACACACCCTGGGCTTTTTGCTGCCGGAAAGGTTTTAGCGCCGTGATGAAGCGATAGTCAACTCGGCGGCGAGGCAGCAGACTGCCTGAACGCCATGAAACGTCCGCTCTTTTCTATTCCATCCTCGTCAATTGCCAGACGGACCTGGCTGCGAAACGTTGCCGCTGGCATCGGGGCGGGGACGATCACCGATTTTTCGACGGTCCTCAGCGCGATCGGTGGAGACGAGATGGGAGAGACCGATCACTTCTTTTATCGACTCGCTCCGGCAGACGGGCCGTGGATCGATACGCAGCGGGGCAAGCGCGCTTTCGGGTATCGCGATGGAAAGATTTTCCTGTCTGAGGACAATGGGAAAACGTGGAAGCACAAGGCCGATTTTGCCGATGCGGAGAATATTCTGTTCAGTAGCCTGCTGAAGAATGGCCGAGTTGTCTTCGCCACCCAACGCCGGATCTTTTCGGCCAACGAAGATCTCACCGAGATTCGCGAACTGACGGTTCTCGATCAGGACGGCGGCGAATATCATCCGCATGCCTTGCGCGAGGGCGAAGTGCCGGGCTGGTATTTCTACTCGCTCGATGGCGTGCACACCTTCGACATCGAGGGCGTCGGCGAGATGCTGATCTGGGGCAATTACTGCAACGTCCGCACCGGTCCGACGCCGCCCAATGTTTACTACTCGGTCGATGGCGGCGAGACGGTGAAGATCGCCTACGCCTTCGGGCAGAATCCGGCCTTTCAGCACAAGGACGCCGATCCGAGCGAATGGGTGAGCGATCCCGAAAACCCGGTCGTCTGCCGCCACATCCATTCGGTTTCCTACAACGCCGGCGAAAATGCCTTCTACGCCTGCAGTGGCGATATCGATCGCGAGATCGGCGTGGGCAAGGAGTGCCATTGGCTGCGCGGAACCTACGATGCGGGCGCCGATTCGTGGGACTGGAAGGTGATCGTTTCCGCCGACGCCAACTCGCGTTTCAAGTCCGGCGGGATCAACTGTGTCGATGGCAAAGTTTACTGGGTAGCCGACGCGAATGGACCCAAGACGATTCGGGAGACTTACGATCGCGGCATTTTTCGCTGCGCGCCGGAACACATCCCGAACAAGGAAGAGCACGAACTGATCTATCCGGTCGAATACGAGATGGCCGCGATGACCATTCACGGTGACACCATCGTCGCTCCGAAATACGGCAACGCCGATCCTGACGACTGCGGTTTTCTCGTTTCTCCCGACCTGGGAAAAACCTGGGGCCACTACGATTTGAAAGAACTCGGCGACCGCTCCGGTGTCCGGGTCAATGCGCCCAACGGTGAGGGCTGGTGGCGGGTGCAGTTGATGAAGAAGTGGGTCGAGAAGGGCGAGGTGTTGTTTCTGAAGATGAGGGAGTGACGCGGAAACGGACTCAACAGGGTTAGCTACCTGGTTCAACTCTGTTTGATTGCACTGATCAATGCTGGAGTTTTTCGGAGTTTCGCCATGCCCAGCGAAACAGATTCCTTGCGTCGGCATTCCGCGCCTGAGACGAGTCGCTGCCGAGCACAGCGACGATCAGCCGACGGTCGTCCCGCTGCCCGCTGACCAATAGGCAGCGACCCGCGCTCGCGGTGGAGCCGGTCTTGATGCCGTCGTACCCGCGGTCGAGACTGAGGAGTTCGTTGGTGTTTTCCCAAGGTTGTTCGCGAATGGAACCATCGGCTTTGGTGACCTTCCCGACATGGCGCTGTGTGCCGACGATCTCGCGAAGCTGGGGATTCGACATGGCGTGGAACCCGAGCCGGCACAGGTCGGCGGCGGTGCTGGTCATCTGGGCCGGGGTTCCTCCGTCCCCATAGGCGATGCGATAGAAGGTGTCCTCCATACCGAATTTCCGGGCGTGCCGATTCATCTCGGCAATGAAGTTTGCTCGCTTCGCTTGGACGGGATTATCGAGGCCTGCGGCGAGCATGGCCTCGGTCGGCGGGTCGAGGCGCGGGGAGAAGTGTTCCGCAAACGCGTTGCCCATGTCATTGCCGGACGGAAGCAGGAGCCCATAGAGCCCCTCGCGCACGGTGACTTTTTCCCCTGCTTTGACCGACGAGGTGGAGCCCCTGGTCTTGTCGGCGGCTTCGGAAAAAGTGATCACCTCATCGAGCACGGCGGGATCCTTCTCGGTCAGGGAAAGGACGACGAGCGCAGCCATGGTTTTGGTGATGCTGGCGGTCTTGCGAGGTTGGTGGGCGCGGTGTTCCCAGAGAAGCTCTCCGGTTTCGCCGTCGGCGATGGCCCAGGCTTCGGCTGTGACGAGGGGTGGCCCATCGAGATCCTCGGGTTCTCCGGCGGGGAGGCGGCCCCAGGTTTCCGGTAGATTGTCGCGCACCAGTCGGCGCCCGGAATCGGTCAGTGCGGCGCGGGTCATGGGAACGACCACGGTGTCCTCGACACCGAACTTGCCGATTTCGCGTGCGTATTTGTAGGCGTGATCGAGTCCGCCTTCCGGAGAGAGAACAGCGTCTTCGGAGTTCGAGTTGGGAACGGAAAGGTAGAAGGCGTCGTGCTTCGTCGCGGGTTGCTGGGCGGCTTGAGCGCGGACCTGATTCCGGGCGAGTTCCTGAAAGAGTTGCCGCGCGGTCCAGGCGGCGGGATCGATGTAGGTGCGGG
Source organism: Verrucomicrobiia bacterium (assembly GCA_020439945.1). Taxonomy (GTDB): domain Bacteria; phylum Verrucomicrobiota; class Verrucomicrobiia; order Verrucomicrobiales; family DEV007; genus JAEUHH01. The sequence continues at coordinate 3,197 of JAGRPB010000276.1, forward strand.
AATCGGCGATCCATGGACCGAGTTCGGGATCGGTTTTCAATGAGGCAAAAGCGGATTCGATTTCCCCGAGCACCAGCGGGAAATGGGTGCAGCCGAGCATGACGGTGCCGAGGGGAATGGGGCTCTGGCCATCGCGGCTTTCCCGATGAGCTTCAACCAGGGCGCGCACGTCGTTTTCGATCTGCTCGTCCATCGGAGTAGCGAAGCCGGGTTCGCCTTCGATGATGGCGGCGAGATTTGCGCTGCCATGCTGAGTGATGATCGCCGGGCCATGGCCGCCTCGACCGAGCGTGGACTGGATGGTTTTCGGATAGACCTCGCTGGCACAGGTGCCGACGGTGGCGAGGACGCCGATGGCATTCTCGCGATCCTGTTCTCCGCCGAGAAGACCGCGAGCTCCGGCTTCGACTACGCCGATGACCGGTACCGGGAGATTCCACCGTTCCATCGCGGCACGGAGATCGTCGAGGCCGAAGGCGGTAGCGGTGTTGCAGGCGATGACGATGGCCTTCACCGGCGGCTTGTCGAATCGAGGTTCCGCATCAACGGCAGAGCGATGGCGAGTGCCGAGAAGGAATGTGGCGTCTTTGAGGATGAGCTCGCGGAGGTAGTCCGTTTTGCCTTCCTTCGAGTAATTGCCGTAGGGCATGTTGGCCTGGTCGCCGAGGTAGATGAAGCGTTCGTCCTCGAAGTCAGGTTTCCCGTCCGGGCCAGGCTTCAGGGTTTTGTTGTCGAAGTTGTCAGCGGTGAGGAGCGCCTCGAATACGGTGAGCCCGCCGATCCCCGAGTCGAACACGCCGATGGGTAGGGCGGCTCGTTCCTTCGCCTCGCCTTCGAACGCCGA
>JAGRPB010000277.1 GCA_020439945.1 Verrucomicrobiia bacterium
GCTGCCAAGAGGTGCGGGTTCGGGATGTGAAAAGATCAGCGTCTATCGGCGTTCATCAGCGGTTCCATTGATTCGCTTCTCCCTCGCAGGAAATCCTCTCATTCTCTTCCTCACTCGCTATCGAGGGATAGCGCTGCCGGATGACGGCCATGGCGTGCCGGGTGGACAGTTGCCCGAGGATGAAGCCACCGATGCCACCGCCTATGCCCGCGCCCCAGATGCCGGAGCCTGAGGCGATCAGGTCTCCGATGATCGAGCCGAGGCCCGCTCCCAGGCCGGCGGTGAGCGCTGCGAAAGGGATGGTCCGGCTCCAGAAATGCGAGCGGGCGCATTCTCTCCAGATCCGTTTCTGCTCTTCGGGCGCGAACGGGGCCAGTTCAGGCATGTCGGGTGCCGTCCAGTAGATCTTCATGGTCGTCGGTGTCGAGAGTTGGCGCCGGCCATGATGGCGGGCGGCCTCTTCTGGCATACTAGCCTGCGGGATCGGTGCGCGACAATCCCGAATCCCGAGCGGTGAACCGGAAGCCGGAAGCCGGAAACTCTGAACCAAACCCCCAATTTCCCTGTTGTGATTCCGCGTCGAAATGGCACACTCGGCGCTAGTTTTTTGCCAACACATTTCACGCCGGTTCGTCTTTCCTCCCACGGTGGCCGGTCTCGATTGAAAAATTTGGAAATGAGCGAGTTTCTGGTTTTTGACGGGGTCACCAAGCGATTCGGGGATTTTGTGGCGGTCCGCGAGGCTTCCTTCGCCATTGAAAAAGGCGAGATTTTCGCCCTGCTCGGACCGAGCGGCTGCGGCAAGACCACGCTGCTCCGGATGCTGGCCGGCTTCATCGAACCGGATGAGGGCCGCATTCTCATCGAAGGCGAGGACATCACCAAACTCCCGCCGGAACGCCGACCGGTGAACACAGTGTTTCAGAGCTATGCGCTGTTTCCGCATCTCACGATCCGCGACAACATCGGGTTCGGATTGAAAATGGCGAAACGGCCGAAGTCAGAGATCGATTCGGAAGTCGATCGCATGCTCGATCTCGTCGACCTCACCGAGCACGGCGACAAGAAACCGGACCGTATCAGCGGTGGCCAGAAACAGCGCGTCGCCATCGCCCGCGCCCTGGTGAACAAGCCGCGCGTGCTCCTGCTCGACGAACCGCTCGCCGCGCTCGATTTGAAACTCCGCCAACGTCTGCTGGTGGAGCTCGACGACATTCACGACGAGGTCGGCATCACCTTCCTCTACGTCACCCACGATCAGACCGAGGCCATGGCGATCAGCGATCGCATCGCCGTGATGCAGCGCGGCACGCTCGAGCAGATTGGAACGCCGGCGGAGATTTACGAGGCGCCGGTGAACAGCTTCGTGGCCGCCTTTATTGGTGACACCAATTTCCTGCGGGGAAAAGTCGTGACGGCGACCGACGAAGAATACAGCCAGGCCGAGATCGAGGGCGTTGGCGAGATCCGTCTCTTCAACGATCGGCCCCTGAAACCGGGCGAGGAAATCGCGCTGAGCCTGCGTCCGGAAAAGATCCGGATCGAAAGTCACGCCCCGCCGACTGATCCTGGGCTCAATGCGATCGAAGGAATCGTCGAGGATGTCATCTATCTCGGATCGATGACGCGCTACTGGGTCAGGGTGGGGGATCAGCGGATCGCCGCCGAACGACAGCATTCGCGTTACCTGCTCGATGAAAAACTTCCCTCGTGGAAGGATCGCGTCTGGCTCTCCTGGCGCGCCGACGATGGCTGCGTGCTCAGTGATTTCGCGGTCGAAGACACCGAACTCCTTTCGATACCACCTGACGAGGAAGGATGAGCGAACTCCGGCGAAAAACGAATCCGGAACGTCGGGCGGAGTGGTGGACCACGCTGCCATCGGCGGGTTGGTTGCTGATTTTCTTCGCCATTCCCACGCTGCTCATCGTGGTCATGTCCTTCAAGCCGGCCGGTCCCTATGGCGGCTTCGGCGAGGGATGGTCGTTGAAAGCGTGGGTCGACATGGGCAATCCCAGTTATCCGACCGTGCTTTGGAGAACCATCCGGCTTAGCCTGGCGGCCACCCTCATCTGCATTGCGCTCGGTCTCCCGGTCGGGTTTCTGCTCGGGCGATCGGACGCGAAGACTCGCTCGATCCTGCTCCTGCTCGTGGTGGTGCCGTTCTGGACGAATTTCCTCATCCGCGTCTACGCGTGGAAGGTGCTGCTTCATCCTTCTGGCTTTTTTCGGGAAACCCTCGTGTCGTTCGGCGTCATTGGTGAAAACACGCTGCTGCTCTACAACGAGTGGGCGGTGCTGCTCGTCATGGTCTATGCCTACGTGCCCTTCGCGATTCTTCCGATTTACGCTTCGGCTGAGAAATTCGATTTCGCCCTGCTCGATGCGGCGCGCGACCTCGGTGCTTCCTCAATTCGCGCCTTCTGGCTGGTTTTCGTCCCCGGCGTCAGTCGGGGCGTGATGGCCGCAGTGGTGATGGTGCTGATCCCGGCCCTGGGCAGCTACATCATTCCCGAACTTGTTGGTGGTCCGACCGGAGAAATGATCGGCAACAAGATCGCGCAACGTGTCTTTATCGATCGCAACTGGCCCCACGCGGCGGCGCTGGCAACGGTGCTCATGATCGTGACGCTGCTCCCGGTGCTCTTCGCGTTCGCTCAGGAAAAACGCGAGTCCATCGCGGTCGGGAAGAAAGGAGGAGACGCGTCCTCATGAGTTCCCTGCGCGCCCGTCATCCCATTGCCGTTTTCGCCACCGCGGTGGCGCTGCTGTTTCTGTACTTTCCGATCCTCGTGCTGGTGCTGAATTCCTTCAATGCCTCGCGCTACGGCGCTTCTTGGGAAGGTTGGTCGATGCGTTGGTATCAGCTCCTTTTCAGCAATCACAGCCGCGACATCTGGCAATCACTCCGGCTTTCACTCGTGATCGGCGTGGTCGCCAGCGTCGTTTCCATGGTCTTCGGCACCATCGCCGCGTGGGCTCTGAATCGCTATCGCACCCGGCTCCAGCAGGCCCACTTCGGCCTGATCTATCTGCCCATCGTGGCGCCGGATATTCTCATGGGAATCAGCCTGGCGATCTTTTTTGTAACCCTGAATGTGGAGAGAAACCTCTGGGCGATCACCGTCGCCCACATCACCTTCTGCATCAGCTACGTGGCGCTGGCCGTGTTGGCGCGGCTCCAGGATTTCGACGGCTTGGTGGTCGATGCCGCTCGCGATCTCGGCGCGAATCGCTGGCAGACCATCGTGCGCGTTGTCGTGCCCTTGCTCGCACCGGGCATTCTCGCCGGCGGCCTGCTGGCATTCACCCTGTCGATCGATGATTTCGTGATCACCTTTTTCGTGAAGGGCGTGGGCTTTGACACCCTGCCGCTGAAGATCTACAGCATGACCAAGCACACCAAGGAGATGCCCGTGATTAATGCGCTTTCCACCTTGCTTTTGACCTTCACCTTCGCCAGCGTCTGGTGGATTCAGCGACTGACCCGGACCCGGTCCGCGACCTGATTTTCCTATCTCAGCCAATAACCAGATACCCTGAAATGACCCATCGATCCTGTCTCCTTGCCGGAATTGCCGCCATCGCCGTTGCCCTGTCCGGCTGCGGCGAAAAGAAAGCCGTGCTTCACGTCTTCACGTGGGATGATTACATCAAACCGGAACTCGTGACTCGATTTGAGACCGAGAACAACTGCCAGGTGATGTTGGACACGTTTGATTCCAACGAAGCCATGCTCGCCAAGCTCAAGGCGGGTGCTTCGGGCTACGACATTCTCGTTCCCAGTTCCTACATGGTGAAGATTCTCGGCCGCGAGGGAATGATCCAGGAACTCGATCACACCAAGATCCCGAACATCGGAAACATCGACGATGAGTATCTCAAGGAAACGGCCTTCGACAAAAAGATGAAGATGAGCGTGCCCTACATGCTCGCCCCGACCGCCATCGGCTACATCGAAGGCAAGGTCGAGAACCCCGAACCTTCATGGCATCTCCTTGAGCGTCCCGAATTGAAAGGCCGCATCACCC
>JAGRPB010000278.1 GCA_020439945.1 Verrucomicrobiia bacterium
ACCGCCAGCGCGCCAGACTGGCCTCTTTGGAAAACATCCCCAGATCCGGGAACGCCGCGCGATGTTCGGCCGCAACCAGCATGCCCTTCCAACCGGGAGTCAACAAAACCATCACGATGAGAGCCCCGAGGCCCGTCAACATCCGGCGCCCCCGTTTCCTGGATCGCGGCCAAAAAACCAACACTAGCACCGCGAAAACGATGCCTACCGAATCGAAAATCACATCTTCGATCGATGATGATCGACCCAGGCTTCCTTGGACGACCTCACTCCCCGTTGCCACGAGAAACGCTCCGGCTGCCGCGAAGAAAATTCTCCATCCTCGCTTCGCCACGAACAAGGCTTGCAATCGCTCCAGCACTACCGTGATGAGGATGAAGCCAGGGAAATGCAGCGCATTCCACCCTGTTTCCCACCATAGCCCGGACGGCGGTCCGATTCTCGGAAAAAGCAGCAGGCCCAGTGCTCCCACGAGCACCAGCGCCATCAGTAGCGCGGTGGACCGGGAAGCAGGCGAACGGACTTCGGGAGGAGGATCAGACAAAGCGCCGCGAGCCTAGGTCGCCTCCCCCGACCCTGCAACCGGAGACGCCCTCGCTCAACCTGAATTCGTTCCCAAAACGCTTCCTCAGACCTTTTCGATCATTGCTCGCGCGATAAATGGCTGACTTTCCGAACTAGCTAGCTCAACCTTTGAGGATCGCGAGCCCCACGACGCAGGAAAATGGACGAAATGTTTTCTCCAATAACCGAAGATGATTGGAACTTTTCCAAGGTTCCCCAAAGTGAACTTGTAGCCTGCTGCGTCTGGGAATATGCCCGTGAATCCGAAACCATCGCAATGGCCGCGGATCTCTACTGGTGCAATGTGCGTGATATCTTCCAACGGGACATTTATTCGACTGATCCGGTCATCAAAGCAAAAGAAGATGATGAAGCTGCACGAATCGAGGCCAAAGCCGAGCGTGTTGGATTCGACTACGATGCGTTTTCAGAAGAATTTCGGAAGAGCGATCTAGCCTACGTGGAAGGATTTCAAAGAGTCGTCCATTACGCCCGGAGCGGCGCCCTACCTTGGAAACAAACCTCGTCTGAATTTCGAACTCGGCTCTCGGAGACTTTCTTTCAGAGCTACGTGTTTCTCCCTGTCTGTGAAGCCTACGTCGGCACACTTGAGAAACTTTGGAATGCCCATAGGGAACCACTCGAATCTGCTCGGATAGATGCAGAGAGAGACGGAGGTGACAGCGATATCTTCGCCGAGCTTGAAAGGTCCATCCCCTTGAAATTGGAGAACGATGAGTCTGATACTCCTGAGGGAAGTTTTGCTGTTGCTTTCGAAATCGATTTCGCGCGTTTTACCGATTCACAAATCCTCGACGCATTTCGAGGCTGGCTGGTTCAACACCGTCCCAAGGATTGCGAATCTCCAAAGCGAATCTTTCTCGACACGCCGTCCAGAGGCAGAAAACGGAGTGAGTTCATGGTCGCCCTCGATCGATTGGGGCTTATGAGATTGCTCCATTGGCACTCACCATCGCAACTCGAGCAAATCTGGCCAAGCGCCTGGGAATACTACCTTCCGAAGCAGAGTTCCTTCAGGCGTGAGATTCGGGAGGCTGAGCGGTTTTTCCATGAACTGTTTCCTTTTCTGCCAGAAACCGAATCCCCAATATCCGCCGAGCGATTCGGTTCATGGTTACCAAAATTGGCGAAGTTTGCCGAACTCTTGGAAAAAAAGATGGAAAAGGGGACAAAAGATGACGGTTGATATTATGCCTCTGCCATCAATTCGAGATCACCGTTAAGTTCGGACAACTTCGCAAAGCCATGTCTGAACAAGAAGCCGCCTCACCATTACCTCCCTTTGAAGGTGAAGACTTGCCAGTTGGCGTCTTTCCCTGCTCGGTCAATCAACTGATCGAGCGATTCGGCATGGGCAACCCAAGACGAAAGATGATCAGCCTGCGGTTGAAGCGGGTAGCCGAATTGGCGTTCTCCACAAATCAAGTGGCTCGCTTCATTGTTTTCGGTTCTTTTGTCTCAACCAAGGCCGAGCCAAACGATGTCGATATATTTCTGTTGATGAACGACGAATTCGATGTGGCTTCACTGGAAGGGGAGACAAAGCTCCTGTTCGATCATCGGATCGCTCAAGAGCACTTTGGAGCAAGTGTTTTCTGGGTTCGCCGCTTGGCAGCTTTGGGCGGAGAGGATACAGTGATTGAGGACTGGCAATTCAAACGCGACGGCAAGCGGCGCGGAATTGTCGAGATACTCTCTCCATAGCCATGATCGCAAACAACGACGAACTGCAAGCGATTCTCCAGCGCATTTCCCGATTCCAACAGCAGGTGGCAACGTTGCGCGAAACGGAGACCAACCCTGAAAACTATCGGGCCTCGGTCTCTGGATTTTTGGCTGAAATCGATCGGATGCAGTTGGAAGTCAGGGAGTATTTTTCGCTTCTTCCGACCGAGTTGGCTGAATCTGCGTAGCGAAGTTCCTGGCGTTTTACGTGGAGAATGTATGCGCTTCTCTCGGCAATCGTGAGTTTCCTGGTGCAACCGCTGACGTGGTTGCTGGGGCTGCTGGTGGCGCTGATTTTTGTGCGATCGACGAAGTGGCGGCGGCGATTGGGGATCGCGGCGCTGGTGGTGGCGGTGATTTTCACGAATCCGTGGCTGCATCATGCGGTGTCGGTGCGCTGGGAACCGGAACCGTTGTCGATCAAGGCGATGGAGGAGCCTTTCGGCGATGCGGTGGTGCTGGGGGGCTTCACGAAGCTCTGGGCGACGCCGGTGGATCGGCTGCACCTGGGATCGGACCCGAATCGTTTTTCGCAGGCGATCGAGCTCTATCACTTGGAAAAGGTGCGGCGGCTGGTATTCGTGAGCGGCGGCCACACGACGGCAGACTCGTCGCTGACAGAGGCGACGCTGGCGGCCCGGACGGCGGAGCGATTCGGGGTGCCGAAGGAAGCGATCGTGGCGCTAGGCACGAGTCGGAATACGCATGAAAACGCGGAGGAGTATCGGGCGTGGCGGGAGAAGAATTCGGGTGATGCCACGGATGGCGACGCGCCGTTTCTGCTGGTGACGTCGGCTTTCCACGCCCGGCGATCTGCGGCGTGTTTTCGCAAGGCGGGACTCTCAGAATTCGTGATCTTTCCGACGGATCATCGCTCGGATCGGGATCACCCGGATCGGAAGCTGACGCTGTCGAATACGGTCGCGCCAAGCCCGGGGACGATGCTCTCGTGGGGCGCCCTGTTCCGCGAGTGGTTCGGGATGTTGGTGTATCGGGTGCGGGGGTGGATTTGAATGGGAGCCCCACTCACCCCTCCCGTCGAAAGCAGTAGTCCAGATACTTGGCTGGTTCGCCGGAAACGCCATCTTCGGCGGCGTGGACGAGATTGGCCATTTCCCGGGCGGTGACGTAGTGAAAGCGTAGCCGTCCGCCGAGCCCGGTGGCCATGGCGTGGAAGCAGCGCATGGGTTCACCGAGGAGCATCTCGAAATTCGGCTCGATGCCGCCGTGGGTATGGCATTTCACGAAGACCCAATCGGGTCGTCCCTGCACGCCGATTCCCTGCTGAACTGACAGCTCGAGTCGCAGCTGAGTCGGCGGATTGGCGCCGGTGAGGTCGCCGTTTTCGAGCTTGGGAATGAGGCCCCATTTACGCCACTTCAGGTTCGGCGCCAGCGGGCCGGGAATACTGAGAAGCCGGGTCGGATCGTCGCGAAGGGTTTCGTTTTCTCCGACGACGGCAGGCGTGATTTGATCGATGGCGGCGCGTCCGGGAAGATCGGGCAGGTAACCGATGGTGTTCACCACACGCGACTGAGTCGGCGACGGCGCGGAGGGCATGGTGAAATCCGCGTAGCAACCGGTCTGACGGAGTATGGGAATCTCGCGCTCGACG
>JAGRPB010000279.1 GCA_020439945.1 Verrucomicrobiia bacterium
GGTCCCCGCGATCGCGAGGCGCGAGGTCATTCGACGCCAGGAACAGATTCGCCGGATGGACGAGGCGGCGCTGCGAGCCAGCCAGGCCATGGCGAACGACGATCTCGAGGGAGCGGTCAGCGGATATCGACGAGCCATCGACGGCACGCCTTGATCCGTGGACTATGGCTCACAGGGGGCGCAGCCGGTTGATGAAGACGAAAGCGATCGGAATCATGTCGGCGACTTCGACGGCATAGATCTTGAAAGCCTCCCGGAACGGCATTCCCCAACAGGCATAGCAGAGCACGATGCCCATGAGCGCGGCCGCTCCGAGGACGAAAACCGCGAGCGGCGACACCGTCATCCGCGTGCTCGCATCCATCAGCCGTACCGCGTGATCGAGAAAGAGATAGGCGATGAGGGCGAATACCACGATGCTGAGAATCTGGAGATCCTCCAGTTGGGGCACCATGATCATCGCGTCGTAGGCGCCATGCGCGGCGACGACGATGAGGAAATCGTAGAGGAACTGGTCCCAGTTTCGCTTCGGTCGGCGCCAGCAGCGCACCAGGGACAGTCCGGCGATCCCGGTCAGAGCGATGTGGAGGAAATTGGCGGTGAGAAACCTGCCCCAGGTGTCGAACTCGCCCTCGCGATGCAGGTAGCCGATGTTTTCGTTGAAGGCAAAGCCGAGACCGACGAGGCCGGCCAGGATCAGCGCATCGATGTCGCTCGATCGCTTCGCCAGAAAGGGGACCAGCGGCAGGAACATCAACAACTTGAGCGTCTCCTCCCGCAGCCCGATGCCGGCGACGCAGTAGATGATCTGGTCGATGAGCGAGCTCCGGGGATCGTGGGTGAAATGCAGCAGGGTTTGCTGCAGCCAGACGGCATAGATCGTCAAGGTGGCGCTGAAATAGCCCAACGCGATGGCGACCACGAATAGCGGCGCCTTCGCCCGCCAACGATCGCTGAAACGGATGAGGATGAGCGCCCAGACCATGGCGGCAAGGAGGCTCAGGAGGGCCAGGGTCGGGGTTTCGATTTTGAAGTCGTACTTCACGACCTGAACGAAGAGTCCCCAGTAGTCGCGGTTCTCGGTCAGCTGTTTCTTGAGGTGATAAGCAGCGAAATATTCCACCCAATCCGGCAGTCCCTGGATCCGGGAGATTTCTTCGATGCGTCCCTCGCGGGCCAGTAGATCGAGCAGTCGATCGAGAGCCCACGGACGCTCCCGGGGAGCGCGTTCCACTTCCGTCCGATAGGCGTCGATGGCGAGATTCCAATCCTTCTCGAGGCTCAACACGTCGCCGAGGTATTCCGCCGCGAAAGGTTGAGGCGCGGACGAGGTGCCCGCCTTGCTGAGAAACGCGATCGCCGTTCGGCGGGCGGGGGATTCCTCCGACATCATCAGGCCGCGCGCGAGAGCGATCAGCCGTTCGCGTTCGGCGGGGACGAGTTCGGTATCCTCTTCGATGGCCTGTTCGAATTCCTCGAGGGTTTTCGGATCGGCTTTCTCGTTTTCGTCGGAAATCGTGACGCCGAGTTGCTGAAGTTCGTAGGGCAGGAAGGGGAGATCGCTGAAATCGAGTTCGGCATCCGCGAGCTTTTCCGCGCGACGGATTTTCGTGGCCCATTCAACCTCGTCCTTCGATTCGTCTCCCTGATGTTCGTGGAGGTGGGGGACGACCTTTTCCGGCGACAGGCCGGGGGCGATGGCATCGCGGTCGCGAGTGAAAAACGAAATGGCGGCCGCGGTGATGATGCTGACCACGGCGATGCCGGCGGCGAAACGGACCAGGATCCGTGGATCGCGGCTGAGACGGAAAATCTGGGATCGCGAATACTTCACTTTCAGAGAGAGTTTCGGAAAAAAAGGCGCGGGTTGGCCCGTTGTTCAAGAGAACTTAAATATCAATTTCGCTTAATATAAAAGTTAAAATTTTTGCTGATTGATCTTGGTTTTAGTGTCGTTCTACTAGATATTGGCACTTCTCGAAAATCTGCATTCGAAATGATGCCTGCCTCCCTGTTAGCGACGGGTCCGATTGGTCTCGTGCACGATTTCTTTTCGCCCATTTTTGGGGCGTCTGATTTCGACTGGATGGCTGTACTCACGCCGGCGGCCCTGGTGATCTGGGGCGTGTTTGTCGGGTTGTGGTTTGGTTCGCGGCTGGGGCGGCACAAGACGGAGACCGACGCTTCCCCAACCGAACCGAACCATACGGAAATCCCGAAAAAAGCCGAGGACGAAACGACATCGGCCCTTTCCGGACCCAACGAGGCGGAACTCGTCGCGAATCGCCTGCTTTGCGGCCACCAGGCGGAAGAAATCGCCCTGCTCGGTCAGCGTTTGTCGGCCTCTCAGCGCCGGGCGGAGGAAACGCGGCAGCGCCTCGGTCAGTGGACGCGGTCGGCCGATGAATCACCCGCGGAACCCGCCCTGAACCAGGCGAGCGCGTCGCTCTGGCACTTGGAGGAATCGCTTCGTCATCTCGCGGGACAGCGGGAAAGCGCCCAGGCGCGGGTGGCCCGGCTGGAATCCCGACTCGATGAAGCGACCGGACAATTGGAAGAGGGCGCCCGACGCATTGCCGAGTTTCGGGCGAGCGATTCGTCCGGTGGCTCGGATCGGCCCTTGTCGGCGATCGACGACCAGCTTCGGGTGTTGCGGCAGAACCTCTCCGGCTGCGTGGCCAAGGCCGCCAGGGCGCGCGAGCACTTGCGGGGCGACGAGGCCGCGTTGAAAGAGGCGACCCGCGAGATCGGGGAAGCGCGGGAACGGCTCGAGAGCCGGGCGTGGGACGAAGTCGGTGAAAGGATCGAACGTTCCGCCGCCGAAATCGAGAAGCTGCGCGCCGACAGCGATCAGGAATTTGGTGAAATGATCGGGCGAATCGACTGGGCTGTCCGCGAATCGCCGTCAGGCTTTCTCAAGGCCATCGATCAACTGGGCGAAAGCGCGGAAACCGGAACCATGCTTCCGATCGAGATCTGGCGACTCCTCGGCGAAATGCGTGGCTCGCTGGCCGGGCTCGGCGTCACCCTGGAACACGGCGCCGCCGACTCCGCCATCGCGACCTGCGGCAAGCGATCGTTGGCCGAATCGCTGGCGCAGGTTCGGGAATCGATTCATTTCGCGAAAAGCCGGGCGACGGAATCAGTCGAGCCCTCCGACACTGACACGGGCACACCCGAGCCGGACAAAACTGGAGCGCCTGTGGCGGCGGCGGCGAGCGTGGATGTCAGCGAACTCGAAGCCCTTCGATTTTCCAATGCCGCCCGCGATGGAGAAATCGCAAAACTACGCCATCGTCTCGGAGAGAAAGAGGGGGAAGTGGAATCGCTCCGCCGCGAGGTCGAGGAAGCGAGGAAGACCGCCACCGGATCTCCCCAGGTAGCGGCCGGCGCCGCGACCCCGCGACTGGCGCCGATACCGCTGCGCCGCCCCATGGCCGAAAGCGGGACCGCCGTCGGCCCGCGCAGCAGTCGCCAGTTCATCCGCCGGCTCCTCGGCCTGGGCGGCCGGGCGGCGCGCGCCGCATCGCCGGTCATGGTCGAATCCGGCACGAATGAAAACCTTGTCGCCGTTCCCGCCGCCAGTTTGGCCGAGGCTCGGGCCGCGCTCAGCGATCTGCGGCATCGTTCACTCTCCGAAGAAACGCCGGGCGATAGTCACGGCCACCCCGTCGGCGGGGGGAAGAACGGCGGCGCGCCTGCCGTCACGGAAGCGGAGGCGGCCGCCGAAGTGAAGACGCTGCGCGAGCGACTCGACGAGAAATCAGCGCGCATCACCGCGCTCGAAGCAGAGCTGGCCGCGCTCCGACAGGCCGCTTCTTCTCCCTCAAAAGCCGAGGAAACCTCCGCCGATTCGGACTCGACAGAGCTGCCGCTTCCTTCGGTGATCGGCTCCCACGCGCCCGGCGTTTCG
>JAGRPB010000280.1 GCA_020439945.1 Verrucomicrobiia bacterium
GTGGCATCTGCTCGAACGTCCTGAGTTGAAAGGCCGCATCACCCTGCTCAACGATGGCCGCGAAGTCATCGGAGCCGCTTTGAAAACGCTTGGTTACAGTCTCAACACCGTGGCTGATTCCCAGCTGCAGGAAGCGAAGGAAATCGTCATCAAATGGAAGGCCAACATCGCAAAATTCGACAGCGATCAGTACAACGCCGGGATCGCCTCTGAGGAATTTTACATCGCTCATGGCTATTCCGGCGACCTTTTCCAGGCGCAGGAAGAAAACGAAAATGTCCGCATTGTGGTTCCGCAGGAAGGCACCTCGATCGCCTGCGATGATCTGGTGATTCCGACGGACGCACCCCATACCGACCTCGCCTACGCCTTCATCAATTTCCTCTGCGACGCCGGAGTCGCCGCTGAGAACACCGAATACATTTACTACCTCGCGCCCAACAAAGCCGCCTACGAACTGCTGCCTGATGAGATCAAGGAAGAGTCCGCCATTTTCATTGATCCCGTCATTCGCGGAAAGAGCGAGATGATCGATGACCTCGGTCCCGAAGGAAACGCGAAGTACAACGCCATCTGGGACGAAGTCAAAGCGGCGCAGTGATTTGAATCCAGATGGTGAATGCAAATAGTAGGGCAAGCGTCCCGCTTGCCGACTTAACTCACCAAAAGCCGGTAGCCGGAGCGGCCGCCCTACAACCAGAAATCTCTAGCGCCAGCCTGCCATTCAACAGGGTTGAGTCTCGCACTCAACCCTGTTGAATGGAAATCTCCCAACCCAAGCCGAAACCGAGGGCGCATCGCAAGGAAACGACTTAAAACCTGAAACCTAAACCTTAAAACTTTCCCACCATGAAACACGAAACCCTCTGCCTCCACGGCGGTCAGCAGCCTGATCCGACCACCAATTCCCGCGCCGTTCCCGTTTACCGAACGGCGTCCTACGTTTTCAACTCCACCGAGCACGCCGCGAATCTGTTCGCCCTGAAAGAGCTGGGCAACATCTACACCCGGCTCATGAATCCGACGACCGATGTGTTGGAAAAGCGCGTCGCTTTGCTCGAGGGCGCTCATGAAATGGCCGGACTCGGCGTGGCTTCGGGAACGTCCGCCGTTTTCTACTCGATCATCAACCTGGCCAAGGCCGGCGACAACATCGTCTCGGCTCGGAATCTCTACGGCGGCACTTATACCCAATTCAACGATATCCTCCCGGCGTTGGGCATCACGGTGAAGTTCGTGGATTCCCAGGATCCGCAGCAGTTCGCCGATGCCATCGATGAAAACACCCGCGCGCTGTTCTGCGAGACCGTGTCGAATCCGGCGCTCGAAGTGACCGATCTGGAAGCGGTCGCCGCCGTGGGCAAGGCGCACGGCATTCCGCTCATCGTCGACTCGACTTTTTCGACGCCCTACCTGACTCAGCCGCTGGCGCACGGCGCCGACATCGTGGTTCATTCGCTGACCAAGTGGTTCGGTGGTCACGGCACCGGCATCGGCGGGGTGGTGGTTGATTCCGGTCGATTCAACTGGGCGGCTGGCAAGCACCCGCTCTTCGACGAGCCCGATCATTCCTATCACGGACTGCGCTGGGGGCACGACCTGCCCGATATGCTCGCTCCGCTGGCCTATATCCTCCGGATGCGAACCGTGCCGCTGCGAAATCTGGGCGCCTGCATCGCGCCGGACAACTCGTGGATGCTGCTCCAAGGGATCGAGACGCTTCCACTGAGAATGGAGCGTCATTGCCAGAATGCGCTGGCGGTGGCGAAGCATCTCAAGGCGCATCCCGATGTCGAATGGGTACGTTTTCCCGGGCTCGAGGACGATCCCGAGTACGCCAAGAACCAAAAGTATCTGAAAGGCAAAGGTGGCTCGATGGTCGTGTTCGGCATCAAGGGCGGCGCCGAGGCCGGCATGAAATTCATCGAGGGTCTGGAGTTGTTCTCGCACCTCGCCAACGTCGGTGACGCCAAGTCGCTGGCCATTCATCCGGCCACGACCACGCATTCTCAACTCAACGAAGAACAGCAAGCGGCGGGTGGTATCACCCCTGAGTTGATCCGTCTCTCCGTGGGTATCGAGCACATCGACGACATCATCGAAGATATCGAGCGCGGCATCGCCGCGGCCAAAGGATAGGGGAGGATCGAGGATCGAGGATCGGCGGGGCTGACTGCCTCGTCATGGCGCTCGCCCCTCACTCCTCGATCCTCACCCCTCCAAAAGCATTTGATTTTGGCGAGGACGACGCGTAGGATTCGCGCCCGCTGCCTCGGCAGAATGCGCGGTTAGCTCAGGGGTAGAGCACATCGTTCACACCGATGGGGTCATTGGTTCAAATCCAATACCGCGCACCATTTTTCAGCCCTGCCAACTCGCAGATGGGGGCGCAGTTCAAGGCTCCCGTTTCAGCTGCACGCGGTAAGTCACGCTGCCGGGATTTTCAGACCAGTGGCCGTCGGGATCGAGGTGAATCCGCAGCGAGATGCGGTGGTAGTCCGAGGGAAGGATGTAAATGAAGGGTTTTTGCTGGGTTTCCGGCGGTACCAGAGCCAGGGGGCGAAAGCGAGAAGTCGGGCTTTTTTTTGAAAAGATCGCGAGGCGGTTTTCATCGCCGTGAAACAACACCGGTGAATCGGGATTTTCGCTCGCCAGTTCGCCGTGGGATTTCCATTGGCCGGCCACATATTGCAGGATGAGCTGGTCCCCCTTCCGCAGGTTCTCGAGGGCCACGCCATCGCTGTCGCTCGCCTTGATCACCACGGTCACGGGTTTGCCCTGCGGGACGGTGATTCCCGGGTCGTCGCCGTCTTCATCGGATTCTGGACTGTCAGGAGTGGCGCTGAGTTCTTCGATTTCTCGTTCGATCTGGTCGATTTCCCGCTTGATGGCCAAAGCCGTGTTGACCTTGTTTTCGCGAGTGTATTTTTCCTGAATCTTGGCGAGCTGTTTGAGATAGTCGTGGTCCAGTTTCAGGAGCGTTTCCTTGCGCTCGGCCTCGTGAGCCAGCTTCGCATTGAAAGCTTCGGGCGGCAGCGTCGATTCCGTCTGAGCCTGTGTGGTAAACGGGACGAGGAGTGCCGCCAAGGCCGCCAGAGCCAGGATGCGGCAGATAGGGAAACGGCTCAATTTCATGATTGAGAACGAGTGGCATCGTAACTCAAACGGCCACCGTGAGTCAAATCCGGCGCGCTCGGGAAATGCGATCGTTTTGAAATCTCAAGGCTTCGCCGGCTCGAGGAATCCCATGGTACGCATCCAGTTGCCGGCCAGGGTCGGCCATTTCTCGACCTCTTCGCCGATCTTCTTCATGCCGAATCCGTGGCCGCCTTTGGCGAACACGTGTAGCTCGGCGGAGGCGCCCGCTTTGGCCAGCGCCAGGTAGAGGATGGCATTGCCGGGAGCGAAGCGTTTGTCACCGTGGGCGATTACCATGAAGACGGGCGGCGTGTCCTTGGTGACCTTGATCTCGGGCGAGAGCTGCTCTGGGTTGGCTTCGTCCACGAGGTAGGCGGGATACACGAGCACGGCGAAATTCGGCTGGCAGCTCAGCGAATCGATCTCGGGATTCTCCGGATAGCCGCGCGGGTCGTCGGCATGGGTCAGCGTCATCACCGCCAGGTGACCGCCGGCGGAAAAGCCGAGGATGCCGACGCGATCGGGATCGATCTTCCACGCGGTGGCGTTTTTGCGAATGAGCGACATGGCGCGCTGGGAGTCCTGTAGCGGGGCGGCGTGCTTTTCCAGGCCGTCGCGGCGGGGCACGCGGTATTTCAGCAGCACGGCATTCACACCGAGGGAGTTCAGCCATTCGCAGACCTGGGTGCCCTCGTGGGAGATGGCGAGG
>JAGRPB010000281.1 GCA_020439945.1 Verrucomicrobiia bacterium
TCGGTCTGCTCAACGCGAAGGTAGTAACGGCTCTCGCCGTCGGTGATCGGCGCTTCTTCTTCGAACTCGATCTCGAAGGTGTTCCCCGCGACATCATCCCAGACCCGGTAATTCTTTTCGTTCCGCACCAGGGTCACTCGTTTCAGCGGCGCGGTGCCATCGACGCTGATCGTGAACTTCGGTGGCGTGTCGGTTTCGAAGATTGAGCCGAGTGGCTCGCCATTGCAGACGAATTCCACGTAGATCTTGTCCGTCGCCGCCACGGTGCGACGTGCTTTGAATCCTTCGATGATTCCCTCGCGCGTGAACTCCTTCACGTAGACACCCCCATAACTGACGTGCTGGGAAATGTGATCGGAACTGGCGAAAACACCCAGTCTCAACCCGAGTTGCAGGGCATTCTGGTAAACTCCCGCATTGTATTCGCCGAAGTCCTCGATCGGGGCCGGCGGCATCGGCGCGGGCGTCTTGCTGCGGGTATCGGGAGTGTAGGATTCTCCCGGTCGCAGCCCGGCGGTCGGCTGCGGGGCGCCGATTCCCTCGCAACTGACACGAGCCCCCTGGAAGATCTCCACCAGGTTCTCGATCGAGTAATCGATCGGCGCGCTTTCGTCATAACGTCCCCAGTCGGTCCCCATGCCGGTGGCGCCGGTGTGGCTGACGATCGCCACGGGTTCGCCATATTCTTTCAGCACCTTCCAGAGTTCCGGCGGCTCGATCTCGGTTTTCACCGGATTTGCCTCCACCGGATAGAGGCTCTGCCACGGCGAGTTGCGATAGTTCGCCCGCTTGATGTAGACGATTGGCCCACCGCGCTGCGCGAAGACCACGTTGCGGTGCCCCCAAGGCCAGCGCTGCTCGCGTTCGTAGGCATAGAGCGAAACAAACTGCCCCGGTGCGTGGAACACGTCGTGCAGCCGCTGATTGTGCCACCATTCATAGGGATCGTAGATCTTGGCGATGTCGGTGTGATCCGTCGTGCCGAGGAAATCCAGCTTCGCCATGTCGTAGGCATAACGGAATTGCTCGACGATACAGCCATCGAATCCGGTCCGGCAATTGGACACGTCCGTATGCCGGTGCAAATCGCCCCACACCAGGGTGTAGGTCTCGCCATCGTGAGTCCATTGATGACGCTCGAAAGGCGGACGCTCCGGCGTTTCCTGCGACGCGGCATAGGGCTCGCCGGTGAGGTCCCTTGGCTCACCGGGAGGCGTCGCCGCGAGAAAGGGTTGCGAACGATCGAACTTCGCCAGGAAGACGCCCGAAACGAGGCAGGTCTTGTTGGTCCGCAAATCCGAAGGCCAGTTCAACCAGAGTCCGCCATCGCCATCATTGACGAAACTGGCGTGTCGATCCTGTCCCATCGAACTGTCCGGCACCCGACGTCGAGCATGCCACTCCCCGGTTTCCCGATTCCACCAGGTGACCGCAATCTGCCAGCGATTGGTCTCGTAGTAGCGATAGGCCACCCAGGGATTCCCGTCGGCATCGAGCCCGATGGCGGGAAGGTTCACCGAGGTTCCCGCTTCTCCCGCCGGCCCGAGGGGCATTTCTTCAAAGCCCTTCGTCGCCAGGTCAAATCGGCCGAACAGGATTTCCTTCTGAGCGTTCAATCCCTTCTCGTTCTCGTGGCCACGCACGTCGAGGCCCCAGCGAACGCGTCCCCGTTCCGAGGCGATCCAGAGGCTCCTGCCATCGGCCGACGCCGCGATATCGGCACGTCCCTCGTAGCGGGGCGAATGTCCGACCGGAAACGTTTCCGCCGCGCCGTCGTTGGTCACCTTGGCGAGGTAGAGATTGAATTCGTTCCCACGCGAGCTGTCGTACACGATCCAGGCAGCGTCGTCGGCAAAGGCGATACGCGGTTCCCAGTCGCCGCCCGTTTCCGTGGTCACCGCGATCTCATCCGACCACTCGCCTTTCGCGGGGTCGTAGAAACGGGAAAAAATATCCCCTTCCCCGGCCCGCATCGACTGCCACGTCACCCAGGCGCGACCTTTCGCGTCGGTACCGGCATCGGCGAAAGTGTCGCTTCCCGCGGACTTCGCGAGAGTCAGCAACTCGCCGGGCTTTCCGTCGGCCAACGACCTGGCCATCAGGTGAACGACATTGTCATCACCCGTCTGACCCCAGAACGCCCAGAGGGTTCCCTTTCCATCGATTGCGATCGCCGGCTGATGAATCACACCCGGTTCGCTCAGGGTCGCGACCGATTCCAATCCGGTGCCGCCTCGCTTCCCGACCAGCAGGCGATCAGCCTTCCCGTCATGCTCGACAAAGGCAAACCAGATTCCGCCTTTGGCATCGGAACAGGCCGCCGGAAAATCGCGTTGTCGTTCTTCGTTCTTCAGCGAGAGCACGTCTCCATCGAGAGCCACAATGGCTAATTCCGGCTTCGGTTTCGGTTTTCCCTTGGCCTTCTTTACCGCCGGTTTTTTGGGCGGCGTTTTCTCCGTCTTCCCATCCTGACCCGCGACGATGGAGATCGACAGACAGGCGACGGCGGCCAGAGAGGCAACGGTGATTCCCAGTTTTTTGATCATACCCTGTTGAGTGTTGGATTGAACCCTGTCAGGTCGGTTCAGGAGACCTTACGCAGCTTGGATAGGCGTCCGGTCACGACCCATTCGGCGCAGAAAATGTTGCCGTCCTTGTCGAAACACGCGTCGTGCGGGTGAACGAACTTGCCGGGCTTCCAGAGTTCGCGATGGGCGCGCATGCCGATCTTCTTGTCGAGGACCTGCTCGCGCCAGGCTTCGTCATCGCCGAGTTGGGCGACCACCTGGTTGGCCTTGTCGAGAATCGTGATTCGCGCGTGAAGGTCGGGCACCAGCATGAGGTCGCCCTGGATGTCGATGTCGGCGGGAAAGAGGAAACCGTCCTGGGTCCGGAGGTGCTTGCCCTCCATGTCGAACCATTGAAGCCGCTTGTTGGCGCGGTCGGCGACGACGAGTTTCGGGGTGCCATCGCGATCATCGAGCCACTGCCCGTGCGGGGTTTTGAATTGCCCGTCAGCCGTGCCTGCTCCGCCGATGGCGCGGATGAACTTGTCGTTCCTGTCGTATTGGAAGAGGTAGTTGCTGCCGTAGCCGTCCCCAAGGTAGTAGCCGCCATCGGGCCGGAAGCTGGCGTTGGTCGGATTGAATCGCAGGTCTTTGTTTAACACGTCGGATTCCTCTTCGACCTTCTTGCGATCGCGTTTCCAGACCAGTTCGCCGAGCAGGGTCATCTTGGCGAAATAGAGACCGGGATTGTTCGGCGAGAGATAGAGATACTCGACGCCGTTTTCTTCCCGAATGTCGACGCCGTGACCGAAACACTGTTCCGATTTCGTTTTCGGATTGGTGACGGAAAACGCCTTCGCGCCGAGCGAGCGAACGAACTTGCCGTCGGGATCGAAAACGAAGATCGACTCGGGACCGCCGTGGTGAGTCACGTAGAGAAGCCCCTGTTTATCAAAGGCCACGCCATGCGTCGCGCCGCCGTAGTGATGTCCCTGCGGCAGGGAATCGAGCCCCCAGTCGTGGAGGCATTCGTAGGTGAATTCGCCAGAGCCGACCACGGGGGTGGCGCTGTCGGTTTTCTTGGCGAGCAACAGATTCGGCAGGGCACCGGCACCAAGCGCGGAGGCTCCGGCCGCTTTGAGAAAGCGACGGCGAGAGGAATCAAGCTGGGGTTTCATGCCCGGATCATCGGAAATCGGCCGATCCCAGGCAAGCTTCCGCTCGCCGCAAAGACGTGCGCCTTCGAGGCGGCGAATCGTCAGATCAATTCGCGCATCGGCTTGTAGCCATCGACGAGATAATGCGGCCGACCGGAGAGATCCTC
>JAGRPB010000282.1 GCA_020439945.1 Verrucomicrobiia bacterium
TCGTCCTGTCGTGCCCGTTGAAGGGTGGTGCGCAGGAGGATCCGCAGACGCTGGCGATCGAGGCCGAGGAAACCCGGACCGCGCTCGATCTGGCGATGAAGGAGCTGGGTGAGACCAACAAGAAGCTCGGCGCGCTCCGCGAGAGCCTGGCCGAATCGAATCGAGTGACCGACGAGGTTCGCTCACAGTATGAGGAACTCCTTCTCCGCATGGCGTCCTTTGGCGTCGACCTGGTGAAGCCCGATCCGAAGAGCCTCGAGCAGCGCCTGCTGCAGGCGGTGCGCGATCGCGATAAAGCCGAAACAGAGAAGCAGGAGCTGGCCCATCAGTTGGCCGGTCTCAGCGAAGCGGTCGTCGGCTACCTCCAGACCACGGTTTCCTCGGATGCCAATGCCCAGGCTCGCGTCCAGAACGCGCTGGTGTCGGCTGATGCCGCCCTCGGGCAGGCCACCCGTCCCGCCACCGAGGTGATGGCCCGTCCTCTCCAGGAAGGCCAGGTCGTCAGCGTCGATGCCGAGATCGGCCTGGTGGTGCTGAATGTCGGGCGCGAAAGCGGTGTCCGAATTGGAATGCCGATCTCTGTAAAACGCCAGGGCGAAGCGGTCGTCACCGCTCTGGTCGTCGACGTTCGCGACTCCATTTCCGGCGCGCTGATCGAATCGTCAACCGGCGCCGGCGACGTCAAGGTGGGCGACCGCATCGAGCCCCGCGCCCTTTAAGAAATCTACGAACCTTTCCCTTCCACTTCTTTCCTTTCAATAAAGCCATGGACGTTATTTCGACCTACAAATTCGCTCGGGTTTCCGCACGCAAGGCTCGTGATGTTGCGCGGGAAATCCAGGGTCTGCCCGTTTCGGACGCGCTGGACATCCTGACCTTCACGCCCCGCAAGGCGGCCGAACTGATCGGCAAAACGATGAAGGCGGCGATGGCTGACGCGGAAAATAATTTCGAACTTTCCGTCGACAGTTTGATTGTCAAAGAAGCGACTATCGGCGAAGGTCCCACCTTCCGCCGCTACAAGCCCCGCGCCCGTGGTTCGGCCGCTCCGATCCGCAAGCGCACCAGCCACATCCGGATCGTGCTGAGCGACGCCACTCCGGAGGCCAAGGCCAAGGAAGCGCCCAAGGCAGACGCCGAGGAAGCGAAGGAAGAAAAGGCAGCCGCTGCTCCGAAAAAGAAGGCGGCCGCCAAGAAAAAGTCCGCCACCAAGAAGGCGGCTCCCAAGAAAAAAGCTGCGGCCAAGAAGGAAGAAGCTTCCGACGACGCGGCCGAGTAAGAGAAAGCAAATTTTTTCGGGCGGCGCGAGCCACCGTGAAGCCAACGAATCCAGCGAACCTAATTCAACGAAACGAGTAACATGGGTCAGAAAGTCCATCCCATCGGTTTCCGCCTGGCGGTCAGCAAAGACTGGCGTTCCAAGTGGTATGCCCCCGAAGCCGATTTCGCCGATCAGCTCCACGGAGATCTGCGCATCCGCAAGTATCTGAAAGAAAAGCTGCAGCTCGCCGCTATTTCGAAGGTTGTGATCGAGCGTGCCTGGAACAGCGTGCGCGTGACGCTGCACACTTCACGTCCCGGTCTGGTCATCGGGCGCAAGGGCTCGGAGATCGAGCGCATGACCAATGACATCGCGAAACTCTGCGGTGGTTCCCAGGTCAAGATCGACATTTTTGAAATCAAGCAGCCGGAACTGGACGCGCAGTTGGTGGCGGAAAACGTGGCCGTTCAGCTGGAGCGCCGTATTTCCTTCCGCCGCGCCATGAAGCGCGCCATTCAGACCGCGATGGACTTCGGAGCCGACGGCATCCGGATTCGCTGCGCCGGTCGTCTCGGTGGTGCCGACATCGCGCGCTCCGAAGAATACCGCGAGGGCAAGGTGCCGCTCCAGACGCTGCGTGTGCCGATCGATTTCGGTTTCGCCGAAGCTCGCACCACCTGGGGCGTGATCGGTGTGAAATGCTGGATCAACAAGCCCGAAGACGCCGGCCAGAACGCGCCCCAGCGCGGTGGCGGACGTGGTGATCGTCGTGGTGGCGGTGGAGACCGTCGCGGCGGCGGTGGTGGTGGTGATCGCCGCGGAGGCGGTGGTGGCCCGCGTCGCTGATAGATATTTCTGAATTTTCCCCTCGAAAGAGACACGAACCCTTCCAACCAACCGATAAGGAGATTTCGCCATGCCCTTGATGCCCAAAAGAGTCAAGTTTCGCAAAACCCAGCGCGGTAGCCGTGCGGGAAATGCGCAACGTGGAACCAAGGTCAGCTTCGGTGAGTTCGGTTTGCAGAGCCTCGGCCGCGGCTGGGTGACCAACCGCCAGATCGAAGCCTGCCGTATTGCGATCAACCGCCACCTGAAACGTAAAGGTAAAGTGTGGATCCGCGTGTTCCCTCACAAGCCGGTCACCGCTCGTCCCCCGGAAACCCGTATGGGTAAGGGTAAGGGCGCTCCGGAACACTGGGTGGCCGTGGTCCGTCCCGGCACCATGCTGTTCGAGGTTTCCGGTGTCTCCGAAACCGCGGCGAAAGACGCCATGCGTCGCGCCTCCAATAAACTGGGCATCCGCTGCCGTTTCGTGGTGCGGGACGCCCACCAAGCCTGAATTCACCTATTTCACCCACCTGGCTGAGCCATGAAAATCAAAGAACTTCGCGAGTTGAGCAACGAGGAGCTGGCGACCCGTCGCCGCGACCTCAAGGAAGAGATGCTGAATCTCCGCGTCCAGCAGGAGAGCGGTCAGCTTGAGAATCCGGCCCGCATCCGCGAGGCCCGTCGCGAGATCGCCAAGATCGAAACGCTGCTCACTGGCCGTCGCCAGGAGGCGGTGGCTTCCTAAGACTTGCCGCGCCGCCGAAGAAAAGACCGATTTTTGTGTCACCAACCATTTGAATTTTTCCAAAGATGAGCGATACACCGACCCCAACCGAGGCATCCGCCGACCGCAGTCTCCGCAAGACCCGCGTCGGAGTGGTGATCTCTGACAAGATGGCCAAGACGATTGTCGTGGAGGAAGTGCGCCGGGTGCCTCATCCTCGCTTCAAGAAGATCGTAAAGCAGACCAAGAAGCTTTACGCGCACGACGAAAACGAGGAAGCCAAGATCGGAGACAAGGTGATGGTCATGGAGACCCGGCCGCTCAGCAAGAGCAAGCGCTGGCGTCTCGTGAAAGTGCTCGCTCACTAAGAAGACCAGGCTCCCGCCTCGACAGATTTTCGGAATTTTCCAGTTTCCCCCTCATCCCCTCCCTAGTTTTTAACCACGATTCATTTCACGAGCCATGATTCAGATGGAATCTCAGCTTCAGGTCGCCGACAACACCGGGGCCCGGGTCGCCAAGATGATTGGCGTGATCGGCAAGCGCACTCGTTCTGCCGGCATCGGTGACGTCATCACGGCTCACATCCGTGAATCGATCCCCACCGCGAACGTCAAAAAGGGTGACGTGGTCCGTGCCGTTGTGGTGCGCACCGCTTCCCCGATTCGCCGGGCCGATGGTTCGGTGCTTCGTTTCGATCGCAACGCCATCGTCATCATCGACAAGGACAAGAACCCGCGCGGCACCCGTATCTTCGGCCCCGTGGCTCGCGAACTTCGCGAGAAGAATTTCATGAAGATCGTATCCCTCGCACCGGAGGTTCTGTAATTCCGCCATGGCCAAACGCATCAAGACCCACGTCAAGAAGAACGACGAAGTGCAGGTGATCGCCGGTAACCACCGGGGAGAGACCGGCCGCGTTCTCCAGGTATTTCCTGAAAAAGAGCAGGTGA
>JAGRPB010000283.1 GCA_020439945.1 Verrucomicrobiia bacterium
TGATTACTGATCACTGATCACTGATCACTGATCACTGATCACTGATCACTGATCACTGATCACTGATTACTGATCACTCCGACCCATGCCCGTCCGCCTCGAATCTTTCCGTGGTCCCGAACTGGAGCCCCATCTTGACGAACTCGGACGACTGCGAATCACCGTTTTCCGGGAGTTTCCCTACCTCTACGAAGGAACGCTCGAATACGAACGCCCCTACCTTCAGACCTATCTCAACACCCCGCGCAGTCTCGTGGTGCTCGCGTTTGATGATGACAGAATGGTCGGTGCCACCACCTGCCTCCCGATGGCGGACGAGTGCGCCGCTTTCAAAAAGCCGTTCCTCGAGAACGGAATCGCGGTCGAGCAGGTCTGTTATTTCGGGGAATCCATTCTCCTGCCCGAATACCGAGGTCAGGGCGTTGGGAAGCAGTTCTTTTCCCTGCGCGAGGCCCACGCCGACTCCCTGCCCGACATTCGCTACACCGCCTTCTGCGCCGTCGATCGCCCGTCCGATCATCCCCTCCGTCCCGACAACTATCGCCCGCTCGATGACTTCTGGAATCGCCAAGGGTATGTGAAGCGTCCCGATCTCCAGTGCGTGTTTCACTGGAAAGAGATCGACGAACTAACCGAATCGCCGAAGACGCTGACATTCTGGGTGAGAGAGCGAAAATCCTGAACCACGATTTTCGAGAGGCCGGATTCCGCTTCAGGATTTCACTTCCCGATCGAGCTCCACGCGGGTATCCGGTTCCCAGGCGAGTCCCCAGTCCCGGAGCGCCAATAGGATGGGGCGCAGGGATTCGCCTTTTTCGGTGAGATGGTACCCGAAGCGTTTGCCGCCTTCGGTGGTCGGAACTTTTTGAACCACCCCGTTCTCCAGGAGCCGATCCAGACGGTCCGTCAGAATGTTGGTGGGAATCTTTTCCGGCGAAGCCGCGAAGTCCTTGAATCGACTTCGGCCCAGCATCAAGTCGCGAATCACCAGCAGGGTCCACTTGTCGCCGATCAAATCCAGGGTGCACGCCACCGGACAGGGCGAGCGTCGCTTGACGGCAGCGCTGGATGCGGTGGGAGCTGGTCGTTGCTTTCGAGACATCGATGGGGATCGTCAGACTGCGGCGAAAACGCGGGCAGCGCAAGCGACCGCGCCGGGAGAATCGATTCAAGCCGGAAGCCGCTCGAGAATCTTCTCGATCTGTCCCCGGTGCAGCCCCAGGTGCACCGCCGCGAGCGCGTGCCATCCAGAGGCATCGAGCGGACCGAACCAGGGATGCGCGTAGTTGGCCTTGGTCCTGAGGTCGCCGACGCCGTCCACGGTTTCGAGCAATCGGTCACAGCTGGCCGCGAAGGCCGTTTCCACCTCATTCGACACTTCCGCCGACGGTTTTACGTCCGCCGTGCTCGCCTCGCGTTGAGGCACGCGGCCAGCCGCCAGGCTCTTGATGACCATGGCGAAAACGTCATTGGTGATCCTCAGGTGATCGAGCGTCATCCAGACCGACCAGTTCCGGCTGCTGTCTTCCAGACCACGGGGACGAGGAATCAGCACCGGCCTGGAGCGCTCCACTTCCGAACACCGCGCCACCAGTCGCTCGATCGCTTCACGCTCGCCGTCAATGCGGACATCAAACGACTCCCGACTCCCCCGCCATCGGGTGAAGGCGAAAAGTCGGCGCCCGATGGCGAGCTCCAACGGAGGAAGCCCGGCGCCCGGTGGGTCCAACCGAGGACCTTCAGAAATTTCTGTCTGCGGCTGATCGTCGGATTTGGAATGGCTGGAAAGATTGCTCATGATATGAGCAATCTCAGCAAAACACTTTTAAAACGCAAGTATTTTTACTTTTATTTTGCAAGCGAATTGAGCCTGATGTGTTCTCAATTTCGGACCACGCGATAGCGCAGGAAAAGCCGTGGCGCGTCCCCAATCGCCACCCTCTTGACGATTCTCCCAGCCGAATCCGTGCTGGTTTCGATCAATGGCGAATTATCGCTCCAGTTCTGCAAATCGGGCGACACTTCGAAGATCACACGTAAATCGGAAGGAATCAGTCTCGGGTCATAGATCGCCTGAAAGAAACGTTGCCCAGGTTCGATTTCACAAAGCGCGATCTCAGGCGCCGTGCCCCGACTGACCCGGGAAACATCGAGTCCGAAGGCTCTTTCCACAATGTCGGGCAATCCATCGTGGTCGATATCGGCGAGATCCGCATTGGCTCCCACATCGATATTCACACGCCCCAGGTTGGAATCCGTCCGGTTATCCCGCGCGCAGTAAGTGAAAAAATCCGTACCGGCGAACCCCGGATTCGGCGTGTAGACCACCTGATCACCGCTGATCGCAAGCACGCCGTGCTTGGGCGGATCGACAATGCGGTAGGTCAGCACGGCAGTGTCCGCATCGGTTCCCAGCAGGCTGGTAAGCACGGATGTCCCGATCTGGGTATCCAGCGCAAAGCTCTGGACGACCGGCTTGGACTGCCGGAAAGGACGACTCTCATTGGGGCCGTCATGACAATCGTAGCAGCTCACGCGCTGCCCCTGCCAGAAGGTGACCGTTCCAAATTTTTCGGTGTTGAAGGCACGCGGCCCGAGCGCTTCGGAAAGTTCTCCTCCCGCACTGTTGGTGCCGTGACAGGCGTTGCAGTTGCTTACGTCTCGGGAGTCGTTCGCTTCGGGAATCTGGTCATGGTGCTCCTTGATCCACCATTCATTGATCCCATGCATGCCGTGCGGCCCGCCTTGGGCCGTGCGGGTGTGGGAAACGTCATTCTGGTGACAGACGATGCAGTCGGCAATGGTGCCCACGTGCCCCTGCAGACTGAGGGACTGGATGTTGTCGTTGCGTTCCGAGGTCGGATAAACCGCATGCGGCGAGCCGTGACAGGCCGAACACGTTAGTCCTCCATGCCCGTGAGAGAATCGAAAGAGTGAGATCCCCGGCGCCGGCGAATCCGGGCTGGTTGCGAATCGATCATCAGAGGGCTCACGCACGGAACCGTCTTCGAGAAATGAGGTCAGGAAACGCAGTTGCCCGGCGTTATCAGTGTGGGTTCCCGTATGACAACTTTGACAGTTAGGTTCCTCGAACCAACCGACTCGATCGGAGGCTCCGACCTTGGTCATGCCACCATGACAACTCTGACAGGACATCAGCGGCTGCCCGAATTCGTCCGATGCGCGCCCCATCGCACCACGAAGACATTTCGTCTGCTTGCCGGGATGGCATTGGTAACAGCTCGCCCGATGAACAGAATCCCCCAGGATAACTCCTGTGATCGGATCCGCGGCGATCGCGTGTCGGGTGTGCATCGCCTGAGTCAGCGGAGCCACGCCGGCAGCTCCGGCGGTACCCAGCGCATTGCTCCCGTGACAACTCGCACACAGAATCGGTTTCGAGTGATTAACGACATTGTCGTAAAGGCCTTGGGCGGACAGACCCATCTGAGCCAGCGCGGCTGTGTAGGCAGGATCTCCCAAATGGCGGCCGTCGTGCAGTTTCAGAATGTTCAGACGGTAGTCGCGAACCGGGTCGGAATCATTCACCCAGCCACCGGCGGGCCGGGCGGCGATTTGGGCATTGCTCGCATGGCAACTGACACAGTTCATCTCCGCCGAAACCGGAGCGGTGACGAGTGTGTCTGCCAACAGGGCCCCTGACCCGTCACGCGCCG
>JAGRPB010000284.1 GCA_020439945.1 Verrucomicrobiia bacterium
GACGAGGAAGGCGAGTCCGCCGATCAACTGATTGGTGGCCCCGAAAAGCGGCCACAGGAGGAGACCGCCTTTGCCGGCGGTGTTCCAATTCCAATCCGTGGCGCCGGCAGCGGGAAGCGCGGCGATCGCGGTGGCGACGACGACGGCGAAGATGGTCGCGCCGTGTTTGTTCGTCAGCCAGGTGAACGGATTCATCGCATGCGGACGATGGTCGGCGGCCTCACCGGTGGTGCGTGAAGCGCCGGCGACGTTGTTGTCGAAGTCGTAGGCTTCAGAGGCCAGCGCGGTCTTCGAGATCTTGGGCGCGAGGGTGGAGGCGAGTTCCTGGATGACGTAGCGCTGGAGGCGGCAGGCAGTGTCCAGGGTGGTGGCAGCGAAGCTGGCCACGAACACACCCATCAGCGCGACGGCGAATCCGGGGGCTAGGCCGAGCGCCTTGAGGAAATTGGCCGCGCCTTCCACGAAAGCACCGACTTTGGCGCCGAGACCGTTGGCGGCTCCCCAGCTGGCGTAGCGTTGCAGGTAGGCGGCCTCGCCGGTGAGGGTGGTCGTTCCGTCGGCGGATGCGATGCCGAGACCGATCCCGGCGACGCAGGCGAGAATGACGAGCACGGCGAGAAAGCCCTCGGTCAGCATGGAGCCATAACCGACGAACTGGGCGTCGGACTCGCATTTGATCTGCTTCGACGAGGTGCCACTGGAAACGAGGCAGTGGAATCCGCTGATCGCGCCACAGGCGATGGTGATGAAGAGGAAGGGAAAGATGAAGGGCGCCCCTGTGGGATGTTTCACGAAGGTGGGGGCCGCGATTTCCAGCGCGGGACGGACGGTGCCGCCATCGATGGGCGCGCCGCCGATGAGTCCGGCCACGATGAGACCGATCACCACCAGCGCGAGGGCGCTGAGCAGTTGCAGGCTGTTGATGTAGTCGCGCGGCTGCAGGAGCACCCAGACGGGGAGCACGGAGGCGATGTAGCTGTAGATGAGCAGGAGCGCGACCCACGTCATGGTCGGCAGATCGGCCAGCCACGAGTTGATGTTGTGGAGGATGCCGTCGTCGCCCATGTAGACGGTCGCATACATGAAAGCCAGCGCTACCAGCGATGGCACCAGGATGCTCATGCCACGGCGATGCATCCACATCCCGATGATGACGGCGAGAGGAATCTGGATGAGGCAGGGGAAAATGGAGGAGGGGTACTGGCGGAAGACGGCGGCGATGACGAGTCCGAAGATCGCCAGCACGATGGTCAGCGCCATGAAGAGAATGGAGAGAAACAGCACCCGGGTCCGCGGAGCGAGGACGCGGCCCGCGATATCGCCCACGGTCTGTCCGCGATTTCGCATGGAAACGACCAGCGCGCCAAAGTCGTGAACCGCGCCGATAAAGACGGAGCCGAAAAGCACCCACAGCAGGGCGGGCACCCAGCCCCAGATCACGGCGACCGCCGGTCCGACGATGGGGCCGGTGCCGGCGATGGAGGTGAAGTGGTGTCCGAAGATGACCGACTTGGAGGTCGGCACGTAATCCTTGTCGTCATTCAGCGCGACGCTGGGCGTCAGCGCTTCGGGATCGAGTTTGAAAATTTTTCGTGCCAGCCACTTTCCATAGGTATGGTAAGCGACGAGATAGAGAATGAGGGCTCCGACAGCGATCGCGAGCGTTTCCATGGGGTTCTGGGTTTCTAGAGGGAAATGACCGGGGTTCAGAAAAGGGGAGCGAACGCATTGTCAACAGCGCCGCTCCGAGGGACTCTATGGTAGGAGAATGTTGAAAAACTCTGAAACGAAAAAACGAGGGAATTTGAAAGTTGGAAAAGTTTGCGGCTTTGCCGTCGCTCACTGGTGAACGCCCCTTCGGGCTACGGTCCTTTCGTCCGATGGCTTCGTTGCGGTTCAGTCAGGTAGCCTGCTACCTTTCTTCACCACGCCTCGCCATCAACCGAAATGACTCGCAGTTTTTCATTCCATAGTTTTTCAACACCCTCCTAAGCACGCGAAACGATCCGATGGAAGTGGAATTGTGGCATCAGATTTTGACCGGCACCGTGGTGGTGCTGGTCTTTGTCGCGTTCCTGAAAGAATGGTTCCCGCCGGATCAGATCGCCATGGGCGCGTTCGTGCTCTTGATTTTGGGCGGGGTGATTGCGCCGAACGATTCCCTTATGGTCTTCGGCAGTCAGGCTCCGATCACGGTGGCGGCGATGTTCATCATGAGCGCGGTGCTGGAGCGGACCGGTCTGATCGAGGCTCTGGCGAATGCCTTCGAAAAACTGGCGGGGCCGAAAGGTTTTCGGGTGTTGCTCGTGCTGATCCTGCTGGTGGCGTTGCTCTCGGCCTTCGTGAACAACACGCCGGTGGTGGTCGTGTTCCTGCCGCTGGTGCTGCGACATTGCCGGAAGTACGGACTGCCGGCGTCGCGATTTCTCATTCCGCTCAGCTACGCGGCGATCGTGGGCGGCACCTGCACGGTGATCGGTACCTCGACCAACCTGATCGCGGCGGGTATCGCGGCCGATGCAGGGATGGAGCCGTTCAGCATGTTCGAGATCAGTAAACTCGGTTTGATCTTCGTGGCGGCGACCGCCCTCTATCTGCTGCTCGGTGGCAGCCGGTTGATTCCACTTCGGGACACGCTTTCCACCCTGTTCGACAGCGAGGCCAGCCGTGAGTTCCTGACCCAGGCATGGATCGCGAAGGATTCACCGTTGGTGGGGAAACCATTTCCCGAGACGCCGCTGGCCAAGCGCCGTGGTTTGCGGGTGATCGAAGTGGTGCGAGAGGGGAGGCCGGTTCCCATTCCGCTCAATTTGCTCGTTTTCGAAGCCGACGATCAGATCCTTTTCAAAACGCGAATGTCCGGCGTCATGGAATTGAACGAGACGGCGGGGCTCAATTTATTGAAGGAAGACGAACTCGGACTCGATCGCATCAAGACGGAGTCAGCCGTCCTGATGGAAGGAATCGTGGGGCCGGAATCGCGGATGGTCGGGCACAGCCTCACGGAATTGAATTTTCGTCAGCGCTTCGGTGTGCTGATCCTCGCGGTGCATCGGCGCGGGGTGAACTTGAGGGATCGTTTTGAAAATGTGAAACTGGCTTTCGGCGACTCGTTGCTGATCGAAGGTCCGGCCGATCGGTTGAATGAACTTTTTTCCCAAAAGGATTTCGTCAACCTCAGCCAACCGAAAGAGCGTCCCCTGCGTCGAACGAAGGCGCCCATCGCGATGGGCGCTCTGTTGGTGTTCATGATTGGTGGCGCGATCTTTCCCGGATACATACCGGTGCTGGCGATTGGGGCGGTGTTGCTCACGCTGATGACGCGCTGCATCGACGCCGCCGAAGCCTACGACGCGGTCGAGTGGAAAGTGATCTTCATGATTTTCGGGATGCTGGGACTCGGCATGGCGTTGGAAGAAACGGGGCTGGCGGGGCTGTTGGCGCGCAGCGCGGTCGCCTGGTTCGGCGACTACAGCCCGCAGGTGATGCTGGGAGTGATCTACCTGATGGCCGTGGTCCTGACGGAAATGGTGAGTAACAACGCGGTGGCGGCCCTGCTCACGCCGATCGCGATTGGCGTGGCCGCACAGTTGGAGGTCGATGCCCGTCCATTCGTGGTGGCGGTGATGTTCGCATCCAGCGCGAGTTTTGTGACTCCGATC
>JAGRPB010000285.1 GCA_020439945.1 Verrucomicrobiia bacterium
CGAATACCAGATCATGCGCGACGCCTCCTTCGCCTGCATCCGGGAGATTGGCGTCGAGACCGGCGGGTCGAACATCCAGTTTGCCGTCGATCCCCAATCCGGTCGGATGATCGTGATCGAGATGAATCCGCGGGTCAGTCGCAGTTCCGCGCTGGCCTCGAAGGCGACGGGATTCCCGATCGCGAAAATCGCCGCCAAACTCGCCGTTGGCTACACGCTCGACGAGCTTCGCAACGACATCACCCGCGAAACCCCGGCCAGCTTCGAGCCGACGATCGACTACGTCGTCACCAAAGTGCCGCGGTTTACCTTCGAAAAGTTCCCGGGAGCCGACGCCACGCTCACGACGCAGATGAAATCGGTCGGCGAAGCGATGGCCATCGGGCGCACCTTCAAGGAAAGCCTGCAAAAAGCACTTCGAAGTTTGGAAATCAAGCGCTTCGGCCTGATCGGCGACGGGGCGGACCCGTCCGTCGAGGGTGACGAGAAATTGACGCTGAAACTCAGTATCCCCAACGCGGAGCGCATTTTCTGGCTCGGGATCGCTTTCGCCCATGGTTGGACCGTGGAGCGCGTCTTCGACCTGACCAAGATCGATCGGTGGTTCCTTCGCCAGATCGAGGAGATTGTAATTGCCCAACAACAAATCGCCGAAAACACCTCCGATAAACTGATCGCCGATATTCCGGAAGACAGGCTCAACGAAGAATTGAAGGCGGCCGCCTTGCGCGGATACATGAGCCGGATGAAAAGGCTGGGGTTTTCGGACCGCCAACTCGCGGTCCAATGTGGCATTCCCGAACGGCATTTGAGGGAGGGCCGGAAGAAACACGGCGTGCTGCCGACCTACCGGCTGGTGGACACTTGCGCGGCGGAATTCGAGGCTTATACCCCCTATTATTATTCGACTTACGGGATCGAGGACGAAGTTCGCGACGGCGACCGGAAGAAAGTGATCATTCTCGGGGGCGGTCCCAATCGCATCGGGCAGGGCATCGAATTTGATTACTGCTGTGTGCACGCCTCCTTCGCCATGCGCGAGCTTGGGATCGAGTCCATCATGGTGAATTCGAATCCCGAAACGGTTTCGACCGACTACGACACCAGCGA
Source organism: Verrucomicrobiia bacterium (assembly GCA_020439945.1). Lineage (GTDB taxonomy): Bacteria > Verrucomicrobiota > Verrucomicrobiia > Verrucomicrobiales > DEV007 > JAEUHH01. The sequence continues at coordinate 1,111 of JAGRPB010000285.1, forward strand.
CAAGCTCTATTTCGAACCCCTCACGCTCGAGGACGTTCTCAATATCTACGAAAGGGAAAACCGGCACGATCGGGTGCTGGGTGTCATCGTGCAATTCGGCGGCCAGACACCTCTGAACCTCGCCAAAGGCCTCGAAGAACACGGCGTGAGAATCATCGGCACCTCGCCGAAAAGCATCGAACTCGCCGAAGACCGGAAACTTTTTGCCGCCCTCCTGGACGAGTTGGGTTTGAACCAAGCTCCCAGCGGCACGGCGGTCTCGCTCGGGGAAGCCCTGGAAATCACCGCCAGGATCGGTTACCCCAGCCTCGTGCGCCCGAGCTTCGTCCTGGGAGGCCGCGCAATGCAGATCGTTTACAGCGACGAGGAATTGACCCAGTACATGCGGAGCGCCGTCGAGGCCAGTCCGGAGCGGCCCATCTTGGTCGATCGCTTTCTCGAAGACGCCACCGAAGTCGATGTCGATTGCATCAGCGACGGGGAAACGACCGTGATCGGCGCCATCATGGAACACATCGAAGAAGCCGGCATTCATTCCGGCGACAGCGCCTGCGTCATTCCCCCCTTCAGCCTTTCCGAAACGATGCAGGATCGCATCCGCGACGCCGCCACGAACCTGGCCCGGGCGCTGGAGGTCCGCGGGTTGATGAACATGCAGCTCGCGGTGAAGGACGACGAACTCTACGTCATCGAGGTCAATCCCCGCGCTTCCCGGACAGTACCCTTTGTCAGCAAAGCGATTGGAGTGCCGCTGGCGAAACTCGCCGCCAAAGTGATGGCGGGCGAAAAACTCAAAGACCTCGGCTTCACCGAGCCCGTGGTGCCATCGCATTTTTCGGTGAAAGAAGCGGTCTTTCCCTTTTCGAAATTCCCCGGCATCGACATTGCCCTGGGGCCCGAAATGAAATCCACCGGCGAAGTCATGGGCATCGACGCCGATCTCGGACACGCCTACGCCAAGTCTCAAATGGCGGCCTCGGCACCCCTGCCGTCGGGCGGAAACATTTTCATCAGCGTTAAAGACAACGACAAAAACCAAGTCGGAGAGATCGGAAAAGCGTTTCACGAACTGGGCTTCGCGATTTTTTCGACCTCCGGGACCGCGTCAATCCTCGAGGAGGCCGGCGTGCCTGTGCAAAGGCTCCACAAACTTGCCGAAGGACGTCGCCCCAACGTTCTGGACATGATCAAGAACGGCGAGATCGCCATGATTGTGAACACCCCGAGCGGGCGTTCTCCGCGCCATGACGAAGTCCGCATTCGCAGCGCCGCCATCGCTTATCGAATTCCGATCACCACCACTCTCCGCGCCGCCCGGGCCTGCGCCGGAGCGATCGGGGCCCTAAGGAGCCGGGCGCTCGAAGTCCGGGCACTGCAGGAGTTTCAGAAACCCTGATCAGCGTTCGCCAAAGGGATTGGTGGACGAAAAGATTGAGCCATCGGGCATGATTAGGTGCGCCCCCTTTCCATGGAAATCGCCCCGTTCCATCAGCCAAGGCTGGTTCCAACGGACAGGGGTGTATCGATGAGCATCGAAGGAAGTGGGGATATAGGAGCCAAAAACGCGTTCGGGTTCGTCGTATCGGATTTTATCTGACGGACAGAGCCAGACATCCATACCTCCCCCTCCGTATGGCTCCAGAGTAACCATCCACCATTTGAAGTAATCCGATTCTTCGAAGGAGAACGCTTCGATCGGCATCTGAGGCCAATAATTTTTGTCGTTCAGGTGGCCTTCCAAAGCGGCGTGGATGTGGCGCAGGTTCGCCATGCACTTTACCTTTTCCGCATGGCGCTTGATGCTGTTGAAGGCGGGAAACAGCAACCCCGCCAGCAATCCCACGATGAAGACCGCTATAAACAACTCCAGAACGGTCAGTCCTTTGTCGTTTCCAATCGAACCGCGCCTCCTGAACTCAAAACTGGCGTGTCCTCTGACGCGATCCATCCTCTTATGCCGCCGCCTCCGGCTTTCTTATGTGTCAGCCGTTCACCTGATTCGAAATCTGTGATCCGTAAACAATGAATTTAAATTTCACGCCTTCCTGTTCAAAAGTGTCCGTTGAGTTTACCGTGACAGGGGTTTGACTCACCAATGCTCCTATATTCAATGTTCCGCCACTAATCGTGATCGAGGTAGGGTTAAACACCGAAAGCAAGGTGAAGTCGGTAAGCCCCAAAAAGGAAACCACTCCCGTTCCATTAAATCTTTTATTCAAGGCCTTGTCCACGATGCGCGCCTGAAAACTGGAATTGGCCACGGTCTTGCGATTAGAAATCGCGGAGGTACCCGTACCTACGGCCGAAAAATTCGTAATGGTCGCCAACCCCCCCGTGAGATTTACGCCATTCAATGGCACCCCACCTCCGTCCAACGCGGTATCGGAGGCATTCCCCACGACGTTCACCACGCCAAACTGCGAACTCACACTCCCGTAACAGCGTCCGTAATAAACGAGCCCTCGGAAATACCAAATATGTGGGGAAACGGCG
>JAGRPB010000026.1 GCA_020439945.1 Verrucomicrobiia bacterium
CGCGGCGGGCTTGGCGGCTGGAGTGGGAGCCGGAGTCGCGGCAGGCTTGGGCGGCTCGGGTTTCGCCGGAGCGGGTTCCGGTTTCTTCTCGGTCGGCTTGGCGGGCTCGGGCTTCTTCGTTTCCGCGGGCTTGGCCGGCTCTTCCTTTTTGGGCGGATCGGGTGTCGCGGGCGCCGCGGCGGCGGGCTTGGCGGGTTCGGTGGTGTTGGCCGCGAGGACGGCTGGCTTGGCCGGCTCCTTCCAACCGGTGTTCACGTCGATGCCAGGAATCGCGGCGGCGAGTTTCGTGGCGCCGCCGTCCGTGACTTTCGTCTGCCAGACGAACAGCTTCTTGAGGCTCTTCAGCCCGGCCAGCTTCTGGATGCCGGCGTCGGTAACCTGGGTGCCGTAGAGGTTCAGGTATTCCAGATTGGGCAGATTCTTCAGCTGATCCATCCCTGCATCGGTGATGGCGGTATTTTCCAGGTGAAGACGGGTGAGGTTTTTCATTCCGACCAAACTGGCCAGTCCGGCGTCGGTCACCTTGGTGCGGGCCAGATCCATCCACTTGATCTGGTCGGCCACGGGCTTGAGCAGCTCGAGATTCTTGTCGTTATAGTCCTTGGCCACATTCAGCGCGCTGAAACGCAGGTCGGGCGTGTCCTGAGCGATCGCCATCAGCGAGGCGCCTTCTTTCTCGACGCGACCGATGGTCTCTTCGGCGAGCTTTTGCTTGGCCGGATCGATCTCCTTGGGTTTGTCCGCCGCAGCGGTGCCTTCGGGAGCTTTGGGGGGATTGGCCAACACCACCTTGATCGCATTGGCCGCGTCGCCGCTGGGCTTCAGGTCACCGATCTTGGCGTCGCCCTTGGCGCCGGAGGCCACCCAGAATTTCAGGACCTCGATTTCCTCCTTGGACAGGGGAGTTTCGTCCTCGGGAGGCATCACATCGTCGTCGTCCTTGGGCAGGGTGACGCGGAAGGTCAACAGGCTGTCGTCGAGTTTGCCGGGGATGACATTCTCGCCGTCGCTGCCTTTCAGAATCTCGTCCAGCGAATCCAGGCGGAGTTTGCCCTTCTGCTTGTCCGGACCGTGGCAGGCCACGCATTTGGCGTTCAGAATCGGCTGCACCAGGTCGGTGTAGAGGACCTTCGAGTCATCCGCTTGGGAGCCTGCGGGAAGAAGAGCAAGAGAGGCGAAAAGTAAGGAGTTCCTGAAAATCTGGTTCATTTGGGCAGGTGTGGTTTTTCTGACATTTAAACTATGCGGGACGATTGACCGTGAGGCAAGCCAAAGGGGTGACGCATTGGCGGTATTGTCTAAAAAGTTACGACGGCGATGGCGATCGCGGTCAACCCGCCGCCGTCACCGCCCAGCCGTCACGATATTCCTTGGTGAGGAACGCATTCGCCTCGGGAACATTCGTGATTCGGAGGGCCGCGGCGTCCCACTCCAGCGTTTGGCGGGGGAATCGGACCGCCACATTTCCCAGCTGAACCGCTTCGCTGAGAGGACCGGCGTAGGCAAAGTTGTCCGAGAGTTCCGCATTGCCCTCCAGGCACGCGTCGACCCAATCGTGATAGTGGTTGGCTTTGCCGGGATCGGGAAGTTCGTAGCGGGCAAAGTCCTTCTCCGGATACAATTTCGGCGTGCCCCAGTGCGGCACCAACAGGTAGCCTTTTTCTCCGATCAACATGGAGGCGGGCTGAAGCAGTGACTCGGCGGGAGGGAGCCCGGCGTGTTTCCAATTCGGGCGCCGGCCTCCGTCATACCACGTGACTGGCAACGTCTCGCTGGCGGTGAATTCCGTTCCGGGAAATACGTAACGCAGCGTCTCCTGCGCCGGCCAGACTTGGTCGTTCATGCCGGAATGCTCTGCCGTGATCGACAGGGGCGCGGTCAGATTCATTGACGTGAAAAGTGGGTCGAGCAGGTGACAACCGTTGTCGCCGATGGAGCCCGAACCGAAGGCCTGCCAGTCGCGCCAGCAACGCGGGTGATAGACGTTTTCTCCGCCAAATTCGCGCCACGGAGCCGGACCGATCCACTGGTCCCAATCCACCTCCGGCGGTGCTTTTTCCGGAATCGCCGGCGGTTGCAGCAGCCCGGAACGTCCGTGTCCCGCGGCGGAAATCCAGGTATGCACTTCCTTCACCTTGCCGATCACTTTTTCCTCCTGGATGAGCAACTTCGTGACTCGGTACTGAAACTCCGAGTGAATCTGGTTGCCCATCCGGTTGACCGTTCCGGCCTTCGCGGCGTGACCGGCGATCTGGCGCGCCTCCCAGACCGTGTGCGTGAGCGGCTTTTCGCAATAGACGTTCAACCCCCGCTCCAGCGCCGCCTGGGTGATGACCGCGTGGTTGTGGTCGGGAACGGAGACATTCACCGCGTCGATTTCCGAACCCAGTTGATCGAACATTTTCCGGAAGTCGGAAAACTTCGGCTTACCCGGCCAGGCCTTGTCGACCTTGTCGAAATGACGGCGATCGATATCGCAGAACGCGACCATTTCGACCGCGGGATGAGTGCCGATCCGGGAGATGTCGGCCCAGCCCTGGCGCTGGCAACCGATTCCGGCAAAGCGGAGTTTTTTCGAGGGCATGGAAACAGTAGAATCCCGCCACCATCGTTTGGCGAGCCTTCCCGACTCACGCGAACACGCGGAGGCGCGATCAGGCGGGATGAGCGAACCCGTCTAGCGATCGTAGACCTTCCACCAGTCATCGACCGTCATCGATGCGAGCATCGCCAGGCAATGCGGGTGCTTCGCGCGCGAGGCCAGGATCTTGCGACTTTCCTGGAAACTGCCGAGTTCCAGAACTTCGATTTCCACCCAGCGAACGCCCCAGTTGTTCATCCGCTGCTTGGTGTCGAAATAGATGTCGATGGTTCGCGATCCGGTCAGCGCCTTTCCGTAGTCATCGACCACGAAGATCCGGTTGTAACCCTTGATCTTGAATTTCGTTCCCAGCGGGAAACGCGACCAGTCGGCCGCCGCGGAATGATACTCCGGCGTGTAGCGAAGATCGGTCCCAAGCGCCGTCTTTTTCCCATAGCTGATGTGATCCTCCTCCGTGTGCGTGTAGGCCGTGGTCCGGACGGTGGTGGTGAAGAGAGGCGTCTCCTTTCCGGACTGCGACGAAGGCTTTTCTCCAGTCGCGGGATCGTCTGCCCACACGGCTGCCGCGCCCGCCAACATTGCGGCAGAGATCGTGGTGAGTGTTTTTTGAAGGAGGAGACGCATCGGATGGCTATCTCAATCAAACGCAATCCTCGAATCGTGACAATGGTGAATTCCGATGCGTCATGACGCCGCACCTTCAGGATTGAGCAAAGTCCCCGATTTGCCTTTGATAGCGAAACCATGGGTCGACTTCTCTACATTTGCCTCGTTTTGCCGTTCGGCCTCGAACCGGTTCGCGCGGGCGACCATCAGGATCTGACATGGTTTGTTGACGAAATGGGTGAGCATCACACGATTCGCTCTATCGAGGACTGGGAGAAGCGACGCGAATCCATCGTCGCGGGATTCGAGGAAGCGGCCGGTCCCTTGCCGAGCCGTGAATCGCCGTCCGATCTCGACATCCGGGTGGAGGAGAGTGTCGAGACGGAAAACTACACCCGTCAGACCCTCACCCTGCAGTCCGAGCCTGACGATCGTCTGTCCGCCTACCTCTATGTCCCGAAGGGGATCGCGCCTGGCGAGAGACGCGCCGGTATCGTGGCGCTTCATCCGACTCACAAGATCGGCAAGGGCGTGGTCGACGGGCAGAGCGAGCGGCCGAATCGGGCCTACGGCAAGGAGCTGGCCGAGCGAGGCTATGTGGTGATCGCGCCTGACTACGTGTCCTTCGGAGGCGAAACGGACTACGACTTCGCCGCCGATCGCTATCGATCGGGAACGATGAAGGGGATCTGGAATCACATGCGCTGCGTCGACCTGCTGGCCGAGCGCGACGATGTCGATCCTCAGCGGATCGGCGCGATCGGCCATTCGTTGGGCGGCCACAATGCCATCTTTCTTGGCGTGTTCGACCAGCGGGTGAAGGCGATCGTTTCCAGCTGCGGCTGGACGCCCTTTCACGACTACTACGGGGGCGATATCAAGGGCTGGACCAGCGATCGCTACCTGCCGTCACTCCGCGACGACTATCAGCTCGATCCCGATCGGGTTCCCTTTGACTACTATGAACTCGTCGCCGCGCTTGCGCCCCGCGCCTTCTTTTCCAACTCTCCGCTACACGACAGCAACTTCGACTATCGCGGCGTTGAAAAAGCCGCACCCAAGGTGAGGCGCATCTACGAACTCTACGGCGTGCCCGACAACCTGAGAATCGCCTATCCCGACGCCGAGCATGATTTTCCGCCCGCGGTGAAGGAGGAAGCGTTCCGATGGCTGGATCGGTGGTTGGGAGCTGGGGAGAAGTGAAAAGCCTATTCAAACCTGACTTTTGACTCATCACTCCGAACAAACCCTCTTTGGTTGACGACATGACCCTGTTGGGTCGATGGGACGGGAGCATGAATCTGGAAGGAATCGATCATCGCATGCTGGGGCGTGACTTGCTGAAGCGGGTGTCGCGTTCGTTTTACCTTTCGATGCGGTTTCTTCCCGGGGCGATGCGGGAGCCGGTCAGCCTCGGTTACCTGCTGGCGCGGGCTTCGGACACGATCGCGGACACGGAGGTGGCGCCGATCATGGTGCGGCGCGATTGCCTGGCCCGGTTTCGTGAATCGCTGCCGGAGACCCGACCCGATTTCCCCGAGTTCTACGCCGAAGTGATCCGGGAGTTCTCGCCGCGACAATCCCACGAAGGCGAACGCGAATTGCTGCAACGCCTGCCGGACCTTTTCGGTTGGCTGACGGGAATGGATTCGCAAAATCGAGCGGCGGTGATCGACGTGTTGCGGGAAATCACGATCGGTCAGGCCTGGGATCTGGAGCGATTCGGAGAGGCGGAAGAAGCGACGCCGGTGGCCTGTTGTGAAACGGCCGAAGAATTGGAAACCTATGCCTATCGGGTCGCCGGCTGTGTCGGTGCTTTCTGGACCCGGGTGGGATTCCTGAACCTGGGTGACCGGTTTGCCGAGCCGGCCTTGGCGGAGGTGATGACCGGAGATGGCATCGCGATGGGCAAGGGGCTCCAATTGGTCAACATTCTCCGCGACACGGGTGAGGACCTGCGTCAGGGACGCTGCTATCTGCCGCGGGCGGAATTGAAGGCGGCGGGGTGGGACGATGAGTCTTCGCTTCCTTCAAACGCTATCCTGTTGGCTGTCGCGGAAACCTGGCGTCACCGATGTCGTGAATGGCTGTCGCAGGGCTGGCAGTATGTGGCGGCGCTGCGTCGGGGCAGGGTTCGCTTCGCGACGGCGCTGCCCTTGATCCTGGCGGAAGCCACGCTCGACGGGATCGAAGCGGCGGGTGAGCGAGCGCTCACGGAGAAGATCAAGGTCAGCCGATCCGAGGTTCGAAAGGCGATGTTCAGAAGCTTGTGGTGCTGACTTGACCCATCAATGGTCCGCCAGGTCGCTGGGCAGGAATGGATGAAAGGCAGCGGGAAGGGGACTCTCGAAGGCAATTCGCTCCCCTGTCGCGGGATGCGTGAAACCCAGGTGTCGTGCGTGGAGCATGAGACGACCCGGTTTGACGGATTGGCGCGAAATCTGGGCGTAGATCTCGTCGCCGAGAATGGGACAGTGGAGACACTCCTTCAGGTGAACCCGGATCTGGTGGGTGCGTCCGGTGTGGATGACGCAGCGAACCAGCGCCCAGTGGCCCTCCGGATCGGCATTGAGGACTTCGTAATCGGTGATGGCTTCCTTGCCATGCGGCTCTGGACGCACCGCCATTTTCTGACGGCTGACGGGATGACGACCGATTCGATTCTCCAGGTGACCGGAAGACTGGGCCGGGACACCCTGAACGACGCAGAGGTAGGCCTTTTCGGTCTCGCGATTGGCGAACTGGCCGACCAGCGATTGATGGGCGAGGTCGGTCTTTGCGGCCACCAGGCAGCCGCTGGTTTCCTTGTCGAGCCGGTGAACGATGCCGGGGCGTTCGACGCCGCCGATGCCGCTGAGTTGGCCCCGGCAATGAAACAGGAGCGCATTGACGAGCGTGCCGTCGGGATTGCCCGCCGCCGGATGAACGACGAGGCCGGCGGGCTTGTTGATGACGATGAGGTGTTCGTCCTCGTGGAGAACGTCGAGCGGAATGTCCTGGGCAACGATTTCAGCCGGATCGGGCGGGGGAATGGTGACGACGATCTCGTCTCCAGAAGCGAGTGAATGTCGGGGCTTGGTGACGGTGACGCCGTTGACCGTGATTTGGCCGGACTTGATCAGCGCCTGGAGCCGCGATCGCGAAAGGTCCGCGCACCGCTCCGCCAGCACCTTGTCGAGGCGTGAGCCGGCGGCGCGATCATCGATGGCGAGGGAGATGGTGTCGATTTCGGCATCATCGTCTTCGACTGGAGATTCGGCGGAATTCACGTGAACGCCAGTCTGGGCCACGGTGGCGCCCCCGTCCAGTGCGCCCGCGTTCGTGGAAGGTGACATTTCGCCTTTCCGTAGGATGTTTTTGGCTGGAACTGGGGGGCGGGGCCGCTAAGATTCGACGCTTTTCAGTCGATCGGTGGCGGTGCGAACGCTCCGGAGCGGGCGACGGGGATTTTTGTGAAGTGAGATCATGGCTGATGACGATCTGAAAGATGGCGGCGGCGCGACCGGCGGAGAGGAGGTTGATTCCGGGGCGAATCCCGAAATCAACCACTGTCCGTCCTGCGGCGGCGTGATCGACATCGCCGGGCTGGCTCCGTTCTCAAAGGTGATATGTCCGCACTGCGACGAATCGGTGCGCGTCCGAACCTGCCTGGGAAACTACCAGATTCTCAAGATGCTCGGCGAGGGCGGGATGAGCCAGGTTTTCCTCGCCGAAGATCTGGCGTTGGACCGGCAGGTGGCACTCAAGATTCTGCATCAGGACCTGAGCCGGGACGCCGCCTTGATGGCCCTGTTCGAGCGCGAAGCCAAGCTGACGGCGTCGATCAGCCATCCAAACGTGGTGAAGGTCTACACCGTGGGCTCCGACAATGGCTACTTCTTCATCGCCATGGAGCTGGTGGACAATGTCAGTCTCGAGCAGCGGATCCTGGACCAGGGGCTGCTGGCCGAGCGCGAGGCGCTGGACCTGCTCCACGATGTGGCTTCGGGTTTGCGCGCCGCCTATCAGGGAGGTCTGATTCACCGGGACATCAAGCCGGGCAACATCCTGCTGACGGAAGATCACACCGGAAAGCTGGTGGACTTCGGTCTGGCGGTTCAGCAGGGCGGTGACGATGAAGTCGAGGATCTGTGGGCCACGCCATTCTACGTTCCGCCGGAGAAGCTCGATGGAAAACCGGACGATTTCCGGGGAGATATCTACAGTCTTGGCGCCACGTTTTTTCATGCCCTCGCGGGTCGTCCGCCTTTCGATGCGAACACGGCATCGCTGGACGAGTTGCGCGAGATCAAGGCGCGACCGGTCAGTCTTCATCATGCCGGAGCCCCGGTCTCGGCGGCGACCGCGAAGTTGATCGACCAGATGATGGCCTACAAGCCGGAGACGCGGCCGAAAAGCTACGAGGCCCTGCTGAAAGCAATCGAAGAGGTGCAGGCCCGGCTCCCCGGTGGCGCCGCCTCGCGGTCGAGGCGGCACCAGGCGCTGGGAAGCGAGCGGAAGCGATTCAGCTGGCCGGTTATCATCGGGATCGGTGGGGGTTCGTTGGCCGTGCTCGGTCTGGTGATCTCGATGATTGTCGGCAAGGGATTCGGATTTCTCGACAGCGGGACGCCCGATACCTTTCTCGGCGAGGGGGATCGCGTGCTCTCTGCCGGCGAGAAGGCGGTGGCCGCGCGTTACAACGAAGCGCGCTCGCTGTTGTTGGATGGTCGTTTCGGTGCGGCGGCGACGGCCTTTTCGTCCTTGCTCGAGTCTCAGGACATCAAGCAGCCCACGCGTGGGTGGACGGAATTCCATGCCGGGCTGGCGGCAATGTTGAATGGAGAATCTCCGGCCAAGGCTCGGGAATATTTCGCCGAAATGGCCAAAGCTCCGGGCTTCGAGGACGCGTCCGAGGCCCTGGCCGCCCAAGGTGAATTTTTCAAGAAGGCCGGCCGGATGCTGTCGGATCCTCTCCCGGTGTTGCCAGGAGCGGAGGAGAACTTCGCCTCGGGTTCGTTCGAGCGCTTCGCTTTGCTGGCCTTCGGTTTGAAGAACTGGAACCAGGGACAATTCGATTCGGGACTGGCGTTTCTGGACCAGTTTGCGAAGTCGGATTTCTCCACGGGATTTTCCTGGATGGGGGCCTACCGGGAGTTGGTGGAACCCTATCGGGCGGACGCGGAACGCGTGCCGAAACTTCCGAAGCCATCCATCTCGATGTCCGAGGATGAACTGGTCCGCATCAAGTCGGAACTGGAAGAAAAGGTGAAAGCTTTCAAGACCAAAGGAGGAGCGAGGACCCTGGCCCAGCAACGCGCGGAACGGGTCGATACCATTCTGACGGCGAAGAAAGCGCTCGCGGCGGCCCCGCCCGAGCCTGCCAGAAACAGCGATAGCACTACAAAGGGATCGACCGGACCGGCGGTGGCGGACGCTGGTGGCGCCGACCCGGCCACGATGCCGAATGGCGTGCCGAAGCCGCCCGCGCCGGGCGAATCGGCCGCCGCCGAATGGACCGATGAAGCGCTGGCCGAAAAAGAGGAGTTCGGGGAGGTGGCCAATGCGGCGGGTGCGGCGATGAAAGACTACCGGTTCGAGGCCGCCCGCGAATCGCTCTCCGCCTACGCGGCAAAGACCGAGGCGGTCGACGAGGTGAGGGGAGATTATCTCGTCGCCATCGACGACGCCAAGGCCTTCAGGGATCGTCTTATCGCTTTCCTGGGGAATGGCGATTGGGAGGGAAAACTGGCTCGGAAGCAGGGGTTGGCGATCGATTGCAAGGTCGTCGCGGCCCAACCGGACAAGTTGGTGGTCGACCTGATGTTTGGTCCCAATGATCTGCCGCTGGCCGAAGTGGCACCGGCCTGGATGTTGGCCACCGCGCGCGAGGCGTGGCTCGTGAATCCACCGGACGATTCCAACGTGTCAGATTGGATCCAGGCCGTCTGGTTCGCTCGCGAGACGGGACTCGACAAGGAAGCCGAGCAGCTCTCGGAGACGCTGACGCCGCTGTCCGAAGAATTCGCCGCGCGCTGGAAACGGCTCGACGGGCTTCCCTGAGTTTTTCTCAGGCGAGAACGGCAAACCGTTCCTCGAAGCGTTGCTCGATCGCGTCGCGCAGTTCCTCGCCAGCAAGATGGGAAATCGCCTCGTTGAGGAACCCCTGGCTGATCATCTGCCGCGCTCTCTGGGCGGGAATACCGCGAGCCATCAGGTAGAAGATTTCTTCGTCGCTGATCTGCCCGCTGGTGGCTCCGTGGCTGCACTTGACCTGATCGGCGTCGATTTCGAGGCCGGGCATGGAATTGGCCTCCGCTTCGTCGCTGCCAAGCAGGTTCCGGCATTTCTGATAGGCGTCCGTGTAATGGGCGCCGGGCATGACCTGGATCAGGCCGCTGAAAATCGTTCGCGCGTGATCGTAGAGGGCGTTCTTGTAAAGCAGGTCGCTGAAGGTGTGCTGGGCCTCGTGAAGTTGGAGCGTGCGTTGATCGAACTCCTGATCGCCGTCAGCCAGGTTCGCCGAAAGCATGCGGCTGTCGGCACCGGGAGCGGTCAGGCGGCTCACACTTTCGTTGCGGATCCACTTGGCGCCGAGATTCACAAAACCGGAGACGGCCTTGGCATCGCGGCCGACACGGGTGCCATTCAGTTGCACCTGGCGGGAGTGGTCGTTGAGATGCTGCACGCAGACATACTGCACCTGCCCGCCGTCTTCGGGAGCGAGATCGGCCAGGCCGATCGTAAGCGTGGCGTCGGATTCATTGAGCGAGCGATGTCGTTCCACCACGGAAACCGAAGCGCCGGCCTCCGCGATAACCAGCGCGTGAGGAAAAATCGTGGTGCCGTCGCCGCCAGCCCAGTGGGCGACCTCGATGGGCTTTTCGATGACCACATTTTTCGGAACGTGGACAAAAATGCCGCTGAGCGTGGCCGATCCGTGAAGCGCCGCAAACTTGGCGCCACCCAAGCGGGCGGGTTCCTGCATGAAATGCGTCCGAACCAGTTCCGGATGCGCCAATAAAGCGTCGATCAGCGGTTCGCAGATGACGCCTTCGGGGAGCCCGTCGGTTTCGGACAGCACCAGTCGGTTGTTGGCGAAAATGAACCGGGCCGCGACGTCGCGGAGACCGCGTTCGCGGGTTTCGGCAATGATGGGATCGATTTCGTCGACGATTTCGCCGGTTTTCAGGGAAGCGAATTCGACCTGTTTCAGGTTCGCAAAGCGCCAGTTCTCATCCGTCCGAAAAGGCGCCGGAGTTTCGAGAAACTGGTGCCACGCCTGGGCACGCAGTTCGAGATACCACGAGGGCAGGTTTTCGGGCTCCTCGTGACGGGGAGGGGCTGTAAACCAATCCCCTTGAAATTCGGCGGAAGGTTCCGGCTGAAGCGATTCGATTTCGGCCACGGCGTTCGACATTGCGATGGTTGGAGGGAAAAAAGATGAAAATTGGGGGAGGGGAAATGAGGGATCAGCCGACGCTGCCTTCCATCTCCAGATCGATGAGGCGCTTGAGTTCCACGCTGTATTCCATAGGGAACTCGCGGACGAGGTCGTTCACGAAACCGTTCACGCTGAGGCTCATGGCCTCGGCTTCGCTCAACCCGCGCTGTTGCATGTAGAAGATCTGGTCTTCGCTGACCTGGCTGACGCTGGCCTCGTGCTGGGTGGCATGCTGGTTGCCGCGCACGGTGATGGCCGGGTAGGTGTCGGTGCGGCTCTGCGAATTGATCAGCAGGGCATCGCATTCCGTGTTGTTCTTGCAGCCCTTGAGGTGCTTCGGAATATGGACCTGACCGCGATAGGTCGAGCGTCCCTTGCCGACAGAGATCGATTTCGACACCACGTTGGACGTCGTCTCGTCGGCGGCGTGAATCATCTTGGCGCCGGTATCCTGGTGCTGACCATCGTTGGCCAACGCGATCGAGATCACTTCACCGCGGGCTTTCCGGCCCTTCATGATCACGCCCGGATATTTCATGGTCAGGCGCGATCCGATGTTGCAATCGATCCAGCGGATCTCGGCGTTTTCGTGGGCGAGACCGCGCTTGGTCACCAGGTTGAAGACGTTGTTCGACCAGTTCTGGACGGTGATGTACTGGATCTTGGCGTCCTTCATCGCCACCAGTTCGACGACCGCACTGTGGAGTGTCGCGGTCTCGAACTTGGGCGCGGTGCAGCCTTCCATGTAGGTCACTTCCGCGCCCTCGTCGACGATGATGAGGGTGCGCTCGAATTGACCGAAATTCTCCGCGTTGATCCGGAAGTAGGCCTGCAACGGGTGTCCCACCTTCACGCCGGGCGGCACGTAGATGAAACTGCCGCCGGAAAAGACCGCACTGTTCAGGGCCGAGAACTTGTTGTCTCCGGTGGGGATGACCTTGCCAAACCACTTGCGAAACAATTCGGGATGTTCGCGCAGTCCTTCTGTGGAATTCACGAAGATGACGCCCTGTTTTTCCAATTCCTCCTTCACATTGGAGTAGGCGGCCTCGCTGTCGAACTGGGCCTCGACGCCGGCGAGGAACTTCCGTTCTTTTTCCGGAATACCGAGACGCTCGAAAGTCTGCTTCACATCGTCCGGCACCTCATCCCAACTGCGGGTGGGGCGTTGGCCTTTCGCCAGGTAGTAGCGGATTTCGTCGAACTTGATGTTCTCCAGATCCTTGCTCGCCCAGTGCGTCGGCATGGGCTTGTCGAGGAAGATCTTGAGCGCGCGTTTCCGGAAATCGCGAACCCATTCTGCCTCCTGCTTGGCATCGGAAATATAGTCGATGACGGTCTCGCTGAGGCCGTAGCCGGCATCGAAACTGTAGGCTTCGGGGAAGCTGAAGTTTCCCTCCGACTGGTCGATCGAGACCGCTTCCAGGGTGGCGTTGTCGTGGGGCATGGCTTTGATTAAGTGAGAGGTGAAAAGTGATGAGTGATAAGAGGCAGGCAACGAGAGATGAGAAACTAACTACTTATAACTTGTGACTTTTAACTAATTACTTATGACTCATCACTCGATCCCTCAGGCGGCCAGTTCTTCCTTCACCCAGTCGTAGCCTTTTTCTTCCAGTTCGAGCGCGAGTTCCTTGTCGCCCGAGCGGATGATGCGTCCGTCGAACATGACGTGCACCTTGTCGGGCACGATGTAGTCCAGCAGACGCTGGTAGTGGGTGATGACGAGAAAGCCGCGTTCGGGCGAGCGCATCGCGTTGACGCCCTGCGAGACGATCCGGAGCGCGTCGATGTCAAGCCCGCTGTCGGTTTCGTCGAGAATCGCGTAGGTCGGCTCCAGCATCATCATCTGGAGGATCTCGTTGCGCTTTTTCTCGCCGCCGGAGAAGCCTTCATTGACTGAGCGACCGGTGAATTTGCGATCCATTTCCAGCTCGTCCATCCGGGCATACATCTGCTTGTAAAAGGCAACCGCGTCGATTTCCTCGCCCTTGGGGAGGCGGGCCTGGAGGGCGGCACGGAGGAAATTGGCGTTGCTGACGCCCGGAATTTCGTGGGGATACTGGAAGGCGAGAAACAGTCCGGCGCGGGAACGTTCGTCGATTTCCATGCCGAGCAGATCCTGTCCATCCATGAGCACGGAACCGCCGGTGATTTCATATTCCTCGTTGCCGGCCAGCACCTTGGCCAGCGTCGACTTGCCGGAGCCATTGGGGCCCATGATGGCGTGGACTTCGCCCTTGGGGATGTCGAGTGTGAGGCCCTTGATGATTTCGGTGCCGTCGACAGAGACGTGGAGATCGTTGATGGAGAGACTTTGGTTCATGTGGATAAGGAAAGAGTGGGGAAGGGGGGGAAAGGTCTGAACCGATCGATTTCAGGAGTGACTTGAGGTTTTGGGGCCTTCAGCGCCGCAATTCGGACAGACACCCTTCATGGCTACGTCAATGTGATCGATGCGGGAACCTTCGGGGAGCGCCCAAGCTGCCACCGCATCCGCTTTCAGGCGCAGATCGATGTCAAAAATCTGGCGGCACTCCGAGCAGTAGAAATGGGCGTGCGGCCGGAGGTTCGGGCAGTAACGCGAGGCTTCGCGGTCCACGTTGACCTGCTTGATCAGGCCCGCGTGAGTCATGGTTTCCAGGCAGTTATAAACGGTCGCCAGCGAGATGCCGGGCATTTTTCCCTTGGCGCGAAGGAACACCTCGGACGCGGTCGGGTGGTCGCGTTCGTCCATGAGGACGTCGTAGACGACCTTTCGCTGCTTGGTCATGCGAAAGTCGCCAAAACCACTGTGGGTCAGGTTTCCCTCACTGACGGTTGGAGAAGATTGAGACATCGTTTGGCTGGGGGTTACGCTCCTGTACGCATAACCGGACTCCTATTGAGATCAAGAATTATTCTAAATAAAAATTGGGTGGGAAGAGAGAATCGGAGAGAGTCGCCAGGTTTGCTCGTTGGGACCCGTTGAAACTGAAGCGCTCCACGCGTTCGGTGCGTTCAGGAGTGCCCGGGTTCGTTTCCCGTTTCCCTCTCTTTCTCCAAACCGTTGAGGTGTCGATAGAGCACGTAAAGAAACAGGAAAACAAAGCCGGCCGGAATGGTGAAGACCCAGGAAACCAGTCCGCTGACGACCCACGATTCGAGGGCGATGCTCTCCCACGCCAGATCCAGGAATAAATTGGGGACGGTGCTGAGCAGGAAGATAACGATCACACCGAAAAGGAAGCAGGTCCCCAGCCTCCTGGTGCTCAGGTGAAAAGACCGGTGGACGGAGAGATAGCCGGACTTTTTTTCCACCGTGGCGATGACGTCGGCAACGCACAACCGGGCTGCGAAAAAGAAGGCGGGGATGACGAGAAACAGGAACCCGAGGAGAATGACGATCGTGGACATCAGGCGCGCCGTCAGCACCGGGAAGTAGCGTCGCAGTGCCAGCAGCGTGTCGCCCCCGAGATCGGGATTCTGCCCCTGCCAGGTCCGGTGGAGGGAAGCGACGAAAAAAATCTCTCCCAACAGGCCGCCAACGACGTTCAGGATGGTGCTGATCAACTGGTATTGGGCGGAATTCATCATGGTCGAATCCGGATCGATGCCGCCATCACCCCAGTCCACGTGATGCCAGCCGACAAAACTGTCGATCAGATCGAGAGGTAGCCAGAAAACGATCAGGAAGATCGCGAAAGGAATCAGGGTTCGTTTCCACAGGCGAAAACCCTGTCGGAAAATGGTTCCGATTTTCCCGTCCAGAGGCTGATCCAGGAAACCGTGATCGATCGCCACCGATTCTCCGGTTTCAAGTTGCCGGATGAAGGCATCCTTGTGTTCCGGAGCGACATAGTGCGCGCCATAGGGGAGCATCTGCGATCGAGGGCGACGCTCGCCACTGAGCGCGCAGGTCTCCCAAGCCTCGCCATCCTCGGTTGCGTTCGCCCCCGGATCGGTGGGGGAGGAATGACTCTGCTCGCCGTCCATTTCGCTTCGAGCCAGGTGCTGAACTACTCCACCACCTTCACCAGCGCCTCGCACCAGTGAGGCAGATTGAAATCGTCGCCTTTGAGCGAAACCGTCACCACCTGCACGCCGCGCCGTGTGTCTGGAGAGACCCGGCCTTTGAGGGTGAGTTCCCCCGTCGCCCTGCCCGCGATCGTCACGCTGCCCTTGGCGGGGCCGTCTGCGATCAGTTTTTTTGGGAAATGAGCCGTGGCGGTGATGGTCCGCTCGCGGGTCGAGTGGTTCATGATCCGCAACGTCAGGGTGAATTCGTCGCCGATTACCACTTCCTGGCCGTAGGGAAACAACCACGCCCACTGTTCGTCGATGGCGAAATTGGGATCGTCCCACGGGGTGAAATCGCGAATCAGTTCGATCCGCTCCCGATAGCGGCCCTCCAGGAAATCGAGTTCCTTTTCGCTGAAGCGGAACAGGTGGGGGATGTGCTGGTTCACCAGCCAGGTGCCCTTCGGCAAATCCTCGCGGACGATTTGGAAGCAGCGCAGGTAGCCGGTGTCCTCACGCATCAGATTCCGGTTCATCAGGCAATAGTCATCGATGCCGGAAGGCGAAAAGGAATCGCCGATGAAGAAAACGGGTTCGCCCTTCCCGTCACCCTCCCGTTTCACCAACAGTCCGCCGTGGTCGTACATCTGGCCCGGGAAAAACCGGAAGGTGAAGTCGAACTCGTGCCATTTCATGGTGTCCCCGTCCGCCACCACTTTCACCTCCTTCACCGCGTTTGCCGAAACGCCCGGCGAAAACACCGAGCCCGGATCGGTCAGGGCCACGGCGACGTTTTCGATCGCGTAGACCGGGCAGCCGAACGCCTCCTGCGCGTCGCGTACCGCCTGGGTGTGGTCGTTGTGACGATGCGTCACCCAGATTCCTTCGATTTTGGAGACCAGGCCGCTCGTCACCGCCTCTTTCAGCGTTTCCAGCGAACGCGGGCTGCCCACATCGAGGGCGAACCCGACCTTGTCTTTCGACACGAGCAATTTCGTGGTGCCGATGTGCTGAACCCAGTCGGGTAGATCGATGTGTTCGCAAAGCGGCATCGATTCCATTTTCGCGCCGGGTCCGAGCGCCTTGTCCGCGCAGGTCTGCATCCGTTCCTCGCCGAAATACCAGTGCAGCGCATTGGTCGAAAGGTAGTTGGCGTAGATGGCTCGCGCCCGGGAAATGGCCTCGTCGATCGTCGCCTTGGGATCTGCGATCAGGGGGCCCTGGCTGGGAATGAGAATGTCCGGTTCGCGGGCCGCGAGTTTTTCGAGGCTTTCGATCCAGGGCCCGATTCGTCCGAAGTAGCCGTGGTAGGCGCCCACCTTGGCGTCGCGAATCGCGTCCTGAAAACTGTAGAGATCGGGCACGCGGCCGCCGTCGAGGATCAGGTTTCCGGTAAAGGCGATCCGTTTTCCGTCGCGCTCGAGCAGGTAGGTGACGCCTTCGCGTGTGACGCCGGGCGTGGCCATCACCTCCACCATTTCGCCACTCATCTCGACATGATCGCCGTCTTTGACAAAACCGGACGCCATCAGCGGACGAACCGGCAGCCGGGTCACTTGCTGGTCGTAGTAATCGAATCGCTTTTCCCACCAGGCATTCCAATGCACTCGCGGTTTCAGGAAAGAGTCTTTCGCCGATTCCGGCACGAAAATCCGCGTATCGTCCGCCAATGGCCTCGCCGAAACCGCCAGGTCGCGTCGGCAGTGCGTCAGGAAAATGGCGAACGGCGGCAACTCCCCGTCCTTGCCTTCAGCCGGTCGATAGAAGGCGAGCGAGCGATCGCCCACTTCCACCGTGACGCCATTGACCGGTTGCGCCTCCGTGAATCGTACCGATTTCGGAAGCTTTGCGGCGGATTCCTCCCCGATTCCCAGCGATGGTGAGAACGATTCAAAAAGCAGAAACAGGATGAGCCATCCCGTCAGACAATTTTTTCCCGACATGGCTTCATTTCAGGACACGCGACCGCGAATGGCAAGCGTGGAAGAGGACTCACTCCGATTCTTTGGCGTTTCTTCGCCGAACTGCCAACCAGGCGACGGCGGCGAATGTGATTGCGATCAGGATTACGGTTAGGGTCGGTCCGGAATTGGCGACGGGCGTTTGCGCTGACGCCGTCGCGGCCGGTTTCTCTTCGGCGACTGGCCGAGGAGGTTCGGGTAGGGGAATCGTCACGCTTTCGCCGGGAGCGAGATCGTGCACCTCCGGGAAGGCGCCCGGTCGCGCCACTGACAGCATGAGCCTTTTCTGGGCGTCCGCGGCGAATCCCACGGAAAAGGGCGCCGCGTTCCCGGGATTGGGCAAGGTCACCTCAGCCAGCAGGCAACCGGGTGGCAGCTTCGTTTCCACCGGTGGTTTGCGAATCCCTTCCAACGAATCGAACCGCACCTCCGCGCCGGCGAGTGGATCGCTTTCGCCCTGGCGGAGGATGAAGGTTTTACGGAGAAAGGTTTCCGCTTCCTGCGTCAGCCGGACGATCGTCTCATCCGGCAAGCCCGCCAACCAGGTGGCGTCGACTCCCGCCGGATCGACGCCGTCGGCGACCGCGGATGGCAACTCGGGCGCGTGAATGGAGAACTCGATCCGAATCGTCGCCGGGTCGCGCAGGTAGACCTCCACATTCTCGTAGAGCATCAGGTGCGCCCGGGCCGATCCCGCTGAAACCGCGAGCAGCGCAGCGATGATGAAGCTGCGCGCCGGGCCGGGGACAAGTTGATCGAACAGGGTCAAGTCTCCGATCATACCCTCTTGAATCGTCGGAGTCACCAACGTGAATGGACGCCCGGGGCGGGGAATTCTCTGGACCTCGGATCGTTCCGCAGTGAAATACTCCCATCATGTCTCTGGGAATCATTGGATGCGGAAAAATGGGGCGCGCCCTGCTCGGCGGGATCCTCGAAGCGGGGATTTTTCAGCCGGGAGAAGTGACGGCTTTCGACGCCTACGCTCCGGCCTTGGAATCGATCGTTGCCGATTTCGGAGTGAAGGCGGCGAACTCGAATGCCGGCGTCGTCGAACAGGCGGACACGGTGCTCCTCTGCGTGAAGCCGCAGACCTTTCCCGAAATGCTGGGCCAGATATCCGAAACGGAAGGTCGGCTCCTGATTTCGATCGCCGCCGGAATTCGCATTTCCACCATCGAAGAGTCGACCGGAGGGAGGCATCGGGTGATTCGGGTGATGCCGAACACGCCGGCACTGGTGGGCAAGGGCGCCGCCGGATACGCCCTGGGCGGCGCGGCCACCGAGGCGGACGCGGCTCTGGCGGACTCGATTCTCTCCGCGGTGGGCTACGCGACCCGGGTTCCGGAAGATCTCCTCGATGCGGTCACGGCGGTGAGCGGCTCGGGACCGGCCTACGTGTTCCTGATGATCGAATCGCTGGTACGCGGAGGTATCGATCAGGGGCTCGACGAAGCGACCGCGTTGGACCTGGCGGTTCACACCGTGGCCGGCGCGGCGGAACTGCTGCTCAAGACCGGCGAGAGTCCGGCGCAGCTTCGCGAAAATGTCACCAGCCCGAACGGGACCACCTTCGCGGCGTTGGAATCGTTCCGTGCCAACGACTTCGACCGCATCGTCCGCGAGGCGGTGAAGGCGGCCCGGGATCGCTCAGTCGAATTGGGCCGACCGGCCGATGGTTGAGAAATCTTAACTTTCGTGAAACGGGTTTCCGGGGCATGGTTGGCGGACATGATTCATCCTCGAAACGACTTTGAAGATGCCGGCCAGGGACAGGTGTTCCGTTTTTTCGACGATCTCCCCGCCGCTCCGCAGGATGCGTTGACCCGCGAAGCGAGCGGTGTCGATCTCAGTGAGGTGAGCCGTCTCCACGAGACCCTGGTCAGGAATCCCGGTGCCGGAAACGAGGCGTTGGCGGACGAACTTCAGCCCGCCGAATTCATTCCGTTGCCGCGCAATGGCGGCGATGCGGCGCGATGGGAGGAAGCGTTCGAAACCGGCGAGGCCGCCTTGCGCGCCGGCCGGGTGGCCGCCTTCACCGTGGCGGGAGGGCAGGGGACCCGGCTCGGATTCGACGGGCCGAAGGGAACCTTTCCCGTGACGCCGATCCGGAAAGCGCCGCTGTTCCAGGTATTTGCCGAGAAGATTCGCGCCGCCTCGAATCGCTACGGCAAGCCGATGCCGTGGTACATCATGACCTCGGTGATCAATCACGAGGAGACGGTCGATTTTTTCGAACGCCACGGCTACTTCGGCCTCGGACCGGACCGGGTGCATTTTTTCAGCCAGGGGCTCATGCCGGCCGTCGACGAGGAAGGAAAAATCCTGCTCGCCGAGAAAGGCCGGATCGCGCTGAGTCCAGATGGTCATGGCGGTTCGCTGCGCGCGTTGGTACGCAGTGGCGCGATCGATCGGATGGAGGCCGATGGTATCGACACCATCAGCTATTTCCAGGTCGACAATCCGCTGGTCCGCTGTCTCGATCCGGCCTTCATCGGATTCCACCTGCTCGGCGAATCGGAAATGTCGAGCAAGGCGCTGCCCAAGGCCTATCCGGAGGAAAAGGTCGGCGTCTTTTGCCGAAATGGGGAAGGCAGGGACGTGGTGATCGAGTACTCCGACATGCCGGAACGGTTGGCCACGGAGCGCGATGACGACGGACAGCTCCGTTTCCGCGCCGGAAGCATCGCCATTCACGTCTTCGATCGGGATTTCGTGAAACGACTGGGCGCCGGAGACGATCCGGATGCCGTGCTGCCGTTCCACAAGGCGCACAAGAAAGTGGCTTTTGTCGATGACGCCGGAAAGCCTGTCGAACCGGATTCCCCGAATGCGTGGAAGTTTGAAATGTTCGTGTTCGACGCGCTGCCTTTCGCGAAGAACCCCGTCATCATCGAGACCGCCCGGGAGGATGATTTCTCGCCCGTGAAGAACGCCGAGGGAGCCGATTCGCCGAAAACCTGTCGCGAAGATCAGCTCCGCCAGTTTGCCCGCTGGGCGAAGGCGGCCGGCCTCCCCGTCGAAGCCGACAAGACCGGACTGCCATCGGTGGCCTTCGAGATCACTCCCGGTTTCGCCGATACGGAGGAGCGATTCGTCGAGCGCGTCTCCGGAATGGGGAACGAAAAGCCGGTCATTGTGGATGAAGCGGTGATCGACGACCCGAATCCGTGAACGGCGCGAATCGGGCGAGAAGGCCCGGGATTTTTGTCTGGAGGCTTCGCCGTCATCTTTTACACTCCCAAATCGTCATGAATCGATTACTTCCAATAATGGCCTTCGCCTTCACGGCGAGCTTGCTGATTGCCTGCCAGACCACGCCCAAGCTACCGCCGCAGACCCCGGTGCAGGTGGACTCGGTGAACGTGTTTTCCGGAGAATTCCAGGGCCGGATCGAAGCGTACGCCGATGTGTCGGGTCACTTGGCCAACAGCGTCTCGCAGATCCAGGAACCGCGTCAGTGGCGGGAAGGCTACCGGCTTTACATCGAGATCAACGAGCAGTTGCCGGCCGGAGATGTCGCCGGAGCGACCATGATGACGCCGTTCAAACGTCGAGTGCCCATCGAGATCACCGGACTGGCGCCGGGCGTCTACATCGTGAACGTCAACGGAGTCGAGGAACACCTGGAGATCGATGGCGCCGGATTGCGCCCGGCGGAAGATCGCGGTCAGTTTCTCTAAGGTTTCGCCTCATCCGACGTCTGTGACACGGTTGGTGAACCACCAACGGCTTCCTCCCGCCTTCGAGCCGACGATAGTCATTCACCCTTTACCCCCTGAATACCCCATGAAGAACCCTACCCCCCCCTTCCTCGTCGCCAGCCTTCTGACGCTGGCCGCGTCACCCGTTTTCGGCGAGAACGCCAGCACCATCTATCTCGATTTCGAGGCGAAAAAAGCGGCCGCACTGGAAACCTACCTCGAGAAAAATCCCGAAGCCGATGATCGGATGGCGGCTGAGTCCATGCTGATCGACACCTATCAGTCACTCGATGATTCGGCAAAGGCGGCGCCGCTGCTCCGAAACAAATACAACGCCATGTCGAAAGGCGAGGATGCCGAGCTTCAGGAGCTGATTGGCGGCGTAGTCCAACCGCTCTTCCAGATCTATCTGCAGAGCGGTGACAAGGAGAAGGCCAAGGGTTTTCTCGATACCGTCCAGAATGACTTCAAGGAGCACTCGCAAGCGTCCGGCATCATGCAGGTGCTCAGCCAGTTCGCGAGCCGTCTGGATATGCCGACCGTCGGCGACACCATGGAGATCGCCTACACGAGCATCGACGGTCATCCGGTCGACATCACCAAGATGCAGGAGGAAGGCAAAGTGGTTCTCGTGGAATTCTGGGCGACCTGGTGTCCGCCATGTGTCGCGGAACTGCCCAACCTGATGAGCGGCTACGAGAAGTATCATGAGAAGGGTTTCGAGATTGTCGCCATTTCCCTCGATTCGGATGACGGCACCGTGAAGGCCTTCACAGAGCAACGCGGCTTGCCGTGGCCGCAGTATGTCAACGGCATGGGCGACGCCGGCGATATCGCCACCAAATACGGCGTGACGGGTATTCCCGCGACCTTTCTGATCGGCAAGGACGGCAAGATCGTCGCCACAGACCTCCGGGGAGGGGATCTGGAAAAGAATCTCTCCAAACTGATCGGCGAAAGCTGAATCGGGCCAGTCCCCGGACGGAGTTTCCACGAAGTTTTGATCCAACAGGGTTGAGTCGGCGACTCAACCCTGTTGCCTTTTTTGGAGCAAGCATCGTAAACGTCTTATGATGACGCCCGAGCTCCCAACCCGGTTGGCCCAGCGCGAAGCGACTCGCGGTTCCACGCCGGTGATGTTTCAGCGGTGGAGCGAATTGCTGTTCCTGCACTGGACGTTCGAACCTGATGTCATCGCCAGGACGCTGCCGACGGGTCTGAGTCTCGATACCTTCGACGGAAAGGCGTGGATTGGTCTCGTTCCTTTTCGGATGTCGCGGATTCGGCCGCGGGGATTGCCCGCGGTGCCGTGGTTGTCGGCTTTTCCGGAAATGAATGTCAGAACCTACGTGATCGATGAAGCGGGGCGGGCCGGCGTCTGGTTCTATTCGCTCGATGCGGCGCGCTGGCTCGCGGTACACTTCGCTCGTCGCGCGTTTCAGCTACCGTATTTCCACGCCTCGATGACGGTGAGTCGCGATGCGGAATCGGGTTGGATCGATTACCACAGCCGTCGCCATGACGGCCGCGCCGAAGCCACGTTTCGCTATCGCGGATCCGGCGAGGAGCGAGAGGCCGAACCGGGTACCTTGGAGTTTTTCCTGGTCGAGCGCTACCTGCTCCTGGCTCGAGACTCGAGACGCGGCGGATCTTTGCGGGGAGGCTATGTGGCTCATCCACCGTATCGTTTTCGAGATGCCGAGGTCGGGGCGTTCGGCGTGGAACCGTTGATTGCCGCGGGATTGCCTGAACCTGTGGGGCCTCCGGCGCATGCGGCGTATGTGGAAGGGGTCGACGTCTCCGTGTTTCCGCTCGAGCGCGGCTGAGTCAGGTTAGTTTTCCGAGCCGCTCTTTGTGGGCTCAGGAACTCGCATGAGAAAAACGATGGCGAGAAGGCCGACGGGGAAAGCAGCCGAGGCGACCGTCATCGCAATCAGTGGCATGACGGCATCGTAGGCGGAGGGCAAGGTCGAATCCACCGAGTTCGGACTCTGTTGCTGGAGAATCCAGCGCGACATCACCAACAGGGAAACCGCGAAGAGTATCACGGAACCAATGGCGACCAGCCGGGCAAGGATTCGGTATCGCCCGGGTCGCGAGAGGTTCGGTGGAATGGCTTCTTTCACTGTCGACTGTCACAAGGTCCGGGAAGGAAGGTCGTGGGTCAACGGCACGTGAATCGGCGCTTTCTTCCGGGATGTTTTTCCCCCAGTCTGGGACGATGAAATCCCACTCTCCCTTTCTCGTCGTTTTCGGATTGATGCTCCGGATTGGTGACCCGGCGTGGGCCGCGGTGGAAAAACCGAACGTCATCATCGTCTACACGGACGACCAGGGATCGGTCGATGTGAATTGCTATGGCTCACATGATCTCGTCACGCCGAACATGGACCGGCTCGCCGCCACGGGAGTGCGATTTACCCAAATGCTGGCCCCGTCCGCGATCTGCTCTTCGTCGCGGGCCGGGTTGATGACGGGTTGTTTCCCGGCGCGGGCGGGGGTGCCGTCGAACGTATCCTCCGAGCACGGACACGCGGGCATGCCCACGGGCGAGTTGACCATTGCCGAGCTGTTGAAATCGAATGGTTACCGGACCGGTCACGTGGGCAAGTGGCACCTCGGCTACACGGAGGAAACGATGCCGAACGCGCAGGGATTCGACCACTCCTTCGGACACATGGGCGGGTGCATCGACAACTATTCGCACTTCTTCTACTGGCAGGGCCCGAATCGCCACGATCTCTGGGAGGACGGCACCGAGGTCTGGCATGATGGAGAGTATTTCGGCGATCTCATGCTGGATCAGGTGAAACGGTTCGTGGACTCCTCGAAAGACGGTCCGTTCTTTCTCTACTGGGCGATCAACTGGCCGCATTATCCGCTGCAGGGAACCTCGAAGTGGCGCGAGCGCTATCGCGATCTGCCGTCGCCGCGCGACAAGTATGCCACCTCGGTTTCGACCACGGACGAATTGATCGGTCAATTGCTGGATCACCTCGAAGCCGCTGGTCTGAGGGAAAAGACGCTGGTGATCTTTCAGAGCGATCACGGGCATTCGGTGGAGGAGAGGACTTTTTTCGGCGGCGGCTCGGCCGGCCCCTATCGCGGACACAAGGGGACTTTGTTCGAGGGTGGACTGCGGGTGCCGTCAATCGTCAGCCTCCCCGGAACGCTTCCTGAAGGCGAAGTGCGGGAGCAGTTGGTGACCGGTTGCGACTGGTGGCCAACGATCGCCGAGTTGACGGGAACGGAAATCCCCGAAGGCCATCCAATCGACGGCTCGTCGATTGTCGAGGTGATCGAGAACGCCGATGCGGTATCGCCCCACGAGAGGTTTTACTGGCAGTTGGGCGGGAATCCCGACAAGGCGAAATGGGTGGTTCGCGAGGGCGCTTGGAAACTGCTCGGCAATGCGTCGGAAAGCGTCCGCCCCGAGGGCGTGCCCGAACTCACCAAGGAGGACCGGAAACTGTTTCTGGCCAACCTGGCTGAGGATATCGGCGAGACCAGGAATGTGGCGGACGCACATCCGGACATCGTTCAACGCCTGCTCGACTACCGGAAAGAATACGTGGCCGATATCCAGAAAAGTCTTGCCGAAGAAGCGGCAGACAAGTGAAGGAAAGGGAGGGCGACCAATTAATTTCTTTCAGGTGAACCTGCCCGGCGAACTGTCCATGCTTCCTGTTTTCAGTGGCCCTGGCATTTCGACCGCGGTAACGGACCAGCCGAACATCTGGTTCATTTCGAGCCCATCCGCACCTCGGTTCAGGGTTAAGCGGAGGAGCTGGATAATCTCGCAATTTCGAGTGAGCATTGAGACCGGCACGGCAGCCATGCAGGCAGCTTCCCTCCATGGTTTTGATGACGCTGGCGGTGCGATGAGGTTTGACGCTGATGGCCTGTTTGCGCTATTCTGATTCACAACTCTGAAAATAATCCCCCTGATTTCCATGAGCTTCATTTTTCGAATCATGCCTCCGAAGCAGCCGCCGGTTGAGTATCAGCTGGATCTCGATCTGATCCGGATCGGTCGCTCCGAAAGCAACGACATCGTCATCAGCGTTCCGCAGGTTTCTTCCCTCCATCTCGAATTGAAACGCGAGGGCGAAAGCTATCGTCTCAAGGATTGCCAATCGACCAATGGCACCAAGGTGAACGGGAAACGCGTGGAGGACACGATTCTGGAAAACGGCGACGAATTGCTGATCGGGAACGAAGTGGCGGCGCTTTTCTCGATTTCCCAGTCGCAAGTGGCCGCAACGCCGGTGGAAGAAGAGGCCGCAACGCCGGTGGCGAAACTGGCCACTCCCGCTCCGGAATCCGCCAAACCTCGACCGGCCCTGGCGGTTCCCACTTCGGCTCCCCGCAAGCCCGCGGCGCCAGCGGTCGCCAAGCCGACTCAAGTGGCCGCGGTCGCCAGACCGGCGGCTCCGACGATCGCGAAGCCGGCCGCTCCTGCGGTGGCGAAACCGGTTCAGGTATCCGCCGTGGCGAACGGCAAACCGGCGACACCGAGCCCGGGTTCTTCGGCGCCGACGGTCGTGATCAAGCGCAGTCCCGGAGCGTCCGTTCCGCCCGCGCGTCCCCCGATCAAGATCGCGAAGCCGATGCCGCCCGCCGCGCGAAAGGCGGTCGAGTGAACCGATTCGCCTCGGATTCACCCGCTTCGGCAAAAATCACGCTGGTCATGGGCCGGCTTTTCCGGCAACTTGTCACCATGACGTCTTTCAGAGTTCCGGTCGGGTTGTCGCTGATCCTGTGCTGTGGCGTTCTTGTTTCCGGCGCCAGAGCGGACGAGAAAAAAACGCTGAATCCCGTCATCGAGGTCGGCGGCCAGCTTTGGAGCACGAAGATCTCGGTGTTTCACAAGCACTTCGAAAAACTCGGGTTCGAGTGGCTGTCGTCGAACGAGGCGGGATTGCGGTCGGTGGATCCGGACCTGGAGATGTTTGGCGAACCGGTGGGCGAAACGATCGTCCGGGCCAAGGAGGGACTGATCTACCGGGTCGACATCTCTGTGTTCAATCGCGGAGATCAGGGCAGCCTGAGCCATTCGGATTTCAAAAACACGATCGAGAAATGGCAGGGCTTCATCACCGAGGCGACGAACACGAAACCCGAGGACTCCAGTGACGCCAAGGACGCTGCCGTGGGGTTGAAACGGGTTCTCTGGTACACCGCGGACAGCGCCATTTTGCTGGAATCCAGTTTGAGCCGGCAGGGACCGGAATTCATCCGGGTCAAGCTGGCTCCGAAACCCAAGGGGGCTTTTTACCTCGGAAACACGACAGGTCGGGTTCGCCAACAGGTTTTCCGCGGTGACCTGAGACAAAACGTGAATCGGAACGACGATGGCGAGGTGACCATCAAGGGCATTCCCATGGTGGATCAGGGACCGAAGGGTTATTGCGCGGTTGCCAGCGCAGAACGGGTCTTTCGCTATTATGGTTTGGAAACCGACCAGCACGAGATGGCCCAGCTGGCGAGTTCCTCGGCCATGGGCGGCACCAGCCCGCAGATGATGTATGAGGCGCTCAAGACCGCCAGCAATGGCGTCCAACTCCGGGTCTACGATCTCATCCAGTATGACGTGAAGGAGTTCTTCGATTGGATCGAGGCCTACAATCGTGAAGCCAAGAAGGAAGGTGCCGGTCTGGCTCCGGACGATCCACGTCGCATCTATTATGTGGATCAGGTTTATGAAGCGCTCGATCCCAAGGTTTACCTTTCCGTGAAGGTCAATCGGGGAAATTATTTCGAGAACTTCAAGCGGGACGTCATGGAGAACATAGATGCCGGAATCCCGCTGATGTGGGGCGTCTACCTGGGGCTCTACCCGGAAAAGGAAATTCCTCAGGCGCGAGGCGGTCACATGCGCCTGATCATCGGTTACAATCGGCGCTCCGGCGAACTCATCTATTCAGACAGTTGGGGCGCGGGACATGAAGCGAAAAAGATGCCGTTGGGGCAGGCTTTCGCCATGACATCGGGCCTCTTCGTGGTCAAACCTGCTCGCTAAGACCCGGAAGGATCACTCTTTCGGTTTTTCTTTTCCGCTTTCCGCCACGTCGCCTTCGATCCGTCGGATTTGGATGTTGTCGAAGTAGATCGGTAGACCCGCGTAGGCGGTGCCCGTCACCGAGGCCTTGCCGGAGAAGTTTTCTTCTTCCTCCGATTCGAAAGCGATCTGGGGTGTTTCAGGTCGGTCTTTGCCATCCTGCCAGGTGCGACCCTGCACTTCCCAGTGATCGCCGACCGGTTTCGCCGTGAGTTCGATGAACCACCATTCTCCGGCCACCCAATCGACCTTTGCCGATTTGATGACTTCGTCGCTTCTCACCAGTTGAATTTCACCTTGGGCCGGAAACAGTCGGAGCCGATAGCCGGACATGCCATGAAGACCGACACCGAAGCGCGGATAACCGCGTCGTTTCTTGTCCGCCTTGATACGGGCAAGAACGGTGCCGCCCGAATCCTTCAGTGAATCTCCCAACTGAACCTGCGCTTCCACGATGGGAGCTTCGGCGAGTTTCATCGCCTTCGTGCCGTCGATCTCGACGACCGACCAATCGCCCTCGATGACGAAATAATGACTCGGCACATCGCCAGTTTCCATTTTCTCGAAATCTTCCGAAAAGACCAGGCCAGGGTCTTTGGTCTCTTCGGATTTCTTTTCATCCGCACCGACGAATGCTGGCAGGATGAGGGCCATTGAAGGCAAAAGACGAAAAGTGAATCTCATCATGGGAACAAGGGAAACGGCGACTTAGGTGCGATCAAGGGTTGGCGTCAATTCATTCGGAGCGCAACGCTTCAACGAGCGATCCGCGGAGGACGCTGCGCGCGGCCACGGCACAGAAGATCAGGCCGCCGACCAGGATGGCGCCGTTGATTCCGATCAGCAACCCGATGGGAAGGTCGGAGGCCCGGCTGAGGATCTTTGGCAGCACGGCAATTGCCGCCGCGACGACGCCGAGCAGGACGCCGAGAACATGCAGGAACCAATGTTCGTCGAGCACCATGCGAGCGAGGGCTTTTCTGGTGAAACCGACAGCCTGCATCAGTCCAAGTTGCCCGCGCCGTTCGAGGACATTGCGCCCGACGACCACCGCCAGGCCGATGGTGCCGAGCAACAGGCCGAGTCCTCCGAGCGTGGAGAAAATACTCAGGTAGGTGTTCTGGACGGCGTTGAATTCGTTGAGACGCTCCCACGCCGGCATCAACTGGAGGCCACGGTCGCCAAGCATGCGGCTGAGTTGTTCCGCGACAGGTTTGACCGCCTCGGCGGAGGGACCGTCGAGCAGGAAATATTGATAACCACCGGCATCGGGAAACGATTCGATGAAGGCTTTTTCCGAAATGATGATGCTTCCCTGGAGCAGGGATGTCTCCAGTAGTCCGACCAGTTTCACCCCGAATCGCTCGCCACTGGCGGCCTCGTAGGTGACCACGTCGCCAAGGCCTTTCTGCAATGCGTAGGTGGCGGTATTCATGTCGATGAAACCGGGAATGAGAGGCATGCCATCCGCGTCGGCATCGAGGGACTGAGCCATGAGCGCCCAGGGTGAGCTGTCACCGGGTTCCCCGTCGACCTGGGAAAAGGTGAAGGGATTGATTTTGGCGATGCGCTCGGCATCGACCCCGAGCAAGCGCGGACGCTGTGCCCGGTTCAGATTCAGGCAACTCGCATCGTCGCCGTCGCTGACCCGGAATTGCAGCATCGTCCAGTCGACATCGCCGGATTCGAGTCCGTATTTTTCGCGTCCCTCCTCGGAATTCAGATCTTCGTAAACCGGCAAGGTCGTTTCGCCGACGTAGGCGAATCCACCGGTGCCCGATCCGCGACGTTCCGCACCGCGCTCGCCTTCCATCCGGAACGAATTGATCGCCGTTACCATGAAGACACCGGCCGCCATCAGACCGATCACTGCGAGACTCCGACCCTTGCGCCGCACCGCGTTCTGCCGTCCCAGGGCCGCCAAGCTGGTCAGTCCCGAACCCGGTCGCTGGAGCAAGCGCAGGCCGAGGGCGCAGGCGCATACTCCGGCGATCGTCAGCAGGAAACCTGCCCCGAAGAACAAGCCTTGCTCGGCCATCGTTCCCGGCACCTTGGGGGCGAATAGACAACCGAGTCCGGAGAGCAGGGATACGATGCCGATCCAAAGACTCCACGTTCTCACCATCGGTTTTGGTCCGCGGGAACTTTCGTCAGAGATCGCGTCACCGCCGGCGATGAGGTGGCTCGGCTGCACTCTGGTGACGACCCGACTCGCAAACCAGACGACTCCAAGTGCCATCACCACCGTGATGCCGAAGGCGGTGGCGAGACTGGCCGCCTTGATGTGGTAAATGAAGGTGATCCCGGAAGCTGCTGCCTGCCAGGCGCCGGACATGCCCAGCAGGGCGAGGCGCGTGTAGATCCAGCCACCGAGCAATCCGATGGCGGCTCCCATCACGGCCAGCAGGATCGCCTCGGTCAGGAACAAACATCGCACCTTCCCGGCGGGGAAACCCATGGCCATCAGCAAACCGATCTGGCTGGCTCGCTGTTCGATACCGAAGACAAAGACAAGGCCGGTGAGAATCAGCGCCGCAACGATGAGGAAAAAACTCATGTAGGCGAACAACTGGCCGAAATCGAAGGAGTTGGCGACCGCCGCATTCGCCTCCGCCGTGAGATCGCGAACCATCCAACCGAGGTCGCCGAGATCGAGACTCTCTTTCATGCCTTTCTCGAATTCCGCGTCGGAGATCGCCGAAACGGGAAATCGAATCGAGGTCGTGTCGCCGAAACGATTTTTCCAGAGCTGCTGACCGGCCGCGATACCGATGAAGGCCTTCGGGGTGGCGCGGTATTCCTTCCAATACTCGTCGTCCTTCTTGCGAATGCGGTCGTTGTCGATTGGAATGCCGGGCTCCCATTCATCCATCGAGTCGACCTCGAGGACTCCGGGGAATTCCGGGGTCCACGACTGATCGATCTGGGGTTGGTCGAGCGGCGCGATGCTGCGAACCCGGAACTCGGAGGATTCCTCGCGAAGTTTGCGCCCGGAATCGACCACGTAGTAGTCCAGCCGGATCGCGTCGCCGTTGCGCAGACCCAGATCCTCGGCCAGCCAATCGGTCACCACGATTTCCCCCGAACCCAGATCGGGTGGGACGATTCCGTTGGTCGCCGTTCCGGTCGCCGCGACCATCGAATAGGGCGTCATCTTGTCGCCATTGCGAATGGCGTTGACGAGGTAAGTAAGCACGCTGTCGGACTTCGCTTCGCCCGCCACTTTTCGGGCTGTCTCGGCGATTTTGGGATCGACAAAAACACGCGCCGAACTCAGCTGCCAGAGCGATTGGTCGGCGCCGACTTTCGCCAGGTGCAGTTCGGCGTCGGAAAGCGTCCAATGCCGGTGAACCGCTTCATAAAAGGTTGCTCCGTCGGCGGTCGAGCCGGCGACCAGTACGTTGGCACGATCCGGTTTCTCGACCAGGAGCTGCAGCTTGCTCAGGGGCACGAAAACGGAAGCCGCCGGCACCTGTTCCGCCTTCAGACTGTAGCGACCGAAGTGATCGGCATCGATGATCGCGTCGACATTGCCCGTCAGAGGCACCGTTTGCTCGGATTCTCCCGAGAGCGGCGCATCGCGACTGAGGGCGCCCGGTTTCTCCATCCGGACAATCACCCGATCGCCGGTATCTACCCCGAGTCGGCGCGCGGCGGCATCGTTGAGGGCGAACCAGTCGTTGCCTTTGCTGGTCAGGGCTTCCGGGGCGGAACCGGCATCGGAAAGTTTCCAGAAGTCGTCGTCGACTCCGAGAATCTGCACGCCGTTCAGTCGCCGTTCACCTCCCTGGACGGTCACGGTGCCTTCCAGTTGCAGCAGGTTCGCCAGAGGCAATGATCCGCCCAGCGTTTCGCCAACCTGCTGCTTCAATCCGTTGGTGAAAAACCGCTCCCCGCCCACCAGCACCGGACCGGCGCCTGAAATTCTGGCGGCGGCATTTTGACGCAAGCTTTCCTTCACCGAGTCGCCCACCACCAGGGCGCCGCTGAGGATGGCCGATGTCAGCGCCACGCCCGCGAGGACCGCCGCGTTGAGTCCGCGGTAGTGGAGCAAGGAGGCGAGAACGAGGCGCAACGAAGTCATTTGAGCAAACAATTCGATCAATCGGCGAATTTGCCATCGCGGAGCGAGCGAACCTTGCCGAGACGTTTCGCGAGAGACAGGTCGTGAGTTACCATGACCAGGGCCAGGTTCTCATCGGCCGATTCGTTCAATTCGATCAGGAGATCCACCAGTTTCGCCGCGTTGGTTTCATCGAGCGCTCCCGTGGGCTCGTCGGCCAGCAACAACCGGGGGCGATTGATCAGCGCCCGAACCACCGCGACCCTCTGCCGTTCCCCGCCGGAAAGCTGGGAGGGGCGGCTCTGCAGTTTGTCGCCCAGGCCCACGCGTTCCAACAATTGCCTGGCCCGGTCGGCGGCTTGTGACGGATCGACCTTATCCGGAGAGGCGAGGGTGGGCACCAGCACGTTCTCCAGAGCGGTGCATTGCGGAAGCAGGTGATGGAGTTGGAAGATGAATCCGATTTCCCGGCTGCGAAGCGCCGCCACGGTTTTCTCATCACAGTCGGAGATCGCCTGGCCGCCGACGATCACACTTCCCTCACTGGGACTGTCGAGGGTGCCGAGGATATTCAGCAGAGTGCTCTTCCCGCAACCCGAGGGGCCCACGATGGCGAATCGCTCTCCTTCGGAAACTTTCAGATCGATCGCATCGAGCACGCGCCGGTCCGGATCGGATTCATACCATTTCGAGACGGAGCGGAGTTCGACGATCGGATCGGACATGGGTCGATAGGGGGAATGACTCGTCGAAAACGATGCCGAGAATGCGGCGAAGTGCAAATCACGGGATCGGGGATCGAGTTCCTATCCTTCCTGTTTCACCCAGCGCTTGGATTTGAACTCGAAACGGGGCAGCGAGTTGGGCGCGACCAGTTGCACCGGGATGCGCAGGGCGAAGGCGTTGTGAAGTGCCTTGGTGATGCGTTCATCCAATCCGGCGCAGGTCGGCGAACTATCAAGGGGCTCGACGGCGATTTCCAGTTCCGCCATCGATTGCCGCGTCATCTGGGTAACCTGGAACTCGGCCACCTCGGGGAAACCGCGGATGATTTTCTCGATCGCGGTCGGGTAGATGTTCACCCCTCGAATCACCACCATCTCATCGACGCGTCCGAGAATGCCGCCTTCGAGGGTGAGACGCCGGGTGCCTTCCGGATCGTCGGTCCACGCCTTCTGCACCAGGTCGCCCGTGCGATAGCGAAGCAGCGGGCAAGCGGTCCGATTGAGCGTCGTGATCACCAGTTCGCCGCGCTCGC
Source organism: Verrucomicrobiia bacterium (assembly GCA_020439945.1). Lineage (GTDB taxonomy): Bacteria > Verrucomicrobiota > Verrucomicrobiia > Verrucomicrobiales > DEV007 > JAEUHH01. Next base: position 31,678 of record JAGRPB010000026.1, read on the forward strand.
CGGGTTTGACTTCCTGCTCGGTGTCGCGGTCCAGGATCTCGGCGAAGTAAGCCTCTTCGATCACGCAGAGGTTCTGCGATTTGGCGGGCGATTCATAGGTCACCGGGCCGACCTCGGTCATGCCGTGATGGTCGAAGACGCGGGCGCCGGGCCAGAGCGACTCGATGCGTTTTCGCACTTCGGGGATGCTGCCGCCGGGCTCACCCGCGACGATGATTTTTCGCAAGGGAATCTCGCCGAGTTCCGCCTTGTCCTGAGCCGCGTAGACTTCCCCGAGTCGAACCGCATAGGTTGGCGTGCAACAGAGCACCGTGGCGTGATTGGTGGCCATCATCTGCAGGCGAGCCTGGCTGCTGAGCCCGCCGCTGGGAATGGCCAGGTTGCCCCGTCGGGTGGCGGCGTCGAAGGCGGTCCAGAATCCGAGGAAGGGGCCGAAACTGAAGGCGAAGAAGACCACGTCAGCGGGAGAAACCGCGGCCGCTTCATAGACGCGATCCCAGCAGTCGAGCATGGCCGACCAACTCTCTGGAGTGTCCAGCCAGGGAAGGGGAATGCTCGTCGTGCCGCTGCTCTGGCAATAGCGCGCGTAGCGTTCGAGGGGGTAGGTCAGGTTGGATCCGTAGGGAGGGAATTCCTCCCGGTCCCAGACCAGATCCATCTTGGTGGTGAACGGCATCCGGGCGGAGAAATCCGCCAGCGAGGCAATGTCGTCCCCGCTTTCGAATCCGGAATCCTCCAGGCGGCCGCGATAAAAAGCGTTGTCGCAACGAATTTCCGAGATCAACGCCCGGAGGCGTCCCAGCTGAAGGGCTTCGATTTCGGCGCGTCCGGCCATCGATCTCGTCGGGGGAAAAGACGATCTCCGCCGGAAAATTACTGCCGGGCGAACGGGTCCTTCGCGCGCGCCGTGCCCGGATTCGCGACCATCTCCACCGCCGCCGTCGTGACTTCCTTCTTCTTCGGCGGAGGGCCGCCCGGCTTGTAGAGCGTCACCAGACAGCCGCCGAGGGCCGCGAGCAGGATGCCGATGAAAAACTGGGGCTTGATCGATCCCCAGCCGCCATCGGGCGGATGAATGCTGAGGGCGACCAGCGCGTTGACCACCGGTGCTCCGGCAAAGATGATCGACATCACCACGCTTGGCCCCGTGCCCTGCTTGATGCCGGCACCCAGCGCCAGGAGGACGAAAAAGGCGCCAACGGCTCCGAGAATCCCCGCCACCAACGACAACCACATCCCCGAGGCCGGCAGCTTCCAGTCCGATCCCGCCTTGATGAGAATCACGAGCGGCGCCAGCACGGCGGTGATGAAATAGGCGATGCCGACAAAGAGAAACGCCTTGTAGCGACCGTTGACCGGATCGGCCATGCCGACTTGGCCCATGTGCAGGAAAATGCCGTAGAGACCCCAGGTCAGGACGGTCCCGAGGGCGAAAATCAACCAGGTGTAGCTGCCCATATTCTTCTTCATTTCAGGATTGGCTTTCGGCCGGTTCCGGGATGATTCCCGCCGGAGAGACTTCGATCTTCTCGCGCACTTCATCGGGGATGGCAACCGCTTTCATGCGCCGTCCGCTGTGCCCGTGGCCACCCGGACGGCTGCCTTCCGCGAAGGTGACGCAGACCACGACGAACTTTCCCGTGGCCGCCACGGCGCGCTTGTCGGGATCGTCCGGGTGTTTCCAGAAACGGAAATGGTAGTGGATCGTCTTGCTGCGGATCTGCTCGATCAGCAGCTCGATTTCGATCTCTTCCTCGAAGAAAAGCGGGAGCCGATAGTCGGCCGAGGCATGCACCCTCGGCCAGCCGATCGGGTCGGCATCCGGCCGAGGCCGGAAATCGTGCACCGAGAAACCCAGGGACCGATAGAAGGCGTGCTCGCAACTTTCCATGTAGCGGAAGAAGTTGGAGAAATGGACGATCCCCGCCACATCGGTATCGGCGAACTCGACACGTCGGCGAAAGAAAAACTGATGGGCGGGCATGGCGACTGGCAAAAGGGGGAGACGCGCTAAGTTCCCGCGAAATGCCGGGCTTGGCAAGGGACGGGGTGGTCAGGCCAGTTGACCCTCTTTGGTCGGCGACCTGACAGGGTTGAATCGCGTGGTCACTTTTCGGCTTTCTCCAGCAGCTCGTTGATCCGCTTGGCGACCTCTTCGCCAACGCCGGGACGAAAACCGGTCGAGACCCAGGATACCTTTCCTTCCTGATCGATGATCACGGTGTGCGGGATACCCTCGACGCCATAGGCCCGGCCGACATCCTGGCGGGAATCGAGTGCGACGGTGAAGGGCGGCCATCCCCGCTGACGCAGGAACTGAGAAATGGTTTCCTCGGCCTCGGCCTGGTTGACGCCGACAAAGGAAACCTGGTTGGTGTCGAAACCGGCCATGGTTTCGAGCATTTCGGGCAGGGCCCTCACGCAGGGGCCGCACCAGGTCGCCCAGAAATCGAGGACCACGATTCTCCCTTTCTCGAGTTTGAATTTGTCTTCCGCGCCCAGGACGCTCAGTTCGAAAGGAGGCGCGGCTTTGCCAATCAAGGGGGATGCGGTGTCTCCTCCGCCTCCCTCTGGAGGAGTGGGTTCGGGCGCGTTTTCCAACTGCCAGTTCGCGAAAAGCGCACCCGGTTCAGCGGGGCGATTGTCCCCGGAAAAGATGTTGGCGACCATCTCGACCGGAACGTGACAGTCCCCCAGGGGGCCGCCTTGTCCGCTGATGAATTCAGGACCGAAATGTTCCACGTTCAGGCCGAATCGCGAGCCGTCGCGCAACTCGAGTATGTAGTGATTGCCCTCGGCGTTTTCCTGAGATGGGTCGGGTTTCTCTTCGACCTTCTTCTCGGTCGGAGCCTTCGGATCTCCTCCCTTGGTTTCGGTATCGGGCTTTTCCTCCTGCTTTTCCGGCGGCGGTGGTTTCAGCCAGATGGCGGCGGCGATTCGGGAGGCATCGATGTGATGGGACTCCAGACCGGCGCGCACGGAAAAGCGATCGTTGGTGGCCGCCTCGATGGTTCCGCGGAGCAGGTCTCCGGTCCAGGCGAGCAGGGCGTGGTGGGGGAGATCGTTTCGCTGGAAGCGCGGCACCAGGAGCGCTCGTTCTCTCACCTCGGAATCGACTGCCGGTGTGGCGACGACGCCGGGACTGGTCTTCACCGAAAAATCCCAGACCTCCATTTCGCGTTCGCCGTTGCCCCACAGGCTGGCGGGTTCGAAAACCAGTCCGTGACCATTCTTGGGAAACTGCGGACTGAAATTGATCGAGGTCGTTTTCTGACCGAGGACGAACATATCCAGTTTCTTTTCATCCCAGACGACCCTCACGGAAACGGGCGTGTTCGGTTCCGCGTTGATGTCCTGGCGCCGGGCGAAATCTCCGGGAGTCTGTTCGACCCCGCAGTAGATCTCGTTGCCGAAATGGGCGAGGAGGAGGCGGGTCGTCTTGTCGTCGGAGCTGTCCAGAGAGGTGCCGAACAACCTCACCCTGAGGGCGCCCCACTGGTTGGCCTTGAGTTTGAATTGAACTTCGTTGCCGCGGAGGATCGAGGCGTGTCCCCAGGCGCCGCCGGGATTAAGGGCAATCTTGTCGGTGGTTTTGCCGTCGTCGTCGCTGCTCTCCAACTGCACCTCGGCGCCCATTTTTCCTCGGGCGACTTTCCAGCCACGATCCTTGAATCCTTCGGTTTCAAGTTCGATGCCGGTGAACTGGAGGGCGCGTATCTGGTCGGCGTCGAAGCGGGTGTTCTCGATCAGGTCGCTCCGGAGTTCCAGCCATTTCCCATCCGGACCGATGGCGGCAAGTTCGCCCGAAATGGTCTGCCCGCTCGCCAGGTGCAGCAATCCGCCGGGACGATCGATTTCCGGCAAGTCATCGGGTTGGGTGGACCGCTGGATGTTGACGGTTTTCTGGTCGGCAAGCGGAACCGCGGCGGTGGCACCGCTCAGCCGCCACCTGGGGGTATTGATCGCCGCCGGTTCCCATTCTCCGGTGATCGTGTCTTTGTCCAGAGTGACCCGATCGCGGTTGGTGAAGGTGAGATTCTCGGTTCGACGTTGGAAGAGAAGCCTCAGCAATCCGTCTGGCTTCAGTTTTACTGTCTCGTCGGTTTCGGGGGTCGCGAAAATCATTCGCCCGTCTTCATAACCGAGTAGCCGGCCGGAAAGATCGGTACCATCAGCGAACTCGGCGCGCTCGGGGAATTGTTCGTTCTGCTCGGGCCTGCCTTTTCCGGAAGGAGCAAAAACGATCGCCTCCACTTGGGAGAGGGGAATGTCGCGGGTCTGCCCCGGCGATTCGGAGGGGTCGACCAGCAAGGCATCGCCGTCGGTTCGGAGGATGGTGCCGGAAAAGGCGCCAAAAACCGATCCGTCCGCCAGTTCCAGCCGGGGAAATCCCTCCGATTTTGGATCGGTGGAAGGGGCGGGAGAGGAGCCATCCCAGCGACGGATTTCGAGATGGTGGAGGTTCAGGTCGCGACCGAAATTATTGAAGGTGACGGAATCGGGCGACTTGTTGGTCTTGGGATCGAGGGTGCGTTTGGTGAAGATGACAGTCGGGATGCCGTCTTCCATGGTCAGGGTGCCCGCATTTTCTTTTTCGCTTCGAAACCGTCCCAGCAGTTTGCCATCCCCGGTGGCGATGGCGCCGCTGTCGTTCTCGAAGTCCCAGAAAAGCCGCAGGTGAATTCTCCGTTCGTTGTCGGGAATCTTCATCAGCGAGAGGTGCGCGTCGCCGCGACGAACGACGACTTCGTTGTCCCAGGTTCGGAGATTGAAATTCTTCAACTGCCGAAGCACCTGCACCTCGAATTCGGGGCGTTCATTCGAGGAGATTTCGAAATCGAATTCGGCCATCGCCGGAATCTCGCTCTTGATCCAGAGTCGCTGCTTCCATCCCACGGTCCGGATGGCACCGTCGGTGTGGGGAAACCAGCGTTTCGTGTCGAGCGGTTTCACCATGTAGAGCGTATCGCAGAGACCATTGGGACCTCGCCAGACCAGATCGCCCTTTCGCAGCCAGCGAAGTTCCGCCACGGCATCGCGACTCAGCGTGAGTTCGCCCGCGCGCCGGCTCCGGATGCGGACGGATTCGTCGTCAAAACTCACCAGGTCCCCGTAAATCCGCCCGCCGTCGCGAAAGGTAATCGACACGTTGTCTTCGGGACTGGCCACAAAGGAGGGACGATTGAAAACGGCCGCTTCCAGGGCCTCGTAGGCGAGTGAGGGAGCCTCGGCAAAGAATGCGGAATTCCAAGTCAGCGTCGTTTCGTTGGCGGAACCCAACGTGCCGGGAAGGCGGTTGCCATCGAGAAAATGAAGCCGACCGCTGGGTGGTGTCGTGTCTTCCTTTTTTGAATCAGCGTTGCTTTCCTCCTGGGAGGGCTTTTCCTGCGCCTGCGACATCGGCAGGCACGCCAGCGCGATGGCGATGTGAATCGCAAGGCGAAAAAGGCGCGGCTGGAGGGCGTCGAACATGGACGGATCAGCGTTCGTAGATGGGAAGAAAGCGGTAGTTGAGTCCCAGGGCGAGCAGGGACATGCCGGTCTGGTAGGGCGTCTGTCCGATGCTGCCGTCCTCGGCCTGGGTGTTTTCCAACTGCCGGATGGTGGCCGTGTTCCATTTCTGCCACGCCTGGTAGTCGCCCTGGAAAAGTGCCTGGGCCATGTAGTAACGGAAATATTCCAGGTAGTGTCCGTCGGCCTGGTGTTCGAGCCGTTCGGTGATGTGCTTGAGCGTCGCCTCATACTGCCAGACGTCCTTCTGCTTGGCGACGGCGTGGACGAGCGTGGCGATGGCGGAACGGTTCATGGATTCTCCCATTCCTCCAAACCCGCCGGAGTAAGCCACAAAACCGTTCTTCCCGGTGCTGCGGCGCATGTAATCGAGCGCTGCGTCGATCGATTCATCGGGCACTTCCATGCCGGCGTTTCGCGCCGCCAGCAGTCCCATCAGCACCGCACCCGCGACCGAGGTGTCGGCGTCGGTGGAATCGGGGCTGTATCGCCAGGCACCCCAACGATTTTTCTCCTGCGAAGTCACCGCGCAACGGATGGCGAGATCCAACGCCTGCCCGATGCTTCGCATGCCGGCTCCGTTTTTGCCGCCGCCATCCCGGGCGATCAGCGAATCGTCGACGACGCCGTAGGCCTCGGACAGGGCCAGCATCGCGAATCCATGGTGATACATGCTGTTGGGCAGGTAGCCAGTCTCGGGATCCTGGGAAGAAATCATTGCGCGGAGCGCGCGGCGGATGTTGGGGGCGTAGCGACCGAAATTGGGATCCTCGCCCGAAGCCAGGAACGCCATCAGGCAGATGCCGTCGACTCCCGCGCCGGACTGTCCATCGTTCCAGTTTCCCTGCTCGGTCTGGTGGTCCGCCAGCCAGGACAGGCCGCGTTCGTAGATGCGTTCGACTTCGGGTGGCATCCTGCCATCGAACCGCAGTTCGGGACCCTGGGCATGGATCATCCAGGGGAGGGCGGCGACGGCGGTCGCCAACATCAGACAAGCAAAGTGTCGGGGCGATCTCACGAGTCCTTTTCTCCCTTCTTCTGGTCGGCATTTTCGGATTTCACGCGCTGATCGTGATACCGCTCCACGTTGTCCCAGTAGTTGGCCGCGTTCTGGCGGAACATCGATTCCCAGAGATCGAACTGGTCCTTGTTCAGAATTTCCTTCAGTTCCTTCTCGGGAATTCCCATCACCGGCGTGCCGATGCTGTAGTACTGCAAATACCAGGGCGAATCGTAGGAACCGAACATCATTTCAATGTCGGGTCCGTAGGTCTCCAGCGATCGCTCGAGCTTTTGATCGAAGGCGATCGCCTGATCGGCGTTGAGACCGAAGCGCGACTCGAAAAACGAGCCAATCATCGCGGCAATCGCGGCATTGCGGCGCTGGCTGCGTTTTTCGGAAGCTTCCTTCCAGAGTTCCAACTGCGATGGTGTCAGTTTCCACTTCAGGTTGTTTTTCCAGAGATTGGAGTCGAGAGGATTTTCCATCCTCGTCCGGTAGTTGCTGGTGCCGGCGAGTTGGCGATGGATGGTCTGGGCATCCGCTCCCCGGACGCGTTGCCGGACAAAACGGGTGTAATCGGAATCCCAACGATTGGTGACCACTTCGATCGCGCCTTTCGCTGCCGTTTCGAGTTGGGAAACAATTTCCGGCGTGAGCTGGGCCGCTTTTCCGCAAACTTCGATTTCCGATACCGTGCGGAGCAGATTCTCCTCCGTCACTTCACGATTGCGGTGGTAAAGCACCTCGGTGATGGCGTTCTCCACGTACATGGCCCCGGCTTGCTTGGGTGGTTCGGGAATCTTCGCGTTCTGCGATCGTGAGTGACCGCGCGATTCCAGCATCGCGATCGCCTTTTCCCATCGCGTCCATTGGGTTTCGTCGAGGATCTGTTTGATCTTCTTCGAATCGAGCGCTCTCAGAGCGCGAGCGATATCCGCCACGCTCATGTAGAAATGCTGTTCGTCGAACTGGACGCCCAGCACCTCCGCCTGTTCCGAGCAAACGTTCGCGATTTTCTCCCACTGCTGCGGATCGATGCCGACCCATTCCTCGATTTCGGCGACAATCAGGCCGGAAAGGGCGCCTCGACGTCGTTCTTCCCGGTTGCGCTGCCAGGTCTCCCACAGTTTTCGCTCGTCCTCGGTCAGGATGGTTTCAAACACCTCCTTCCATGCCGGTTGATTCTGAGCTTCATCGCTGTCATCGAATCCGAGCGGCACGCGACCCTGCTCCGTGTAATTCCGCCGCTGTTCATCGGAGAGGGTGTCGAGCCATTCCCGCGCACGCTTCTTCCAGTTGTCTAGGCTCTGTTCGATCGCTTTCTCGCCGGCCGTACGGACGGCTTTGGCGCGATCCTCTTCCAGATTCAACGAACCGATCACGTCGGCAATCCTGGGATCGAAACTGGCTTCGAATTGGGGCTTGTAGGAATCGGCCGTATTTTCGATCGCCTCGGCGATGCGCTTCGATTCCTCTTCCTCCCAGAGCGCCTGCTCCGCCTGCCAGGCGGCTTGTTGGGAGGGGGTCAGTGTTTTTTCCAGCGCTTCCGTCCAGGCGGGCAGTTCGGTGGGTTCAATCCCGGTCGTGGCAAAATGAAACCGGTTGGCTTCGATCACGGTTTCCCGTGACGAGCGCGGAAGACGACGAAAAATGTTGAGTCCGGCTTCAGACCATTTTTCCAGGCAGGTATCCACGGCCACCTTCGCCGCCTTCTTGAGGTTTTCCGATTGGGGTTCCTCCAACTTCGTGGTCTCGATGACCCGGTGCATTTCCTCGTCGATCAGTTCCTCAAACTCACTCCGTTGTCGTCCTTCCATGGTGGTGAGGATATTGGAAAACTTTTCCTCTTCCTTCTTCCGCTTCGTTTCAGAGGCCTCATTCCATTGGGTCAACTGGCCGGGAGAAAGCACTTCCTTCAGCCCGTCCCGCCAGATCTTCGACTGGTGAAACTCCATCGGCGGAAACATGGAGGCGAAGCCGGTCCATCGATCTTCGAGGGTCCGGCGCAGAACGAAGGCCGTATCTTCACGGGCCGCCTGGAGATGAGCATCGACGGCCTTTTCGGCGAGTTTCTGCAATGATTCGGAGAGTTCTTTTGAATCGCTGTCGGGCGTGATCGCCTTCAGCACCTCTCCCGTGATGTCGTTCGCCGACTCACCATTCCTCGTTCCGTTTTCCTTGAAAAAACCGTCCAGAAATCTCTGAACCGCTTCCTCATGATTTCGGTTTTCCTCGGCGATCACCTTTTCGCGGGCAACGAAGGCTTCCTTGCCGATTACTCCGGAGATCGCGTCTTTCCAAACCTTCTGGGCGTGAGGTCGGGTGGCTTCGGTGCTTTGAAAACGATCGACAATGGATGCGGCTTTTTCCGTTCCCAGCTGCTGAAGCATGCCGCTGGAGTTGTAGTAATATCGGGGTGCCATCCGGACCATCTGCACGGTCAGAAAATCGTGAAAGTCGTCCCGCCAGAGGGGCGATGCCGCGTCGACCGCTTTCTTCACCACCTCGGCGAGAGATTCCATTTCGGATTTCAGGAGGGAATGTTCCGCGCCGATCTTGATCAGCTCCGATTCCAATTCCTCGCCAG
>JAGRPB010000286.1 GCA_020439945.1 Verrucomicrobiia bacterium
ACCACGAGTACTTCGAAATGCTCGCCCGCCACGGCGTGGCCCACGTCTACAATCAATGGACGCGGATGCCGGCCGTAAGCGATCAGATCGGCTTGCATCCGTTGGAAGACAATCCCTTCATCATCGCCCGCTATTTGCTGACGCCCGGTCGCAGTTTTGACTGGGCCAGGGAGCAATTCGAACCTTTTCACCAGCTTCGGGAGATCGATCCGGATGCCCGCGAATCGATGGTGTCGATTCTCCGGCACGCCATCCATGGAAACCCGGATCGGAAACCGACCTTTCTCTACGTCGGCAACGAACTCGAGGGAAACGCGCTGCATACCCTGGCCGATGTTATCGAGCAGGTGGCAATGGGTTGAGGCATCGATTCAACCCTGTTGGGTCGCGAATCGAACAGGGTTGAATTCGGTCGATTCCGCTCGACCGCCAACGGGTGGTCGGGGTATGAGGGACAGATCCTTCTTTCCACCATGGCACTTCCTTCGTTTCCGAGAATCGCTCTGTTTTCCTGTCTCACTTTGCTGGCAAGCGCGACCTGGATGTCCGCCGAGACCGTGAAAGATCGGGAGGGCGCGGTGCGAGCCGAAAAGGCAAGGTTGGAAGCCCAGGCTCGCTGGTATTTTGACGACTTTGACAAAGCTGCCGCCGAAGCCAATCGCACCGGCAAACCCCTCCTGGTGGTGCTGAGGTGCGTGCCTTGCCTCGCGTGTGCCGGTATCGATGGCGCTGTCATGGACGCGCCGGAACTGAGTTCGCTCCTGGACGAGTTTGTCTGCGTCCGGATCATCAATGCCAACGCGCTCGATCTGGAGCGGTTCCAGTTCGACTACGACCTCTCGTTTTCCGCGATCATGATGAGTCCCGGCGGTCAGATCTACGGTCGCTACGGATCTTGGCGGCACCAGAAAGATCCGGCCGAAAAATCGATTGCCGGTTTCAGGGCCACGCTCGACGCCGCGTTGCTGATCCATCAGGGCTATCCGGGAAACGCGAAGAATCTGAGCGGGAAGAATCCCAAGGCGATCGCTTACAAGACGCCGCTGGACATTCCGCTGATTCAGAATTCGGAGAATCCCTACCGTCGAGAGCTGGATTGGAAGGGCAACGTCGTGAAGAGCTGTGTTCATTGCCACCAGATTGGCGACGGATTGAAGGCGGCGTATCGGGATCGGGGGGAGTTGTTGCCGCTCCGACTGATCTACCCGATGCCCTCACCCGAAACGGTGGGCTTTTCGCTCCAGCCCGATCGTACCGCGCGCATCGCCGGAGTGGCACCCGGTTCGCCCGCCGAGCTGGCGGGTCTGGAGAGGGGAGATGATATCGTCAGCGCCGGAGGCCAGTGGATCATTTCCGAGGCCGACTTTGCATGGATGTTGGATCATCTGAAGGACGAAGACCGGGTGGAATTTCAGGTCAATCGCGGGGGTGAGACCATTTCCGTGGTCATGGATCTGCCACCAGGCTGGCGAATGAAGAGTGACATCGGCCGACGTGTTGGCACCTGGCCCATGCGGGCGATGGTGGGGGGTGGCATGAAACTGGAAGACTTGCCTGACGAAGAACGTCAGAATCGGAACCTGGGAAAAGGGGGGCTGGCCTTGGAAATCCTTCACGTGGGTCAATATGGAAAACACGCCGCCGCCAAGAGAGCCGGCTTTCAGAAGGGCGACATTCTGATCGAAGTCGATGGTCTTTCCCACCGCCTGACCGAAAGCGAATACATCGGCACGCTGCTCCAGCGTCATCCGGGTCCCGCGAAGCTCGATGCCGTGGTTCTGAGAAATGGCGAACGGGTTTCCCTGGAATTTCCCATGCAATGAAAGGGAAGATCACCATTCCATTTTCGGCGCTCGGATTACTCCTCGGAGTCGGTTTGCCGTTCGAGGCAGCGGCTCAGGATGACCCGTTTTCAACGGGAAGGTTTTTTTGGGAATCTTCACCTCCCCTGATCGATGTGCAGGCGATGCGCGAAAGAGAAGATCCGTGGATTGCGCTGAAAGATCCCACCCTGGTTCGTTTCCAGAATCGGTGGCATCTTTTCACCACCGTGCGGATGGCGTCCGGAAATGTCGATATTGTCTATTTCAATTTCGAAGACTGGCCTTCCGCGAATTCCGCCGAACGGCACGTCCTCGGCTTGCACGATAACTATTACTGCGCACCCCAGGTGTTCTGGTTTAGTCCGCACCAGAAGTGGTATCTCATCTACCAATTGGCCGAGCCGTCGAGAACCCCGCCATTCGGACCCTGTTTTTCGACGACCGAAGATCTGGATGATCCCGCTTCGTGGTCAAAGCCGGAACCGATGATTCCAAAGGTTTCCAGAAAACCGAAGTGGATCGACTTCTGGGTGATTTGCGATTCCGGGAAAGCATACCTTTTTTACACTTCCAACGATGGCCATCTGTGGCGTCGGGAGACCCCGATCGCAGAGTTCCCTTTCGGCTGGGGCGAACAGACCTTGGCACTCAAGGCCGACGTTTTCGAAGCGTCGCACACCTACAAGCTCAAAGATCGGGAGGAATACGTGACGCTAATCGAATCCCAGGCACCCGGTCGCCGCTACTACAAAGCCTACCTTGCCGAGGACCTCGGGGGGACGTGGCGGGGACTGGCCGATTCACTCGAAAACCCTTTTGCCGCAGTGCCTGAAAATGTCGATCAGGTTGACGGCGTGTGGACCGACTGTATCAGCCACGGCGAATTGATCCGCTCCGGCATCGATGAACGCATGGAGGTCGATCCCGACCACCTGCAGTTCCTGTTTCAAGGCGCGAGTCGAGATGAGTATGCAAAGAGCGGTGGCTACGCGAAGATACCTTGGCGGCTGGGGAGATTACGGCAACATTAGCCAAGAATACCCATTTGAGGGCCGCTTGAAGAGTGCTCAAGCCGTTTTCTCTCACGGGAAGAAATTCCCGTCGGTCTCCTTGGAGAGAGAGGAGCCGTCGGTGACCGAGCCGGTGACATCGCCGGGAGTGACCGAGCCGGTGACGTTGACCATGGAAACCCCGTGGTTGAAACCGATGCCGCCGCCACCGGTGCCGGTGACCGAGGAACCGGCGCCCCCGCCGACCGAGGCGTTCATGATCCAGACTCCGTGGTTGAAGACACTGGTGGTGTTGGCATGGGCGTCTCCGAGGAGGCTGAGACTGCCGGAGCTGCTCTGGTAGACGCCACCCTCGAAGTGGACCCCGGCATTGTAAACACTGCCGGTGCCGCCGTGACCGGTGATGGAGAGGTTGCCCGAGGAGGAGAGCAGGGAGCCCCCGCTGCTGAAGATGCCGGAGTTGAACACGCTGATGGCCGTGGTCGAGCCGGAGCCCACCACGGTG
>JAGRPB010000287.1 GCA_020439945.1 Verrucomicrobiia bacterium
CTCCCGGCCCGTTCCTCGCGCCTGTCCTGAATTCGATGGAACGGGCCGGGAGCCCCGTTCGACTTTCGACCATCCTCTTCGCCGTGCCACACCAACTCCTCCCGAATGGCAGCGCCATTTACCTGCTGCTGTTGCTCGTCGCCCTGATCGGGTCGGTGTTCTGGTGGTCACGCCGATTTCGATCCGATCCTCGTCTCATCCAGATATTCGCCGGAGCGGTGATCGGCGCCTTCGCCGGCGCAAAACTCGCCTACCTGCTGGCAGAGGGATGGCTGCACTGGGGACACGCCGATTTCTGGTATCAACTCGCCAACGGCAAAACGATTCTTGGAGCGCTGCTGGGTGGCTACGCGGGAGTGGAAGGCGTGAAAAAACTGGTCGGATACCGCGAACCGACGGGTGACGGATTCGCCGCGGTGGCGCCGCTGGGAATCGCGCTCGGTCGTCTCGGCTGCCTGGCACATGGCTGTTGTCTCGGTATCGCCTGTGAAAGCGCGCATTGGTTCACGGTGAACGATGGCGCCGGGATGCCTCGCTGGCCGGCGCCATGGATCGAGTTGGCCTTCAACCTGGGTGCCTTCGTTGTTTTCCTCTGGTTTCGCCATCGCGGTATTCTCCCCGGACAGCATTTCCATCTCTACCTGATCGCCTACGGCCTGTTTCGGTTTGTCCACGAATTCGCCCGCGACACGCCACGAGTGCTCGGACTGTTTTCGGGATATCAGGTTCTCGCGCTGATGGTGCTGGCTCTGGGTATCTGGGGATTCAGAAAACGAGTGAGCGACTCGATGGGGCCCGATCGACGATCAGGCTTGCCGAGGGATTTTTCGACGAATGGGGAATGAAAAGGCCTGGAATCGCGAGAGGATTCAACAGGGTCAGCTCGGTGAGCAAACAGGGTTGAGTCCGCGACCTCACAGGGTTGCGCCAACTTTTGGGCTGGGCGGGGGGCCGGCGCGAGGCGAAACTCGCGCCAGAATGCATCGATGGCTGGCAGCACTATTCGCGGTAATTTCGACCGGGTTCGCGCGGGGCGATGAACGGCCGAACATTCTCTTCATCGTTTCGGAGGACAACGGCCCGGAACTCGGATGCTACGGCGATCCCCACGCGCGAACCCCGAATCTGGACCAGTTGGCGGCCGAGGGCGTGCGGTTCGAGAGGGCCTTCGTACCCTACTCGGTCTGCTCGCCATCGCGGGCGGCGTTCCTGACCGGGCTGCATCCTGGACAGAACGGCCAGATCGGGTTGGCGACACACAAGTTCGCGATGTATCGCGAGGACACGCCCAATGTGATCTCGCTCCTGAAACCGGCCGGGTATCGGACCGGGTTGATCGGGAAACTGCACGTCAATCCGGAGTCCGCTTTTCCTTTCGATTTCCGCGCCATCGCGGGAGCCAATTTTCAGCGCAAGCAGGATGTCGGCGAATACGTCGCGGCGGCGGAAACCTTCTGGGCGGAAGCGGCGGGGAAGCCGTGGTTTCTCTCCGTCAATTTCCCCGATGCGCATCTGCCCTTTCTTCGGGAAGCCCACGGTCTGCCGGATGATCCTCAGAATGGCGAGGATGTATCGCCGTTGCCCTGGGTGGGCGCCGACTCGCAGCGACTCCGGGAGGTGACCGCCGACTATTACAACTGCCTCGCCCGACTGGACGTCTGGGTGGGCCGATTGCTGGATGCCCTGGAGAAAACGGGGCGGGCGGGGAACACGATGGTGATTTACTTCGGCGACCACGGTGCCCAGTTTCCCCGGGGGAAAGGCACGGTCTACGAGGGCGGGCTGCGGGTGCCGCTGATCGTCCGCTGGCCGGGAAAGGCCAGGGCAGGATCGGTTCGGAACGAGCTGACGTCGACGCTCGACCTGTTACCAACCATCCTGGAGGCGACAGGGATCGAGGCTCCGCCGGAACTGACGGGACGGGCGCTGCAGCCCCTGTTGCGGGGGGAGAAGCCGGCGGATTGGCGACAGTATGTCTTCGCCCTGACAACCGGTTCTTTCCCTCGCGCCTGTTACGTCCAGGAATCGGTGCGTGACGAGCGCTACCGGCTCATCTCCAGCCCACGGCCCGGAACGCGGAATCTTGACGCCGGCACCTACCTCGATCCCGAGCATCCCCATCATGTCGTGTCCGGACTCGTGTCGGAGGAACGGGCGTCAGTTTCTCCCGAGGTCGAAACCGCTTTTCGGAGGTGGGAGAATCCGCCCCGCTACGAACTCTACGATCTGGAATCCGATCCGAACGAGTGGGAAAACCTGACTGACGACCCCGATCACGCCGAAGCGAAGGCCCGCCTTGTCGCCGCCCTGGAAGCGTGGCAAGAGCAAATCCGTGATCCCTTTTCCGATCGCGAAAACGTGGATGCCTTCGTGGAGGAACAACTCGATTACCTCGATCTCCGCTACCGGAAACAGAAGGACTTCCGATGGCGCTACCTCGACACCTTTCCGGCGTGGCGCAAGGCTCGCGCGGAACCCTGACCATCATGAAAGGTATTGGCATTTTCCTGTCGCTGTTGATGTGGCTGGTGACCTCGGTTTCCGGCCAGGAACCGGGCTCCGCTTCACGCTGGTGGGAACCCTACGAAGGCAAAGAAGCCGCTGGTCCTTTCGTGCTGGGATTCTGGCGATTCGACGAGGAATCCGCGGTGGGCAAAGACTCGTCGAGCCACGGTCTCGAGGGAAATCTGCGCGGTGCCACGTGGTCGGCGGGTGGTCGATTTGGCGAGGGTTGCCTCCGGGGAGGCCCCGGCTATCCGGTGATTGACGACCCGCACGGCTTCGTGGTGAAACGATCCCCGATCCTTTCCCCGGGTGGCGCCTTTTCCCTGGAGATGTGGCTGCATCCAGACTCAAGCGAGGAGCGGTTTCCGCCGGAGGTTTCGCCGGTGCTGGCGGACTGCAAGTATGTCCCGGACAATCATACCGGTTTCATCTGGACGCTGACGCGGCAGAGCAAGTCGGGCGCGCGACATCTCCAGCTCGAAATCGGGCTGGGGGCGCGATCGGAACGATGGTTCTCGGATCCGTTGGAGCTGACGCCGGAGAAATGGCACCACCTGGCCTTCACCTATGATGGTACCGGAACGGTGGCGTTTTACCTCGATGGCGAGGAAATCGGGCGCTCGACTCGGACTGGGGCGGGATCGATGGCGGCGGCGATCCGCGATCTCTCTCTGGGGGATCGGATCGGTTCGCTCTACCACGGATTTCCGGGACAGATCGATGAGATTCGATTCAGCGAAGGGGTGCGGGAATTTCGTCCGGTGCGGGTGTCGACGGAGGCCGAGCGCCCCGCTTTCCTCCGGCTGAGCGAAGGTGCCA
>JAGRPB010000288.1 GCA_020439945.1 Verrucomicrobiia bacterium
GGTTTGGCTGCGAGGGGGATGAAAGCGGGCTCGGCTGGATACACTGGACCCGCGACCGGAAGCGAGTTCCAGGACCGGGGAATGTCACCGTGGACCTGTGGCCCGATGTTTCGGAGCTGCCTGCCGAGGATCGCTACGAAACCGCCTTTCGTCTCGCCGACGGAAAGCCGGCTGAAGTGTTCAGTTCACGCAACCGAGACACCGTGCTCCGGCACTTCGAGTGGATGCGCGACTACGGGATCGACGGCGCGTTCGTGCAGCGATTCGTCACCGGCATGCGCGACACCCGGCTGCGCGATCACCGTGATGCCGTGTTGATGCATTGCCGCGAAGGGGCCAACCGCTCGGGACGAGCCTATGCCGTCATGTACGATCTCAGCGGCTTGGGCGCTGGAGAAACGAGGCAGCTGATCGACGACTGGCGGCGTCTCCGCGCGGAAGCCGCCATCACCGACGATCCCGCGTACCTGCATCACGAGGGAAGACCGTTGGTGGCGGTGTGGGGCATCGGTTTCTCCGACGACCGGAAGTACTCGCTGTCCGATTGCGCCGAAGTCGTCGATTTCCTGAAAAAGGACGGCTGCTCGGTGATGCTCGGCATTCCGACCTGGTGGCGGGAGGGAAGCCACGACGCCACCAACGATCCCGCCCTCCTCGATTTGCTGTCCAAGGCGGATGTCCTGAGTCCGTGGACAGTGGGTCGCTACCGGACCCCGGAAGAAGCCACCCGCCATAGCGAGAAACTCTGGAAGCCGGATCTCGCCTGGTGCCAGGAACGACAAGTCGACTACCTGCCCGTGGTCTATCCCGGCTTCAGCTGGCATCACCTGCACGGTGGTGAAATCGACGCGATTCCGAGATTGGGAGGCCAATTTCTCTGGTCCCAGATGACCGCCGCGAAACGAGTCGGCGCAGGCATGATCTATGTCGCCATGTTCGATGAAGTGGATGAAGGCACGGCGATTTTCAAATGCACCAACGAGGTTCCCGTTGGCGACGGCGTCGAATTTCTCGGACTCCACGGTTTGCCTCCGGATCACTACCTCTGGCTCACCGGACAGGGCGGGCGGATGTTGCGCGAGGAGATTCCGGTTTCGGAAACCGTGCCGTCGAGGAAGTAATCGAATCTTCCGCCGTTACCCTTTCGCCGCGGCATCGTCGACCGACCGCGAAAAAAGGCGGCATCCCAACCAACCTCCCGCGACGGCTCCAAGGACGGGACTGATGACGTAGACGGTCAGCCAGCCGCTGCCGTTGGCGGTGAAGGCGTAGGATTTCCAACCCGTAAGGGCGGAAAAAAGTCGCGGCGCCAGGTCGCGCGCCGGGTTGAATCCCGCCATCGAGATCGGCGCGAAAAGACAGATCAGGGAAGTCAGCAGCAGTCCGATCGCCAGCGGCGTGAACTTGCCGGCGGCGAAGGGATTGCCCTTGGCGGTGAGCCCGAAAATTCCAAGAGCGAGCAGCGCCGTACCGAGGAACTCGGCCAGCCAGGCCTGCACCGGACCCACGATCTCGTTTGCCGCGGGATCCCACGGCTGGCCACCGGGATTGGGGAAAAATTCGCCAAAGATCATCGCGGAAGCCTCGCTGCCGGGAGCGCCTCGCTCGATTCCGGCAACGCTCTCAAAATGCGCGATGGCGGGTCCGAAAAGCGCATAGAGCGTCGCCGCGGCCAGGAAAGCGCCGAGGAACTGGGCGCCGAAATAGCCGACCGTTCGCTTCTTCGGAAAATCGGTCCACACCGCGAAGGCGACCGTGATCGCCGGATTCAGGTGCGCGCCGCTGTGCGGTCCGGTCAGGGTGATCGCCAACGCGAGGCCGAGTCCCCAGACGATCGCGACCTGAAACAGTCCGACTGGCGCCGCCAAGGCGACCGCGGTCGCGACGGAACCGCAACCGAAGAGAACGAGAAGGAAAGTTCCGAGCAACTCGGATAGAAACCAATGGAGGCCGGATCTCATGCCAGCGCTTCCTTCGATTCGCCGATCTCCTTCGTCAATTGTTCCAGGCGAAGCCGATCCAGTTTTTCGAAAGGCAGTGACGCGAACAGCTCGACTCTCCGGCGGATCTCGATCGACACTTTCTTGAAGGCGTCGAAAACCTCCTCCTCCGTTCCCTCGACGGCGGCGGGATCCATCGAACCCCAGTGGGCGATCACCGGTTGGCCCGGCCAGACGGGACAGGTTTCGCGGGCATGATCGCAGACCGTGATCACGAAATCGAAAATGGTTCCATCCTCGCGGAAACGGTCCCAACTCTTCGATTCCGCGTCCGAGGCATCGATCTTGTGAATTTCCGAGAGGACGCGCAGCGTCATGGGATGCACCTCTCCCTTCGGATCGGATCCGGCGCTGAACGATTCGAATGCTACGGGAGCGACTCTGCGGATCAGGTATTCACCAAAAACCGAACGGGCGCTGTTGCCGGTGCAGAGGAAAAGGATGCGGAAGGGTCTGGCGGATTCTTTCATGACAAGGGTTTGGGTTCACGATTCACAACAGGATTTCCGGGCCGCGGGCACACAGGCGGCCGAGGTGTCGAGGCGTTTCAATTTTTCGAGATCGGCGCGAAAGATTTTGCCCTCGGTCCGGAGGTCCTGCAGGCACTTGAGATTTTCCGTCAGCAGCGGCGTGACCGATTCCGGCAACTGATAGATCCGCCAGTTGGCGTGCTTGGTCACGGTCACCATTCCTTGGCGTTTCATGTAGGCGAGCTGCTTGGAAACGCGCACCTGGGATTCATCGAGAATCTCCTGCAGGTGGCAGACACAGAGCGGTCCCGAATTCAGGAGATTCAGAATCCGGAGCCGGGTCTCGTCGCAGAGACATTTGTAGACGGCGAGGGTGTCTTTCATGGGACCGTTGCACATAGTATCCCATTCTTGGAATATACAAGAAAAAGTATTTAGTGAGGCCAATCCTTATCGGCCCGAGATATCCGGGCACGAAGAAAGGGCAGCCGCACCCCCGGAAAATTGGCGACTGCCCTTTCTCACCCCTACGCAGTATTGATGTATGTGGTCCAGGAAGCCTGAACATTTGGAACTTGTCTCAGTTGGCTCATCCAGCAGGAACACCTCGTGAGAACACCGAACCTTTTACGCGATCCTCGGAAAGGGTAAAACGATTAGGGGTTACGATTCCGTCACGGCAACCCAGCTCCGGAAAAAGACGGCCCTGAACGCCAGATTTCGCGCACCCAAGCCGATCTACGCCTCGATCGTCAACCGGGGCTCCCGCACAAAGAGCAGGCGCAGGCTGTTGAGACAGACGAGGACGGTGCTGCCCTCGTGAGCGATCACGCCCAGGG
>JAGRPB010000289.1 GCA_020439945.1 Verrucomicrobiia bacterium
ATGGCGAGGTCCGAATTGGAAGACCTGATCGAGCAGACCCAGAACGAGAGCGAACGCCTCGGCGGCGAAGGCAAGGAAGGCGAGAAAACCGATCTGGCGATGAACGAGCCCGGAACCGACCGCCGACCCGGCGAAAAGCCCGGGACCGAAGAGGGTCAAGCCGGAGACCAGACAGGGTCAGACGAGACCCAACAGGGTAAGCCAGGCGACCCAACAGGGTCGGATTCCGCCGGCCAACCGGGTCCGTCCGAGGAAACGCCAGAATCGCGGCGCCGAGTGAATCCTCCGAGTCAAGCCGGAGAAAAAGGCAAAGGAGAAACGCCCAACGGCGAAGGGGAGCAACCCGGTCAGGGCCAGGGCGAGGCGAAAGAACCCACCGAATCTCAGATGGCCGAAAATGGAAAAGGTCAACAACCCGGTCAGGGCCAGGGCGAAGGGAAAGAGCCCTCTGAAGGCCAGTCTGGGGAGCAACCCGGCAAAGGACAAGGACAGGGCAAGGGAGAACCTCAGGAGTCCGGAAAACTCGCGGAAGGTTCGCAGGGACAGCAGCCCGGTCAGGGGCGTGGAAAAGGCGAGGAAGGTCAGGGGCCGTCTCCTTCGGATTCCCCCGGGCAAGGTGAAGGACAAGGACAGGGTCAGAGTCAATCACAAGCGAATGGCGAAGGTGAGGGCCAAGGCCAAGGAGAAGGGCAAGGCCAGCAACCCGGCGAGCGCCGCGGGTATCGTGGAGGTTTTGCCGAAGCCGGTCAGCAGAGGTCGGGTGGTGGTAGCGACAGTAGTCGTTCCGGGTCGGCGGGACCGAATTTCGGAGGTGGATCGGATCAACAGGATCGGGGCGGCCTTCCGCAGGGTGACGTGGATGCCAGTCAGCCACCGCTTTTCTTCCAGGGAGCCAACGAAGCGCCCGACCCGGCGGGGCCGATCACGGGCAGTGACTACGAGGAATGGTCGGGCCGACTGCGGAATCTGGAGAACATGGTGGAACAGGACGACCTGCGGAACGAGTTGGCCAAGGTGCTGGACGACGCCCGCGCCATGCGGATCGAATTCCGCCGCAACAACGCGCCGCCGCAGGCCAGGTCGATCGATCAACGCATCACCATGCCGCTGGTCGAGATTCGGGATCGTGTCGCCGAGGAGCTGGCGAAGCTGGACAAGGAGAATCCTCTCGCGCCCATCGATCGCGATCCGGTGCCGCGCGAATATCGCGAACTGGTGCGGCGCTACTACGAGGAACTGGGGAGCGGCCGGTGATCTGCCGACGACCGATCACTGACTACCGATTTACCGCCCGATGACGCTCGCCTCTGTGGTTTTCTCCAACACCGAATGGTTGTGGCCGGCGGCGGCATTCTGTCTGGTGGGGCTGGTGCTGCTCATCGTTGGTTACCGGCGCAGTCCGCTGCGAGGCGGCGCGCGGGTATTGGCATTCCTGTTGAAGCTGACGGGGCTCGTCCTCCTCGCGCTCTGTCTCCTCGAGCCGCTGTGGACGAACGAGGCCCCGAAGAAAGGCGCCAACGACCTGGTGGTGTTGGCGGACAATTCGCGCGGCCTCACCGTGAGCGGTCCCGGAGGCGGTGAAACGGCGGGCGAAGCGATGGCGGCGAAGATCCGAGGCTCGGAGGGCACGCTGCCGGACTGGCTGGAATCTCTTGGGAAAACGTTTCGGCTCCAGACCTATACCTTTGATTCCCGATTGCGGCGGAGCGCGGATTTTTCAGAGCTGGATTTCAACGGTGACGCGTCGGCTCTTCTAACGGCGATGCGAAGCCTTCGCACTCGATTCGATCGGCGACCGCTGGCGGGCATGCTGGTATTCACCGACGGGAATGCCACCGACGCCAGCCTGATCGAGGAAGTCGTGGAGGAACTGAAGACCAAGGCGGCGGGCTCGGAAAAACCCGCACCGATCTTTCCGGTAGTGACGGGCGCGGACCTGAGCGGCGGCAAGGACGTGGCCCTGGGGGCGGTGACGGCGGCGCAGTCGCCCTTCGAGGACGCGCCGGTGACGATCACCGCGGAAGTCGGCGGACGAGGGCTGGCGGGAAAGAAGGTGGCGGTGATCGTGGGGAATGAGGCGGGCGAAGAACTGGCACGTTCGGAAGTGGACCTGGGCGATGCCGGCGACGGCGGCCCCGCTCGCAGTGTCCGCATCCAGGTGCCGGTAGTGAAACCGGGCGTCTCCTTTTTCGACGTCGTGGCGGTGGAAGTCGAACGGGCCGCTTCGTGGAACGATCGCGACAAACTGCGTCGGGAGGCCGGTGAACTGACCCTGGAAAACAACCGGCGACTCATCGCGGTGGATCGCGGACTGGGCCCCTATCGCATTCTCTATGTCAGCGGCCGACCGAACTGGGAATACAAATTTCTCCGGCGCGCCCTCGAAAAGGACACCGAGATCGAGCTGGTCTCGCTGATCCGGATCGCCAAGCGCGAGCCGAAGTTCGAGTGGCGCGGGCGGAGCGGCGAGGCCAGCAACCCGCTTTTTCGGGGATTCGAAAGCGACATTCCCGAGGAGACGCAGCGCTACGATCAGCCGGTGCTGATGCGCCTGAACACGAAGGACGCCGACGAACTCCGTGACGGTTTTCCGAAATCGGAGGAGGACCTGTTCGGCGCCTATCGCGCGATCATTCTCGATGACGTGGAGTCGGAGTTTTTCACCCGCGAACAGCTGAACCTGATCGACCGCTTCGTGGGCACCCGGGGCGGAACGCTGCTGATGATGGGTGGTCAGGAGAGTTTTCAACCCGGCAATTGGAACAACACCCCCGTCGGCAGCATTCTCCCCGTCTATCTCGATCGCATCGGCAAGGGCGGTCCGGCCCTCGGCGCGGTGTTCAACCTTTCCCGCGAAGGCTGGCTGGAGCCTTGGGTGCGGTTGCGAACCAAGCAGGACGACGAGGAAACTCGCCTCGCCTACATGCCGGAGTTTTTCTCGGTGAACCAGGTCCAGGCGATCAAGCCGGGCGCCAGTGTGCTGGCCACGGTGACTGACAGTGAGAAGCGGCAACATCCGGCACTGGTGGTGCAGCGCTACGGTGAGGGGCGCACTTCGGCCCTGATGGTGGCCGACCTGTGGCGCTGGGGAATGAAGGACGCGGAACTGCGAGAGGACATGGAAAAGATGTGGCGGCAGATGATGCGATGGCTGGTCGTCGATGTCGCCGACCGGATCAACATCGAGACACGCACCGAAACCGAAGGCGCCAATCCGGTGACACGCTT
>JAGRPB010000290.1 GCA_020439945.1 Verrucomicrobiia bacterium
TTGGGAGAAGAATGAAACTCATCGAAGTCCTCAATCAGATCCGAATGGGAGACTCAATGGATGATCGCATGACAGTCTACGCGAAACGTGAGTGGACCCCGAATTCTGACGCCATCCTCACCCTGCAACCCAAAGATGGCAGCACCGCCGCCATCGACGGACACGACTACTTTTTGGAGGCATTTATCATCAAGGATTGGGTCGATGAGTTAGATTCACCAGAGATCACCACAGAACACTGCTCTCGTATAATTCAATACGCTATCAACGACGCCTGAAAACGAAGCTCCCAACAAGTCGGCGCGCTCAACCCGATCCCCAATCGCGTCAACCTAAAGACTGAACGATTGATTGCCAGAGGGTTGGGCGACATCGTTGGTCGTGGGCAAGGTGTCTGGGATCTGGATCGAAGGGAACCGGCTCGGGAGATCGGCGGAGGGTTTGCAGATGGGTGGCGTAGGCGTCGGAGAGCTTCTCGAGGCTGGGCGGCCAATCCACACCGGCCCGGCGCCGGAACCGGGCGTGCAGATCGAGGGTCAGCAGTTGAAAAATCATGCTTGCCAGCACCAGTCCTTCGATGTGCAACGGATCGCTGCGATGATTCAACGAGGGGCCCAGTCGGCAGGATTGTTTGAAGGCGCGAAACTGGATTTCAATATTCCAACGCATGGCGTAAATCGCGTGCAGTTCGGCGGCGGCGATCCGCTCCTCGGAAAGGTTCGTAACCAGCAGATTCCAGGCGTCGCGAAGCAGGGCATTTTTCGACGGGGTCTGGCCGTGCTTTTTGGCGCTGCGGCGACGTTGGCGCCGATGTTTGGCGGTGTCGTTGCGGCTGAGCCGGGTGGCCACCAGTCGACAGGGGTGCCCGTGCTTGGAGCCGAGGAAAACCAACAGATCGAGTCGAGGCGGCGCGCAGGAGGGTCTCGAGCGACCGGCCCTCCGCGTCGACCACGGAGACACTGGCGGGCAGGCAGCTCAGCCAGAAAGCCTTGCGTTGCTCGATTTGTTCGATGGTTTCCAAATGAAAGTAGCCCTTTTCTGGCGCAGTTTGAGCAGGCCGCGTTCCAGGGCCAGGTTGGAGCCGCCGAGCTTGCCGTAAACGGCCGGGTCGCTGCCGTCGGAAAGCGCGTAGGCGACGAGGATTGAGCTTTTGTGGACGTCGAGACCGACGTAGACTGCGGGGGTGGTGGATTTGGTGGTTTTCATACAGAATGCAGGGTTACCGCGATTCGCCCTCAAGGCGACGCTGTTGTTGGAAAGGTCCCGCCCCGGCGGGATAGCCCACGAAAATCCCGCGCCCAAATCCACCACTCCTTTGACTTTCAACCCCCAAACCCGAACCCGAATCGGCTGACGCCGCGAAGCTCATCAGCCATATGGTCCCGCTCCCACTAAATATATTAAAGATTATGAAAATCGAATATGGATTTGAAGGTGTTCAGTACGAAGTGGGCAACATTACGGGGGATTCATCAAAAGGGGTTTCATTTATATATCGTGCTCCGCCCGCGGTCGTGCAGAAAAAGGTCATTGAATCTCGATGGGTGAGCGTTGAAATTGAATTTTTAGACGACGAAACTGCCAGGCTTGACTATCCTGACAGCGATATCAGAGGAGCTGTGATCCCTATCTATAGGCGTCCGGGTGAGTTGCTCATCATTGATATTGGGGATTCCTACGTATTTCACTGTCGGATTATAACCTCTCGAATTATGTGATGGTCCCTCAAGTCAAGGCGGCAACCCACCAGCACCAGCGCCCACTCGGCTAACAATCCGGTTGTGGACGAGCGGCTACTGGCAAGGTGTTACCCTCCGCCGCAATCCGGCTATGACCCACCTCTCCTTTTACGCTCGCCCAACTCAAAAGTGGCAAACAGGAAAACACATTTGTCGCCAAAATATCGGGCTTGGGTGGACGCGAGAATGAAGTATCGCCTGTCTCATGCCCACATTCAGATGGCGAGAGAGCTTGGACTCAATCCCAAGAAACTCGGGAGCCTTGCCAATCACGAACAAGAGAGATGGAAATTGCCCTTGCCGCAATTCATCGAGGGTCTCTATCTCGAGCGTTTTGGATGTGCTCAGCCGCAAGTGGCGATGACGATCGAGGAGATTGCGGCAGGGAAGCGGCGGAAGCGGAAGACTCGAGACCGCCCGCCCGAATCCGCCGGCCCGCAGTCAGCGGGCGATCCGGGTGGAGACCCTTTTTGAACCGAAGGTGGCGGGCGCAACTCGTGGCTTGGCCATCCTGGCCAAGATTTCGCGACGTGGGTTTTCTCTTTTCTCGAACAGGAGCCCGCCGTTCAAATATTCTTCGTCCGTCGGGGGTGCCTGATAGCGGCGGACAGGGTGGTGGCGCAGCCCCGGTGCGGACGCGACGACCATGCGCCAAGGGCACGAGGACCGTTCCGCTTTGTCCGCCGTCTTCTTTCACGCGCCCGATTTTTCCGGCAAACCGTCCCGGCATCGGGTATCGCTTCGGATGCACCACCGATACGGACACCCGCCCATGAAAATACTCAACGCGCTAAAAGGAATTTTATTGATCGGAGCGGCGATGACCACCGCCCTGGCGACGGCCTCGCCCGATCCGGCGACCTATGGCCCGGCTCTGGCGGCGGAATTCGTGGAGGGCTCGAGCGGCTGTTCCGCGGTGGAGGTGGCGGGCGATTTTCTCTATGCGGCGGGTGCCGATTCCCTGGCGGTTTACGACATCGAGACCGATCCGGCCAAGCCAAAACGCGTCGCGGCGCTGAGGGGAATCCGGGGCAGCCGGCAGATGGCGATTTACGGGGACACGGCCTACATCACGGCCCGCAACCACGGTCTCTGGATCGTCGATATCGCGGATCCTCACGCGCCGAAACTGATCCGCCGATACGACACGATCGAGCTGGCGACAGGGATCGCGGCGGCGGAGAACGTGCTCTTCATCGCCCATCGCGTCTATGGCGTCCAACTTCTGGACGTGACCGATCCGCGCTTTCCGCGCCATCTCTCGCAGGTTCGCACCTCGGAAGCGCAATCGGTCGCCTATCGCGACGGCCGGCTCCACATCGGCGACTGGGCGGTGGGGAAGCTGACCATCGCGGATGTCCGCGACCCGCTTGCACCCCGGGTGGTGGCTCAGGGCACGCTGGACGGCTACGGGGACGGCGTGTTTTTGAAGGACAATCTCTGCTTT
>JAGRPB010000291.1 GCA_020439945.1 Verrucomicrobiia bacterium
GTGAACACGAGGCGGGGCAAAGGGAGTTTTGCTTGTTAAATCTTCCAGGGCAGTTCAGGCTGCGTTCATGATCCGAGCCGTCCGCGCCTTTCCCGTCCTGCCTGGAAAAGAAGAAGTTCTCGCTGCCTTCATGCGCGCCATGAAGGAGCGAGGCGAAGAAGTGGACGACTTTTACCGTCGCTATGGCGTCACCATGGAAAGCTGGCACATCCAGACGAGCCCGGACGGCGGGGTGTTGGTCATCGTGACGTCGGAGGCAAAGGACGACGCCGCTTTCGCCGCGCACGCGGCTTCGGACCATCCTTTCGACACGTGGTTCAAGGATCGGGTGAAGGAGATCTCGGGGATCAATCTCAACGAGACACCCCGAGGCGAACCCAGCCGCGAAGGTTTCTGCTGGCGGGATCAGTGTTGAGAATTCGCTGACGAGTCGGTTCGCCCTGGCGCATTGATTGACGGCGAGAGGATTGCGTCCGCGACGCTGGAATGGTATGCCGTGGGCAGCGATGGCCGACGACGATCCCTTTCAATCCTGGCGCCCGTTCTACGGCGACCTCCACAATCACTGCGGCATTTCCTACGGCCACGGGTCGCTGGAGGACGCGCTGTCGAATGCGCGGGAACAACTCGATTTCGTCTCGATCACAGGGCACGCCCACTGGCCGGACATGCCGGAGCCGACACCGCGCATTCAACCGATCATCGATTTTCACGAGGAAGGGTTCGCCCGGCTGAAATCGGTCTGGCCGCAGATGATGGCGACGCTCCGGGAACGCAACAAGGAAGGGCGCTTCGTGATTTTTCCCGGCTTCGAGGTGCACTCCTGCGCGTCGGGCGATCGCAACATGGTTTACCGGGATCTGGACGGCGACATTCTCTATCCGAAGGACCTCGACGACCTCCACGCCCAACTGCGGAAGCTGCGGGAGCAGGGAAAAGACAGCATCGCCCAACCGCATCACGTGGGCTATCGCAAGGGCACGCGGGGGATCGATTGGGACACCTTTTCGCCCGAGTTCGCGCCCTTCGTGGAAATGCTCTCGATGCATGGCTGTTCCGAGGGCAGCGAAAACACGCGACCGTTCCTGCACTCGATGGGACCTTCGGACTGGGAAAGCACCATCGCCGCGGGATTGGCGAAGGGGCACGTGTTCGGCTTTTCCGGTGGGACGGATCATCACAGCGGTCATCCCGGCAGCTACGGTCACGGACGAACGGCGGTGTGGGCGACCGATGGCACGCGCGAATCAATCTGGGAAGCCCTCTACGCCCGGCGGATGGTAGCGCTAACGGGGGATCGGATCGCGCTGAAATTTTCCGTCAACGGCGCGGCGATGGGATCGGTGATTCCCGTCGCGGATCAGCGCAATCTGAGCATCGACGTCAGCGGAGGCGGCGCGATCGATTGCGTGGACGTGATTCGAAACGGGAAACTGTTTCGCCGTTTCTCCCAGCTCGATGTTCCGTTGGGGAAGAGCGAGGGTGATGGTCTGGTTCGCACGAAGATTCATCTCGAAGTTGGCTGGGGAGCCAAGCGAAGAACGACGGAATGGGGAATCGAATTCGGAATCGAAGACGGACGCATCCTTGCGGTGGAGCCTCGCTTTCGGGGACTCGAAGTCGTGTCACCCGCCGAGCGCGACGCCGGTGAAGATGAGTCGTTCTATCGTTCCCGGGTTCTGGAAACAAGCGAACGCGCGGTGCGATTCGAGACGGTGTCACAAGGAAATTCCACGAATTCAACCTGCACCACTCAGGGCCTGTGCCTCGAAGTCGAGATGCCGCGTTCGGCAAAGGTTTACGCCATCCTGAATGGCGCGCGTGCCGAGCACACGCTTGCAGAACTTATGACCGGCGCTCGCAGCGGCAGCCTTGATCACACTGACGCCCCGAGCTGGCGATTCAACCGCGCGCCCTCGCCGGAAGAGCTGAACTGGCGTTTTGATTTCACCGACGACGAACCGATGGGCGACGGCTTTTATTACGTCCGCGTCCGCCAGACCAACGATCAATGGGCGTGGAGTTCGCCGGTGTTTTTGCGATAGGGACGAAGGGGCGAAAGTGGGATCTCACTTCTTGCCCGACATCGCCTTCTTCGCCGCGTCGAATTCGTCCGGCGTAAGCACGTGGACCTTGTCGGCCCAAGCGTCCCACTTGGCTTTCAATTCGCTGAATTTTTCGGCCTGCTGATCCGCGAGATCGTTCAATTCGGTGCGGTCGGCGGCCATGTCGTAGAGTTCCCACGGTTGGTTTCGGCTGCCGACGAGCTTCCAGTCTCCCTCGCGAATCGCGCGGTTGCCTTCGTGCTCCCAGAACAGGGTACGCGGTTCCTCAGTCGGTGCGGAGAAGGTGGGAACGAGGCTCATGCCTTCCATCGGCTGGATGGCGTTGCCGTGGAATTCCTTCGGATACTCCGCGCCGGAAAGCTCCACGAAGGTCGGCATCAGGTCGATGAGGTGGGCGACCTGGCGTCGAAGCTCGCCCTTTGCGCTGATGCCATTCGGCCAGTGGGCGATGAACGGCGCGCTGACGCCGCCCTCGTGATTTTCCCGCTTGTAGCGGCGGAAGGGCACGTTGCTCAGGTTCGCCCAGCCCTGTCCATAGCTGCTCGTCCATCCGCCGGCGCGCGCCCATTCTTCGTAGTTCGCCACCGTGTTGGTGTCGCCCTTGATGCCGAACATGCCGACCTCCTTGGTGCCGCCGTTGTCGGAGAGGAAAACGAGGAGCGTGTTGTCGAGTTCCCCGATCTTTTCCAAGTGATCGATGACGCGACCGATGTTCTGGTCGAGCCGATCGACGATGGCGGCGAAGAGAGCCATCTTGAAGGTCATGTCTTCGCGCTGGGCATCGGTCAGCGACTTCCAGGTTTTCGCGTCCAGCTGGGAAAGCGCCCATCGGTCATCGATGATGCCGAGCTCGACGAGCCGTCGATAGCGTTGCAGTCGGTACTGGTGCCAGCCGTCGTGATATTTGTCCCGATACTTGGCCAGTTCCTCCGGTTTGGCGTGGAGCGGAAAATGCGGCGCGTTGTAAGCGAGGTAGAGAAAAAACGGCTCGTCATCCTGCTCGCGGACCTGGTCGATGAAGCGCAGCGCGTAGTCGGTGAAAACGTCGGTGGTGTACCATTCCTGATCGGGATGAAGATGATTG
>JAGRPB010000292.1 GCA_020439945.1 Verrucomicrobiia bacterium
TGGACTTCCTCCACGCGAGTGCGGACGGCGATGGTGTCGCCGAGATGCAGCGGACGCTTGTGCTCGATGTAGGTCGATTTGACGAACCAGCTGAAATTCCGCTCCAGGAACGCCTCCATCGGCATCCGGTAGCAGCGCTCCATCTGGTCGAAACGCGCGGCGAGGACGTAGTCGAGATACTTGGAATTGTGAACGTGCCGGTTCATGTCGATGTCGTCCGGGCGCACCGACAAGATCGTCTCGAAGGTGGAGAAACCTTTCGAGTCGGCGTCGGGCGCGGATTTTTCCGACATGAAAACTGGGACGCTGGCGCTCAGCCGAGCTTGCTGACGATCACGTCGCCCATCGCCGAGGTGCCGACCTTTTGTGTGCCCTCGCCACCGGTGAAAATGTCGCCGGTGCGATAGCCGTCGTCGATGGCGCTCTTCACGGCAGCGTCGATGGCGTCGGCGGCTTCGTTGAGGCCGAATGAAAAACGCAGCATCATGGCGGCGGATAGGATCTGGGCGATGGGATTGGCGATGCCTTGGCCGGCGATGTCGGGAGCCGTGCCGCCGCTCGGTTCGTAGAGACCGAAATAGAGACCGTCACCTTTCGATTCACCGAGACTGGCGCTGGAAAGCATGCCGAGCGAGCCGGCGATCATCGCCATCTCGTCACTGAGGATGTCGCCAAAAAGGTTTTCCGCGAGAACGACATCGAAATCCTTGGGCCGCGCCACCAATTGCATCGCCGCGTTGTCGACCAGCAGGTGGCTGAGGGTGACGTCGGGATATTCCTTGGCGACACGAACCACCACTTCGCGCCAGAGCAGGCCGTTCTGGAGCACGTTGGCCTTGTCGATGGAAACGACCCGCTTGTCGCGTTTCTGCGCGGCGGCGAAAGCCACGTGGGCGATTCGTTCGATCTCGCTTTCCTTGTAGACCATGGTGTCGATGGCGACCTTTTCGCCGTCGCGTTCCTCGATGCCCTTCGGCGCGCCGAAGTAGATGCCGCCGGTCAGTTCACGCACGCAGAGCACGTCGAAACCGCCCGCGATGCGTTCTTCCTTCACCGGCGACGCGTGGGTCAGTGCCGGGAAGCAGACCGCCGGACGCAGATTTGCGAAGAGACCGAAATGTTTCCGCAAGGGAAGGAGCGCGCCGCGTTCGGGCTGCTGATCGGGCGGCAGATTTTCCCACTTGGGACCACCGACCGAACCGAACAGAATCGCGTCGGCTGCCTCGCAAGCTTTCAGCGTGTCGTCGGGCAGGGGAGAACCCGTCGCGTCGATGGCGGCACCGCCGACCAGCTTTTCATCGTAGGAAAAACTCACGCCGAATTTCTCTTCCACCCGGCTCAACACCTTGCGGGCCTCGGCCATGACTTCGGGTCCGATCCCGTCGCCGGGCAGCACTGCGATTTTGAAAGCGTCACTCATCTCGTTTCGGTCGTTCGTAATTCTGATTGGGGAAATTTTGCGGGCCGCAACCCTTGCGACGCTGGCGCTCGATCTCAACCGATTTCTCGCGCCGCCTCAAGGAACGTCGCCATCAGCGTGGGATCCTTGCGACCGGGCGTGCCGGCCTCGATACCGCTGGCGACATCGACGGCGAAAGGGCGGACTTGGCGAATCGCGTCGGCCACATTTTCGGGCTTCAATCCGCCCGCGAGAATGATGTGCCGATCCGGCCAGCGCTGGACCGCTTCCGCGCCGAGCGCCCAGTCCATCGCCTCGCCGGTTCCCCCGCGCTCGACCGGGGCCCAGGCATCGAGCAGGAGCATGTCGCCAGGAAAGGCTGCGGCATTCTCCAACTGGGAACGGTCTTTCACCCCGAGTGCCTTGAAGGCGCGATGACCGCGCTCGATCAGGGAAGCGACGAATTCCGGCGTTTCATCACCGTGAAGTTGCGCGGCATCGATCAGGCCGCCTTCGAGCAGGGAAAGGATCTCGCTTTCGGAAGCATTCACGAACACGCCGACTCGCGTGATTTTCCCGGCCAGATCAGGCAGCCACTCCCTCCCGATTGCCGGGTCCAAGTAGCGTTTCGATTTCGGCCAGAAATTGAACCCAAGCGCATCGGCGCCGAGTTCGATGGCCTGCTCCGCTTCGCCGGCATCGGTGAAGCCGCAAAGCTTGACCTTCACCGCGCCAATTTTCTCGGCAGCGTCAAAAAACGTTTGGGACCCAGACATCGTCGATTTCTTACTAGAACCAATCACCGCTAACTTCTCACTCTTCACTGGAAGTCACCCTCCCATCATCGGCTCGCGAAGCGGCAGGGTGTTCTTCACGCTCTCCAACAGGCGCTCGATGCTGAGCGGTTTGCCGAGGATGCCTTTCACACGAGCATCGCGAGCGATCTCGTCGCCGGGCGTGGGTTCGTCAGGTTCGCGGATGAAAATCACGCCGGGAGCCACGCGGCCGTCACCTTGGCGGAAGGCGGTGTAGGTTTTCGAAATCATCTCGTAGAGCAGCGTGCCTTCCATGTCGGGCAGGTGCAGGGCGAAGATGAAAAGCTGGTAGCGTCGGGCCAAGGCCATCTCGTAGCCGTGAACGGTGTCGGGCGAAGTATCGACACGAGCGATGGTGAAATTCTCCAGCGTCTCTCGGATCAAGCGTCCGGTCGAGGCGGCGGAGTGAATCACCAGCACGCGGGGACGTTCCGAAAGCGGCGGCAGGGGCGTCGTCGTTCTCGGGATCGAGGTGAGCGGACGAATCGGCTCGGGCTCCGGCTCGGGTTCGGTGACGACGTCCGTCGTCTCAGCGGGAGTAACCGGCACGACCACCTCCTGCGGTTCCGAAGGCGGTATGTGAGGAATCGTTTCGGCAATCGGCTCCGCGATGGACTCCTCCGGCTCTTGAGAAATAACTTCGGCCTCCGACTCTTCAGCGAATTCCGGCAGCGACACAGACTCATTATCTGACTCGTCGCTTTCCTCTTCTACCGTGGGAACTTCCGGGGCGGCAGCGGGAATCGGCGCCCAGATCGGTCCGCCTCGGAGAATGTCGATCACTGGCCGCCGCGCTTTCGGTTCAGGCTCCGGTTCAGGCTCCGGTTCAGGCTCCGGTTCAGGCTCCGGTTCAGGCTCCGGTTCAGGCTCCGGTTCAGGCTCCGGTTCAGGCTCCGGTTCAGGCTCCGGTTCAGGCTCCGGTT
>JAGRPB010000293.1 GCA_020439945.1 Verrucomicrobiia bacterium
CCCCTTGCCATCATCGGTGAGGCCTCCCATCCTGTTTCGTCATGCTTCCGACCGTTGATGAACTCCTCCAGTTCTTCCACGAATACGAGGAGATCGAAAAGCATGGCTTCAAGCTCCCCCACTGGCAGCAGCCCGGCGCCTGCTACTTCCTCACCTTCCGCCTCGCCGATTCGATCCCGCGCCAGCTGCTCGACAAGTGGGAAGACGACCGCGAGGCCTGGCTGAAGCAGCATCCGCCTCCATGGACGCCTGAACTCGAACAGGAATACCACGAGCGCTTTTCCCGCCAGATCGAACACTGGCTCGACCAGGCACACGGCGAGTGCGTGTTCCGAGAACCCGAGATCGCCGAAATTCTCGCCCAGGTTCTCCTCTTCCACGATGGTGCCGAGGGCCGCTATCAGATTCACAGCTTCGTCATCATGCCGAATCACGTGCATGGGTTGTTCTCGCTCCATCCTGATTACCGGCTTGAGGATTGTCTCAAGAACTGGAAAGGCATCTCTGCCCGACACATCAATCAACTCCTTGGTCGAGAGGGCAACACCCTCTGGCAGCGCAACTACTTCGACCGCCTGATTCGCAACGCCCATCATTTCACCGCCGTCGCGAGATACATCCGCCGCAATCCCGCCAAGGCGAACCTGTCGCCCGGCTCCTACCACCTCTACGAAAGCGACCTCGTGAAAAATCTTCTCGATGCTTGAAGGAGAGCGAACGGAGGGGCGACAATCCTGTCGCCCTATCCCATCAACAAGTGCGACAGGATTGTCGCACCTCCTTTCCGCCTCCTCCTTTCCTCATCCATGAAGCTCCCCCTCACCATCACCCTCATCCTACTCACCACCCCAGCCCTCGCCCAAGACGAAAGCCCCACCATCCCCCCATCCGCCCAGCGCTTCCTCCACTGGGGCGACCAGGGCGACGGCACCTACGCCAACCCCATCCTCAACGGCGACTTCGCCGATGCCGATGTCGAGAAACATGGCGACCGCTGGGTCCTCATCACCTCCACCAACCACCTCTCGCCGGGGATGACGATTCTCGAGTCAAAGGACCTCGTGAACTGGCGCTACACCGGGCACGCCTTTCCCTCGCTCTCGTGGGAACCGCAGTACGCCTGGGACCAGATGAACGGCTACAGTTGGGGCGTTTGGGCGGGCGACCTCTGCTGGCACGAGGAACGGCAGGAATGGCTCTGCTACCAGATCGATTTCCAGTCCGGCCTCTACCTCAGCCGCGCCAAGGACATCCACGGCCCGTGGTCGGCGGAGCCCGAGTGCCTCTTCAAACGGGCGCACTCCACCGATCCCGCCGTCTTTTTCGACGACGAGAAAAAGGAAGCCTGGCTGCTGATCAACCACGGCACGCCTTCCGCGTCCGGAAAAGGCATCGATCACGAACTGCGGCTCCACCGGCTGTCCTGGGACGGCGGGACCATTCTCGATCCCGAGGGCGGTCACACGCTCTGGAAAGGGCACAAAGTCGAGGCCGCCAAGATCCGGCGTTTCCACGACCAGTGGTATGTCATGATGATCGAGTGGCAGGGCACCGGACCCGATCGCGACCGCAAGCAGCTCTGCCTCCGCTCCACCACCGATTCCATCTACGGGCCGTACGAATCCCGCACCGTGATGGAGCGCGAATCCAACGACCACCGCTCCGCCTGCCAGGGCTCGCTCATCGAGGCACCCGACGGCCGCTGGTGGTTCCTCCACCAACTCGTCCAGAACGGCAAACCCCGCTTCATGGGCCGCCCCCAATGCCTCCAGCCCGTCACCTGGGTCGACGGCTGGCCGATCATCGGGAAAGACATCGACGGCGACGGCATCGGCGAACCCGTCTGGACCCACGAGAAACCCATGGCCAGTGACCGCGAAACTGCGTTTCACCTCCAGACCTCCGACGAATTCGACGATCCCGACCACCGGCTCGGCCCGCAGTGGAACTGGAACCACGAACCCCGCAACGAACGCTGGTCCCTCACCGCCCGCGAAGGCCACCTCCGCCTCATCGCCTCGAAGTGGACCCAAGCCGATCGCGACAAGCTGAAAGGCCCCTTCTGGGGCGCGCCCAACACCCTCTCCCAGCGCCAGCTCGGCATTGGGAAAACGCGCGTCGAGGCCAAGCTCGACATCTCCGGCCTCAAGCCCGGCACCCGCACCGGCATCACCCACTTCTCCGGCTTCTTCCCCGGGATGAAAACCGGCAGCTACGCGTTGTTCGGTGTGCACGAGGAAAACGACGGCCAGCGCGTCCTCTTCTTCATCGACCAGGATTCCGCCACCGCCGGCGAAGAACTTTCACCCGAGGTCGAAACCATTTACCTCCGTTCCGACACCGACTTCGACCGAGCCACCTTCTCCTGGAGCCTCGACGGCGAAACCTGGAACCAAACCGATCACACCCATCAACTCACCTTCGGCAGCTGGCGCGGCAACCGTCCCGGCCTCTTCTGCTGGAACGCCCGCACCGACGAACCGACCGAGACGGGGTGGGTGGATGTGGATTGGTTTCGGTATTCTCCATTGAACCACTGAACTATCGGGGCACTACCCCAACTCAACGGAAGGACGGACACCTTACCCTCCTGGGAACCGCTAGTTAGAGCCCGAACATCCGTACTAGCCTCTGGAAGCCGGAGCGCCAAGAATTCATGTTTCTCCAGCACAGACAATAGAATCCCCAACTTTTGATAAGAAGTACGCCCCCTCGGCACGGATCGAATCAATCAACCACAACCAACAGTTCACTCGTCCGAATGCTTGTGAAAACCGGTCCCATCTTCGTCAGCATCTCTTACTGGATCTCTAGCTTTAGACGCCGTCTACCACACACGAGTTTCGCGATGTGACGGAAATTTCATCCCGATAAATGTCCATTCAGAGCGGGTTCTGCAAGTCAAGCCACCATTCTTTACACCGCCCAAATTCCTCAGCAACCAGTGTATCCTTTCTCCATTTTTTCGGAATCTCAGAATCTTCCCAAATCACAATCACCCGCCTATCTCTCAGCCGACGGAGATATCGAAC
>JAGRPB010000294.1 GCA_020439945.1 Verrucomicrobiia bacterium
CCTCGACGAGACGCGCATCGCGCTGACGATTTTCGACCGGGAAACTGTGGAGCGACGGACCGAGGCCACGTTGGAGGACTGCGCCCGGGACACCGGCCCGGGAAAGATCCGGCTTATCGAGGTGATGGGGCTCCACGACACCGACCGGATCGTGGCGCTGTGCGAGCATTTCCGCGTGCCGTCCCTGATTCAGGAGGACATTCTCAACACCAGCGGCCGGTCGAAGATCGAGGAACACGCCGAGGGCGTTTACATCATCACCCGACTGCTGACCCACTCGCCCGACGGGGCTGACGTCGATGTGCAGCATCTCGCGGTGCTGCTGCTGCCGGGCGAGACGGTGCTGACCTTTCGCGAGGCGCCAACCACGGCCTTCGACCCGGTGCACCAGCGGATCGACACCGGCAAGGGACGAATCCGCCGGTCGGGCGCCGACTACCTGCTGTGGGCGCTGATCGACATGGTGGTCGACCACTACCTGCAGGTGACGGTCTCGATCGACGAAACCCTCGCGCGGTTGGAGGAATCGCTCGAGACGACGCCCGAGCAGATCGACTCGACGGCGGTCTTCGCGGCGAAGAAAGACATCAACCACCTGCACCGCGGCATCCGCCCCATCCGGGAAATCGCCACCGCGCTCTACCACCCGGACAGCGATCTGGTGCGCCCCGAGATGCATCCCTTCTTCCGGGACCTGCACGACCACGCGATTCAAGCGGTCGAGGCGTCCGAGGATCTGAGGGAGACGGCCGCCTCGCTGCGGGACTTTTACCTTTCCTCGGTCAGCAACCGGATGAACGAAATCATGAAGGTGCTGACGTGCTTCTCGGCGATCTTCCTGCCCCTGACCTTTCTGGCGGGCATCTACGGGATGAATTTCCGCCACATGCCGGAGCTGGACTGGCCGCTCGCCTACCCGGCGCTGTGGGTCGCCTTCGGGCTGATCTCGGCGGTCATGTTCTGG
The DNA here is from genome assembly GCA_020439945.1 of Verrucomicrobiia bacterium. Classification (GTDB taxonomy): domain Bacteria; phylum Verrucomicrobiota; class Verrucomicrobiia; order Verrucomicrobiales; family DEV007; genus JAEUHH01. The sequence continues at coordinate 965 of JAGRPB010000294.1, forward strand.
TTTTTCCGGCGGAAACGGTGGCTTTGACGAAAGCGTCGCCCCTCCATTCGGTCGCCGGAATGGCGCGTTGCGCATTCGGGCGATCCGGGCAATGGTTACCGCGATGAAATCGCCCGTGTTGGATGCCATGCTCCAGTCCCCGGTGCTGCCCGAACTCATCCAGGAGGCGCAGCGCGCGATGGGCCGCGAGCATCTGCTGCGCGAGAAGTTTTACGCCGATATCACGCCCGAGCACAAATGGGAATTTATCCAGGGCGAAATCGTGATGCATTCCCCCGCGACCAACCGCCATCTGCTGGCGACAAAACGGCTTTTCATCCTAATGGATGCCTTCGTCCGGGTCCACCGACTCGGCGTCGTCCACATCGAAAAGGCGATGACCAGCTTTCCCAGAAACGACTACGAGCCGGACGTGATGTTTTTCGGCGCGGTGAAGGCCGCCGCCTTCGATCCCGGCACGCTGCGTTTCCCGATTCCCGACCTGATCGTCGAAGTGCTCTCTCCCTCGACCGAAGCCCGCGACCGGGGCATCAAGTTTCAGGACTACGGCCTGCACGGCGTCGCTGAATACTGGATCGTCGATCCCGAGGCCGAGACGCTCGAAGCCTTTCGCCTGGCCGCCGACGCCTATCCGGACACGGAGCGTCTCTCCGCCGGAGAGGTGGTCAGCGAGACGATCCCCGGATTCGCTCTGCCCGTGCGGGCGATTTTCGACGAAGCGGAAAACCTCGCCGCGCTCCGAAAAATCCTCGCCGAGGGAAACCGGTAGTCCGTTATATCAGGAGTCAGTTTGAGTAATCACCGAAAACGGAACGCGGCTTACTGGTCCAACTGAATACTGAAAATCACTGAATCCCCGCCTCGCGCATGCGCTCCTCCATCTCGGAGGCCTGGAGGGTGTCGATGACCTCGGCGATCTCGCCTTCCATCACCTGGTCGAGATTGTATAGCGTCAGGCCGACCCGGTGATCGGTCAGGCGGTTCTGCGGGAAGTTGTAGGTGCGGATTTTATCCTCCCGCCCGCCGGATCCGATCAGATTGCGCCGGTGGGCGGAGTATTTGGCGGTTTCCTCCTGGCGCTTTTTTTCGAGAAGCTTGGCGCGGAGAATCTGGAGGGCTTTTTCGCGGTTTTTGCCCTGGCTGCGGCCTTCCTGGCATTTCACCATGATGCCCGTCGGCAGGTGGGTGACTTGCACGGCGGAATCGGTGGTGTTGACATGCTGCCCTCCGGGGCCGCCGGAGCGAGTGGCCTGGATGTGCAGATCCTCGGGCTTTAGCTCGACGTCGATCTCCTCGGCCTCGGGCAGGACGGCGACGGTGGCGGTGGAGGTGTGGATGCGGCCCTGAGTCTCGGTGGAGGGCACTCGCTGCACGCGATGAACGCCACTTTCATATTTCAGGAAACGGAAAACCTCCTCCCCGCTGACCTTGAAGACGACTTCCTTGTAACCGCCGACTTCGGATACGCTAGCGTCAATGGGCTCCAGCTTCCAGCCGCGCTGCTCGACGTAACGCTGATACATCCGCATCAGATCGCCCGCGAAGAGCGAAGCCTCGTCCCCGCCCGTTCCGGCGCGGATTTCGACGATCGCGTCGCGGTCCTCCGTCGGATCGTGCGGGAGCAGGGCATACTGGATCTCCAGTTCGAGGTCGGTCATCGCCCGGGTCAGAAGCGGCATCTCCTCCTCGGCGATGGCGATCAGTTCCTCGTCGCCCGAGCGGACAATTTCCTCGTTGTCGTTCAGTTGCGCCCGCGTTTTTTCGAGCTTTTCCCAGGTCCCCAGCAAGGCGCGGGTTCGGTTGTATTCGCGATTGATCTCCGCCGCCCGTTTCGAATCGGAAAAAAAACCGTCCCCCGCCATCGCCGATTCCAGTTCGGCGAGGCGTTCACGTTTCCTTTCGATCAGGGGGCCGTAGTCCATTCTCGGTATTCAGTTTTCAGTAATATTCCCTGACCAGTCTTCAGATTGCGGGATCGGGTCTTCGGTCGTCCTCCGGGGCCCGTCATTCGACGTTGGCGCCGCGCACAAAAAAAACGGCGACCGCCCGCCCG
>JAGRPB010000295.1 GCA_020439945.1 Verrucomicrobiia bacterium
GCCGTCCTGACCTGCTCGGACGCCTCGCTGCCCGTCGGCGAGGAAAACCTCGTCCTGAAAGCGGTTCGGGCGCTGGAAAACCGCGCTGGCCGGACCTTTGACGCGAAGATTTCGCTCGAGAAAAAAATCCCCCACGGCGCCGGGCTCGGGGGCGGCAGCGGCAACGCGGCGGCAACGCTCCAGGGATTGAACGAGGCCTTCGATCTGAATCTTTCGACCGGTGAACTGATCGAAATCGCCGCCGCCATCGGTTCCGACGTGCCTTTTTTCATCCACGGAACCGTCTGCGACTGCACCGGGCGCGGCGAGATCGTGACCCCGGTGCCGGCGTTTCCGTGGGACCTGCCCCTTTTCATGATGAAACCGGCCTTAGGCGTGCCGACTCCTTGGGCTTATCAGAGCTGGGCCACCTCGCGCGAGATTCCCGGCGTCGCCTATGTTCCCCAGATCTGTCCCTGGGGCGTGATGGAAAACGGACTCGAACGCCCGGTTTTCGCGAAATATCTCCCGCTCGCTCGGATGAAAATGTGGCTGCTCGACCAGCGCGAGGTTCACGCGGCGATCCTTTCCGGTTCCGGCAGTTGCCTGCTCGCTGTCCTCACCCGCAACGACTACGGGCGCCTGCTCGAGGAACGTGCGCTATCGACCTTTGGCCCGACGACCTGGACCTGGGTCGGGCATTCCGTCGGGACGCTTCGGGATAAAATTCAAAGCTGATTTGGACTTCCGGCGAAGTTCGGACTATCTGCCGGCGATAAACTCCTCGACCGTGAGTCCAATGTCCTATGCGATCTGACGCAAAATGATCGGAGAAAGGTCTCTGCCTCGATGATCGGGCACTGTGGTTCCCAGACCATCCGGGTGTCGAAACTGCCTGTGAGATCCGCGCTGTCTGACCTGCGAAAAACCCAGATTCTCCAGAATTCGAATCGCTTCCCGAGGCTTGAGAATGGGTGCCTTTCCCATGGGACCTACACGGTGACGGTCTGGGTGCCCACAAATTCGGCCTCAATCTCGGGCTCGCCATCCTCCAAAAGCATCGCCACGACCTGTCGGAGGTTTTCACGCAGTTCGTCAAGGCTTTCCCCCTGAGTGTGCGCACCGGGAAAGCCCGGCACGTAACCGACGAACAGCCCGGTATTTGGGCATCTTTCGACGACTGCAGTGAACGCTCGCATGCGTGAAGAGTGGCTTTTGTTACCCGATCGCAATCTACTCTTCCTCGATCCGGCGCAACACGGGCGCTCGACGAATCGAAAGCCGACCCCACGACCTACTCGATCGCATAGAGAAACGCGTCGGTGCGCAGGAAGATGGTTCCCCCGGCGAAGGCCAGGGAGGCGTTGGTGTGCTGGCCGGGGTCCACTTCGTTGGTGGCGACGAGCTTCAGCCCGGCGGCATCCGGTTCGAACACAAAGGTCGTGCCGCGCTGGTCGTTCACGTAGAGTTTTCCGCCCACCCGGTTCAGCGAACTCCAACTCTTTCCGCTCAGTTTTTCCTTCCAGAGCGACCGGCCGGTCTCGACTTCGACGCATTCGGCGATCCCCGGCTCATTAAGCAGGAAAAGGTGATCGCCGACGATGAGCCCGGAGCCGATGCGCTGCGGGTTCTGGTTTTTGCCCTTCGGCGGATCGGTCCAGAGGGCGATGGATTTCGTGAGGTCGCCCATTTCCTTCGGTCCCGGGAGCTTCACGGCCATGCCGGGGCCGCCATAACCGCATAGATAGACAGCTCGCCCGTTGCCGGTGAGCACATTGGTGTAGCAAAGATCGCCCAGACCCGCGGCGCGCCAGAGTTCCTTGCCGGTCTTCGGGTCGAAACTGGTGAGCCGGCCCGGCAGGCCGAGCAGCATTTCCGTTCGCCCCCCGTTGTCGATCACCAGCGGCGTCGCCCAGGAACCCTTGAAATCCCCCACTTTCGCGCTCTCGGCGTCGGGCAGGTCCTCTTCCCAAATCGTCTTTCCCGTGCCGGCTTCGAGCGCGAAGAGCTTTGCCTCCATCCCCGGGCCGGCGTGAAGCAGCAGACCGCCGCCGAGCAGCACGGGACTCGCGGCGTTCGGCCCCCAGATGTGGGCGTAGCCGCCGCCGAGATCGCGGCTCCACGCCTCCTCGCCGTTGAAATCGCAGGCATGCAGGCCGGCGTTGCCAAACCAGGCATAGACCAGCTTTCCGTCCGTCACCGGCGAGGCGGCGCAGTACGGGTTGGTCTTGTGGGTGACGTCTTCCTTTCCGTAGTCGACGGTCTTTTTCCACAGTTGTTTGCCGCTCTTCGCGTCGAAACAAAGCAGCGAGCGCAGGCGCCCACCGTTTTCGCCGACGGTCAGAAAAACGCGGTCGCCGCTGACGATCGGTGAGGAATTCCCCGGCGCGGGCAATTCGGCGCGCCAGCGGATGTTCTTCGAGGCCGACCATTCGGTGGGATACCGGGCGTCGTCGGGCAGGGTGCCGTCGCCGTTTGGACCGCGCCAGCCGGGCCAGTCGTTGGCGGACGCCGAACCGGCCGCGGCCAGGCCGGCGGCGAGGAAGAGGAGTAAATGGGACGGTTTCATCGCGAAAAACGGGCTTGAGTCAACAGGGTTAGGTCATCGAGTCAACAGGGTTGAGTCGACGCCAGCATGCCAGAGGCGTCGAAAGGCGGCAATGACGCAATTTTTCGCCGAAACCGGTCACACGATCAGGGGGCGATTCGGGACTTTCGCGGCTCGGCCGCCGGCGCTAGGGTTTCGAAACGATGAACGGGATTTCGAATGATTTTGGAGTCATTCGCGATCGAAGAAATCGGGCATCGAACCCAACGCCAGCTTTCCTCCGCTTTGAAACGTCCGCCTCTCCGTCGCTTTCTTTCCCTGGCCGTCGCGATCGCGTTGCCGGCTTCCGGTTTTTCCCAGGACAAACGGCACCTCGCGCTCGAGGCGCCCTGGGCCTCGTTTGTCGAAAAGGATTTTCCCTTCTTCGGTC
>JAGRPB010000027.1 GCA_020439945.1 Verrucomicrobiia bacterium
ATCTACAGCGTGGGAACCGACTGCGAGGACGATGGCGGCGTGCCTCCCGACAAACCGGGATCGCTGAAAAGCCGGAAGGAAATTGTGATCGAACTCGAGCCGGAGAAGGCGCCATGAGCTACCTTGCGAAACGCCTCAGTTGGATGGTGGGAATCACCCTCCTTTTCCCGGTCGGCGGTTTTCTCCTGGTGGTGCTCCCGGACGGGCCGCCGGTGGACGACTCGGACCTGGAGATGAAAAAGGTGGTTCGGAACGGTGCTTCCGACCTGGCGGCCACGACCCTGGCCTCCCAATTCCCCGTCGTGACGGAGCCCGAGCAGGATCTCATCTACGAGTGGGAGATGTTCCAAATCCAGAAACGGCGTTCCCGGAGCCCAAACGCCCCGAAGGAACCGGGAACGCCCTTTCTCCGAACGTTCGGCACGAAGCTGGACCAATGGGAGACGATCTCCCGTTCTCCCCACCTCACCCGGATCATCGAACTTCGGCACGACGACCTCGATCTCTACCATTCCTCCCGGGCCCTCAAGATCGCGGCCCGAATCCACCTCGATTCCGGGGACCACGAACAGGCCTCCGATCTCGCGATGACGCTGATTCGTCTCGGAAAGGCCCTTCAGAGCGCCGGTGGTTCCTCCTATCAATTCGGTCGCGGCACCTCGAATTCCCTGGCCGGAGTCCGGTTGCTGGAGGAGATGATCGAAGACGGAGCGCTGCCACCCCTTACCCTCGAATCCCTGGCCGAGGAGCTTCCCGCCTTACGGCCGACTCCCGACGAGTTCGCCGAAGAACTCCGCGGAGGGTATGCCTATTGCATCGAACTACTCGACGAGTTGGCGGAACAACGCTTCGATGATCCCATCTGGTCCGTTTTTTTCATCCAGGTCGGGAGATTGCGTCAGCGGCCTTTCACCTTCAAACAGAACGAGACCCACCGGCAACTTTGCGATCTCTATCGCGCCACCCTGCAGGATGTCGAGACCCGGACCAAGGGCCCGGACCTGTTCGCGCGCCAGGTCACGGTGGAATTTGAGAGCAAGCCCTTTCCCCTCCAGACGCTGTCGGGAAACATTTCGGGCGAGGCCATGGTGGTCAACCTTGCGTATGATCTTGCCAGAGAGGTCACCTTGACCCGGAATCAACAGGCGGAGTTCGCCCTCCTGGAGTTACGAATCGCCCTGGAACGCCACCGGATCGAACACGGTTCCTGGCCCGCCCGCCTGGAGGAACTCGTGCCCACCTACCTCGACCGGATTCCGTTGGATCCCTTCGACGGGAAACCGCTTCGCTTCGACGCGGCGAGGCGGGAGATCTTCAGCATCGGAGATGTCCCCATCGCCCCCGGAATCTCCCCCTTCATGATCCCGACGACTCCCTCGCCACCCGCGCCATCCAAACGCCAGCCGATCGAAATCCAGTTGGAAGCGGCACCGGAGGAATCCGCCCCCCAGTAGCCCCCGGTCGCGGAGGGATCGTTATTGAGTTTGATGGAAAGGGAAAACGGCACTCGATGAAAGTCCGTTGCATAGCAATCCGTCGCGGAGCGACGACGCATGAATAGCCGGGCGTTTCAACGCCCGGAAAAACGCAAACCAAAGGCTGCATCGCGTAGCGACCGCTCATTTCCATACGGTTACGAATCCGAGTGAGCGGTCGCTATGCGACGCGCGTCCGGGATCGGATGGACGGCGTGGGTTGAAAACCCACGCCTACCATGCGCGATCGCTACGCGATCATCTCACTGCATCGCAACCGCCGAGCAACGAAGCAACCGGGATAAACCGACCCGAATCACCAAGGATCGCCGAAGGCCGAATCCCCTCTTTTTTCTTCCCCGAATCGTCAGGTAATTAATTACTTGGATTTCGTGTCACCGATGAATGGCCTCAACCGAGTAACATTCGGGATCGGGAGGAGTGCGGGGATGAATTGAATCCGGTCCGGTTTTCTGAAAGACTTGCCGACGATGCCTCGCAAGCCGCTTTCCATCGCTACCAGGGTCTGGTCGCTTGTCGGGCTCACCCTCGCGTTTCTGGTCGCCACCTATCTCCTTCTCGCTCGCGACATTCCCGCCTTCGACGATTCGGATCTGGCCCTGCCGGAACGGGACATCGATCCGTCCCGGAATCCGTTTCCCGCCATCCGGGAAATCTCGATCCATTCCGACCATGCCGACCGGATCCAGACCGCATGGAAGGGGCTCCAAGAGCGGGGAGAAACCGATCCCTCCGAGATCCGGCGCCTGGTCTCGGAACTCTCTGAACCCATTGATCGGTTCCGAACCTACAGCCGAAGCTATCCCTGGCAGGAAGACCGGGAGTACAGCCTCGGCAACACCAGCCCTCACTGGAGTTCGTGGCTCCAGATCTTCCAGTTGCTGGACCTCGAGTCGGAAAACCTCCGGCGATCGGGCGAATTCGGGGAAGCCGCCGACCTGGCCTTCGATCAGATCGGTTTCGGCTACGGCTTGATGTCGTCCGGTCCCGCCCTTGTCTCCCTTGTGCTGGGCGCCGGATTGGTCCAATCAGCCCAGAACAACCTGGTGCATATCCTGACAACGGCTCCACCGGATTCGATCGAGACCACCGGGATCGAGGAACGACTCGCCTCTCTTCCCTCGCCCTCCGACCTGTTCCAATACAACCTCAAGGCCGAGTATGCCTATCAGGGAAGGATTCTCGACGAATTGCAGCAGGCCGACATCTCCAACTTCGGCTTGATCGACAGCGAGATTCCCACCTGGCTTCCCAGTGCGATCCTCTTCCAGCGAAATCGCACCCAACTGCTGTCCGCCGGGATCATTCGACGCGCGCTCCGGGAATCGGAGCTCGTCTCCGGCACCGGAATGGGAACCGGGCCTCTTCCCGCCCTCCCCCCGATGAGTCGTTTTCCCCAAAATCAATTCGGTAGATCCTGGGTGGAAATGACCGCCTCCTCGATCGACGGGATCGCCCGCAGGACCTCCGTCCTCGAAGCGAGGAGCCGGATGCTCTCCGTCCTGGTCGCCGTACTTCGATGGAAGAAGGACCATGGCGCCTTCCCTCACGGCTTGGGATCGCTCGTTCCCGCCTATCTCCCCGCGATCCCGCTCGACCCTTTCGACGGTGAGCTGATCCGCTACGATCCCGCCAGGCGATTGATCTACAGCGTGGGGACCGATCAAGCCGACGACGGCGGCGTGCCTCCCGACAAACCGGGCACATTGGAGAGCCAAGAGGAAATCGTGATCGAACTCGATCCAGAGAAGGCGCCATGAAGACGCAACCCAGCGACTCCCCAAGAAGGACGTTCCCAGTCAGAACCGATACATGGTTGCGGGATTGCGGATGAGGTGTTGGAAACGCCATCATCGGTCCGTGAATCCGAAAAACTCTTCCCCCTTCTCCACCCGCCGCCAGTTTCTCGCCCGCTCGTCGGGGGCCATCGCCGCCTCCACCGCAGCCGGTGCCGTTCTTGCTCCCGGCCGAGCCCACGCCGCCGCACCGGTCGCGACCATCCACGAAACGAAGATCATCTCATGGCAGCCCGAGTATTACCATGGCTGGTCCACCGTTTGTCGGCGAAAGAACGGCGAACTGATCCTGACGTGGTCGGGACGCCGTGAAGCCCATGTCTGCCCCTTCGGAACCGTGGAAATGATGCGATCCCGTGACGGTGGAAAGTCCTGGACCTTTCCCCGAACACTGCTCGACAGCGCCATCGATGATCGTGACTCCGGCTGCCTGGAAACAGCAAAAGGTTCGCTAATTGTAACCACTTTTTCTTCGCTGGCTTACGATGATTATTACCTGAAAAAAGGAACGCATGCCGACGACCCGCGCTGGATGGCCGCCCACCAACGCCTGCCCTCGGACGAAGCTCGAAAGGCCGAATTGGGCGAGTGGGCCCTGCGTTCGACGGATGGAGGCGTCTCCTGGTCGGAGCGAATTCACACGATTGCCAATTCTCCCCACGGGCCCATCCAGTTGAGCGACGGTCGGTTACTCTACCCGGGCAAGGAACTGTGGACGGAAGGAAAGCGGATCGGCGTGGCCGTTTCCGAGAACGACGGTCAATCCTGGTCGTGGCTCGCGGACATCCCGACACGCGAGGGCGACAATGCGGAGACCGGCTACCACGAATTGCACGGCGTGGAATGCGCCAGCGGCAAACTGCTTGTCCAGATCCGGAATCACAATGCCGCCAACAAGGGCGAAACGCTGCAGACGGAGTCGACCGACGGAGGAAAAACCTGGTCAGTTCCCCACCCCATCGGCGTCTGGGGGTTGCCTTCGCATTTGCTGAAGCTGTCGGACGGACGACTTCTCATGTCCTACGGGCATCGCCGAAAGCCATTCGGAAATCAGGCCCGGATCAGCGAGGACGAAGGCGCCACCTGGTCGGAGCCGATGACTATTTCCGGCGACGGCGTGAGCGGCGACCTCGGCTACCCGAGTACCGTCCAACTCGACGACGGGTCGCTGGTAACCGTTTGGTACGAAAACCTGGCCGATTCGCCTCGTGCCCAGTTGCGGCAGGCGCGCTGGACTCTCGAAGGTTGAAAATTTTCCCGTTGCGCCGAACCCGGCAACGCCGTTTTGGTGACCCATGGCCGAGGCCGAAGAAAACGCCTGCATTCCCATCCTGAGAGCGCTGTCCGACGAGAGCCGCTGGCGGATTGTTCGGCTGCTGGCTGGCCGGGAATCCTCGCTGACTTTGGGCGAAATCGCCGATGCTCTCGAACTCTCGGTCTACAACGCCTCGCGACATGTGAAAAACCTCCACGAAGTGGGGGTCGTCACGATTCGCCGTGATGGCCGATTCAAGCACGTCGGCATCGCCGAGCACTATCGAGGCAGCATCCAATCGGCTGCCGCCGGTTCAGGCGATCTCGATCTGGGTTGTTGCCGATTCGATTTCAGCCGGGAACCCGGAGAGCGTCCCCCCTTCTCGAATTTTCAGTTGCGCGAAAACGCAACTATTAGCACTCTTTCCCCCATGTCTTCCTCCCCCGCCCGCTACATCATGATCGGTGGTTTTCTCGGCGCCGGTAAAACGACCGCCGTGGCCGCCGTTGCTCGCCACCTCAGCGAAAAAGGCCATCGGGTTGGCCTGATCACCAATGACCAGGGACGCGAGCTGGTCGACACGGCCATGCTGCGCTCCCGGGGGTTTGCGACCGAGGAAATCGCCGGTGGTTGTTTCTGCTGTCGATTCAATTCGCTGGTCGACGCGGCCGGAAAGCTGACCGAGGAAGCAAAGCCGGATGTGTTCATCGCGGAACCGGTCGGCAGCTGCACCGATCTGGTCGCCACGGTCACCTATCCGCTGAGACGCATCTATGGCGAGCAATTCACCGTCGCGCCGCTTTCGGTCCTGGTCGATCCGATGCGGGCTCGCCGAATTCTCGGGCTCGAGGAAGGCCGCTCCTTCTCCGAAAAGGTCACCTACATCTACTGCAAGCAACTCGAGGAAGCGGACGTCATCGTGATCTCGAAACGCGACCTGATCGACGACGCGACCGAGGAAGAACTGCGCGCCGCTTTGGAAGAACGTTTCCCGGGCACCCGAGTTCTCGCGATTTCCGCCCGGGAGGGGGTCGGCATGGATGAGTGGTTCGAGATCATCGAATCCGAAGACCAGGTGGCGCGTCCGGCGATGAAGATCGACTACGACATTTACGCCGAGGGCGAAGCCCTGCTCGGCTGGCTGAACGCGACCATCGAAGTGACGGCCGAGGACGAGGTCGACGCCGGGCCGCTTTTGAAAGCGATCGCCCAGATCATCCAGAATCGGCTCAACGGAAAGAGTGCGGAAGTCGCCCACCTCAAGATGACGCTCAGCCCGGACAATGCCTTCGCCGGCGAAGTGGCGATCGTGAATCTGGTGCGCAACGACTACAAACCGGAGCTTTGTCAGGAACTCGACGAACCGATCACCAGTGGCCAGATCATCCTGAACCTGCGAGCGGAATGCGATCCCGACGACCTCGCCAAGATTGTGGCCGATGCCGTTTCCAGCGCTTCGTCCAAGGCGTGTCGCCTCACGCTCGAGCACCTGGAGAATTTCCGTCCCGGCCGACCGGTGCCGACGCATCGTGACGCTTAACTTCGCGACGTCCACCGGAGTTTTCCGTTGCCGTTGAGCCTGATCGCGGCACTTTGGCTGCACACGCTGCCAGAGCCATTTCATGAGCGATACCCCTTCCGAATCCTCCTCCGCCAACGCCGAAAAAGAGTCCCGCAAGGATTTCATCCGCGACAAGATCGACGCGGATCTTGCGTCCGGACTTCACGAGTTTCCGATCACGCGATTTCCTCCCGAGCCGAATGGCTATCTCCACATCGGCCACGCGAAATCGATCTGTCTCAACTTCGGGATTGCCAACGAATACGGCGGACGTTGTCACCTGCGTTTCGACGACACCAATCCTTCGAAGGAGGAGCAGGAATATGTCGACTCGATCCAGGAAGACATCCGCTGGCTTGGCTTTGACTGGGGCGAGCACCTTTATTTCGCCAGCGACTACTTCGACCAGCTCTATGAGTGGGCGCTTCACCTGATTCGCGAGGGCAAGGCTTATGTCGATGATCAGCCTTTCGACGAGATCAAGAGAAACCGCGGCAACCTGACCGAGCCCGGTACCGATTCCCCGTGGCGCGATCGTCCGGTGGAGGAAAATCTGGCCGAGTTCGAGAAAATGCGCGCCGGAGACTACGCCGATGGCGAAAAGGTGCTGCGGGCCAGGATCGACATGGCGCACGCGAATCTGAACATGCGCGACCCGGTGCTCTACCGAATCCTCCACGCGCATCACCATCGGACCGGCGACCAGTGGTGCATCTATCCGATGTATGACTTCACCCACGGACAGAGTGATGCCATCGAGCACATCACTCACTCCCTCTGCACGCTGGAATTCGAAAACCACCGGCCGCTCTACGATTGGTTCATCGAAAACCTCCCCGTTCCCAGCAGACCTCGGCAGACAGAATTTGCCCGACTCAGCCTCGACTACACCATCACCAGCAAGCGCAAGCTCCTTCAACTTGTCGAAGAGAGTCACGTCCACGGTTGGGACGACCCCCGCATGACCACTGTGTCAGGCATGAGACGGCGCGGCTATCCGTCCGAAGCTATTCGTAACTTCTGCGCCGACATCGGCATCACCAAGTTCAACGCCCGCCACGACTTCAGCCTGTTGGAAAACGCCGTCCGCGAAGTGCTCAATCGCGATGCCCTTCGACGCATGGCGGTGCTCGATCCGATCAAGGTCATCATCACCAACTATCCTGAAGACCAGGTCGAAGAAGTCGACGTGATCAACAACCCCGAGGACGAAAGCGCGGGCACCCGGAAGGTGCCGTTCTGTCGCGAACTCTGGATCGAGCGCGACGATTTCATGGAGGATCCGCCCAAGAAATTCTTCCGCCTCGGTCCCGGACGCGAGGTGCGATTCCGCTGTGCCTACTGGCTGACATGCCAGGATTTCGTGAAAGACGACGATGGCAAGGTGACCGAACTGCATTGCACCTACGATCCCGAAACCCGAGGCGGCGAGAATCCGCCCGATGGTCGCAAGGTGAAAGGCACCATCCACTGGGTCAGCGCCCGTCACGCGGTCGATGCGGAGGTCCGGCTCTACGATCGCCTTTTCAATCATCCGAATCCCGACGGGAAAAAGCGGAACTTTCTCGATCACCTGAACCCTTACTCACTCGAAATTCGCACCAGCTGCAAATTGGAGCCGGCACTTGCCGAGGCCGTAGTGGGTGACCCGATCCAGTTCGAGCGAATCGGCTATTTCTGTGTCGATCCCGACTCGACCCCGGAGGCGCCGGTCTTCAACCGCACCGTGCCGCTGCGCGATTCGTGGGCTCGCGAGCAGCAGCGGGGAAATTGACGACCGATGCGCCTCGGTCGGTCAAATTCCACTTCAGCACAGCTTCCGTAGCGAAATCGGACCTTCCCCGCCAAGGGAAACCAACGTAACAGGATGGCAGCCGAGTAGGGCGATCTGCCGCTCGGATCAACTCGGCGGCAATTCCTTCGCTCGCCGCAACGCTTCGTGGAGGTGGCTATCGCTGCGTTCCGAGTCTTCGCGGTCTTCAGCCGTCCCCGACTCGCCGGCGCCCGCGAACCACTGGACGGTCAGGCAGCCAAGCAGGATACCACCGGTAATCGTGGAGGCCGACCAGATAATCCGCGTCACGACCACCGAATTGGCCACTTCCCAGATGATCAGAAGAATCAGCACCGTGATCAGAGCGATCCATCCCAGGATGGTCCAGAACGCGATCGACCGAATACTTGGCGAAACATCCGATGCCTTCATGATCGCGATCCTAACCGGATCGCATCGCGCGTGGCAATTCCGAAATATCGCAGGCGCCGCTCAGAGGACCGGTTCAAAAACCAGCAAGGTGCCCCCGAGTTTTCGGGCGGCTTCCTCATTTCTTTGGCGCACGACCACGAGCAATTCGTCGAGCGCGCCCCGGTCGCGACGGCTCCAACGAACGACGCGGCGGACGATATCCCCGATCTCCGGCAAGGCCAGGGCGGCGACGATTCCGAGCAAAACGAGGACTCCGATTCCGAGGAGCAGGGCGAGAGCGAACAGATTCATGGGGTGTGGTGGTCAAATTGAACCCTGTTGAGACGAAGACCTGACCCTGTTGAGTCAAAAAACGCCGGATCCGCGGCCAAATTCACGCTCATCCGTCACGAAATAGCGCTGGAGTCGACCTGACAGCCCCGTTACCATTGCGTTTCCCCTCCTTTCTCCCGAAAATCCCGTCCCATGTCCAAAAACGTCAGCGCCCTCTCTTTCCGCAAAGGCATCGAGAAGAACTATTTCGAGAAAATGGTGGAAGCCGCCGAAGCGCGCGGAACTGCCGAGACGGACGAAACGGTTCAATCGCTGGCCAAAGAATACCTGGTCGGGGATGCCATCACGCTCGGCGCGGTTTCAGCCTACGATTTCCTGAAGGCGGAGAACGAGGGTAAGAAGGTGTTCGTCTGCAACGGCAGCGCCTGCCTCGTGGCCGGAACCCAGGACGATCTCCACGAAAACCTGACCAAGCATTTCGCTGAGGACGAAATCGGGCACATCTGCTGCCTCGGCCGTTGTCACGAAGGCGGCGCCTATCAGCATGACGGCGCGAACTACTCCGGAAAGAGCGCTGATGATCTCGCCCGGCAATTCGAGGGCGGCGAGGCGGATCCATCCGACAACTATGCGATCGGCTCTACGCTGGAGACGCCGATTCTGACGGCCGACTTTCCCGGCATCGATGCCTATTTCGCCCCCTACCGAAAACTGGTTGAAGGCGGTGACCGCGACGCGCTTTTCGCCGAATTGAAGGAATCGAAACTCCGCGGACGCGGCGGCGCGGGATTTCCGCTTAGTTTCAAGTGGCAGAGCTGCCGCGAGGGCGAGGCGACGCCGAAATACATCGTGTGCAACGCCGACGAAGGCGATCCCGGCGCCTACATCGACAAGTATCTGATGGAGAAACAGCCCCACTCCGTGCTTTTCGGCATGATGGTGGCCGGCTGGTTCGCGGGCGCTGAGGCTGGCGTGCTCTACATCAGGCACGAATACCCGGACAGCGTCCGTATCATCAACGATGCCATCGCGAAACTGAACGCGGCGGGCCTTCTGGGAGACAACATTCTCGGTAGCAACTTCAGTTTTCGTCTTAAGGTCGTCAAAGGCGCCGGTGCCTATATCTGCGGCGAGGAAACCGCGCTGTTGGCTTCCCTCGAAGGCGCGCGTCCGGAAGTTCGGGTGCGGCCTCCTTTCCCGACCGTCGAAGGACTTTTCCGGAAGCCGACCATCGTCAACAACGTCGAGACCTTTGCCAATCTTCGCTTCATCGTGGAGAACGGAGGCGCGGCATTCGCCGCCATCGGCACGCCCGATTCGACCGGACCGAAACTGGTATCGCTCGATTCCAACTTCAACTCGCCCGGCTGCTACGAGGTCGCCATGGGCACGCCGCTGAAAACGGTGGTCGAAGATCTCGGTGGCGGATTCAGAGTGCCGATCAAAGCGATTCAGATCGGTGGCCCACTCGGTGGCATCGTGCCGACGGAAAAAATTGGTGAGTTGACCGTCGACTTCGAGAGCTTCAAAAACGCCGGATTTCTCCTTGGTCATGCAGGCGTGGTGGCGATCCCCGAGGATTTCCCGATGATCCGCTACATCGAGCACCTCTTCCAATTCACTGCCGACGAAAGCTGCGGCAAGTGCTTCCCCTGTCGTCTTGGATCGGTCCGTGGTCAGGAACTTGCCGCCAAGGCGCAGGCCGACGACTACCGGATCGACCCGAAGCTGATGCGCGACCTGTTGCACACCATGCAGAGCACGTCGCTCTGCGCCCTCGGCGGCGGCGTGCCGTTGCCGATTCAGAACGCGCTACAGTATTTCAAAGACGAGCTGCAGCCGTATTTCGGCGAGGCGCTCTGAGGGGAACTGGTTTTCCGCTCCTCTGCCGCGGTCCGAGTTGGACCGGTTTATTTCGTCGACAAAATCGGCGCGAGATCTTCCGAGATTAGCTTTTCGGAGGTTTCAATTTGGCCATTCACGCAAGGTGAATGAGGGTGGCGACGTCGTTCCCGATGGAATTGCCTGATAATTCCAACTTTCGCCATGTCCAACGAACTCGCCGCACCACCTCCTGAACACGAACGCCCGTGGGAAGAACTCATCGGTGCTCTCGAGGCTGATGACGCCGCGAAGATTGCGGAGTTGGTCGATGCCCTTACCTCGGAGGAAGCGCGCCGCGCTTTCTCGCGGCTTTCCAGCGATGACCAACAACGCGTCGTCGCCGCACTCAGCCCGGAGCAAGCGGCGGAGTTGCTGGAATCTCTGCCAGAAGCTCAAGCCGTCGATCTCCTCGGTGAGATGGATCCTGAGACGGCCGCCGACATCGTCGAGCAACTGCCCGACAACATCGGCGCCGACCTGCTCCAGGAAATGGACGAGGTCGATTCGGAGGCCGTTCTCGCCGAACTCGACGACGCCGACGAAGCCGATCACCTCCGCGAACTGACGGGCTATCCGTGGGACAGCGCGGGAGGACTCATGACTGAAGCCTTTGCCGCCTTCTCGGTTACGCATTCGGTCGGTCAAGTGCTGCAGGAGCTGAGCGAGAACGCCGAAGACTACTCCGATCTCGATGTCCAGTATGTCTACGCGGTGAGCGATCTCGGTGAACTGCGTGGCGTCCTGCGACTGCGCGATCTGGTGCTGACGCCTCGACTCCGTAAAATCGAGGATATCATGATCAAAGAGCCAGCCTCGGTGCAGGCGCTTGATGATCTCCCGAAGCTGGTCGGCATTTTCAACGAACGCGATTACCTTGGGCTCCCGGTCTTGAACGAGGCCGGCATCATCCAGGGAGTGATCTCGCGGGAAGCGGTCAACGATGCCGCGGCCGAGCATCTCGCCGAGGACTACCTCCACGCGAGCGGGATTGTGGGCGGGGAAGAACTCCGCAGCATGCCGATGAAAGATCGCGCCCTGCGACGTCTCTCATGGTTGGCGCCAAACATCATCCTGAATCTCGTCGCCGCCAGCGTCATCGCGATGTATGAGGACACCATCCAGGCCGTCATCGCCCTGGCCGTTTTCCTGCCCATCGTGTCCGACATGAGTGGGTGCTCTGGAAATCAGGCTGTCGCCGTGAGCATCCGCGAACTGACACTGGGCCTGATCCGGCCATCGGAATTCATTCGCGTGGTCTGGAAAGAAGGCATCCTCGGATTGATCAACGGTCTGGTGCTCGGCATTCTCCTCGGATCCATCGCCGCCATCTGGAAAAGCAACGTCTGGCTCGGCCTCGTGATCGGCAGCGCCCTGTGGCTCAACACCATTCTCTCCGTCCTCCTCGGCGGCCTCGTTCCCCTGCTCCTGAAGCGCTTCAAGATCGATCCCGCTCTCGCCTCCGGCCCCATCCTAACCACCTGCACCGACATGTGCGGTTTCTTCCTGGTGCTGAACCTGGCCAGCGTGGTGCTGGCCAAGCTGGCGTGAAGAAAGAGGAGCGCGACAATCCTGTCGCCTTTTTGAGTAATCGAAGGGCGAAGGGATCACGGCCCCTCCCTTCCCTCAATCTCGTTTCACTCCAGCCCTCTCGAAGGCGGCGACCATGTTGCGATAGCAAGTCCGAGTCGCCACAACCGGATCGTAAGCCGGATCGCTCTTCCAGATCTGGCTGCTGACTTCGCAGCAGAAATCGCCTCGATAGCCCCCCGAGTGGAAGGCCCGAATGACGTCCGCGTGATCCCAGTTTTTCCCTTCACCCGCCAAGGCGAATCGCACTTTGCCGTCGACTTCGACGGCGTCCTTCACCGCGACGTAGTTGGTCCAGGGCAATGCGGTATTCACCGTTTCCTCGATCGACATTCCCGGCTCGCGAAGGGCGTAGTGGCTGTAGTCGTATACCATGCGAAGTCGCCTGGTGCTGCCCAGCTGCTCGAACAACCAGACCGCTTCCTCCGGTTTCGACATTGCGTGCCCCCGGTGGGGTTTGATCGACAGAATTCCCTTCTGATCGACGGCGATCTGCAACCAATCGGCCAATCGGTCGCGGAACAGGTTTTTTTCGTCTTCCCAACTTTTCCCCGCCAGCACCGTCTGAATCACGGGCGGCGAATCGGCGAGTTCATGCGCCAGTTCGACCAGGCGGATCAACTGCTTGCATTGCTCGGCATGGCGATCGTCTTCAGCCGAGGGATGCAGGTCCGCCATGAGGGCGCACAGGCGGAGCCCGCCATCAGCGATCTGGTTCCGCAGATCCTTCCGGTGCCGCCCATTCAGCGCCTCCGGATCTCCGGTGAATCCGGGGAAGGCCGTGATTTCGATGCCGTCGAAACCCGTTTCGGCCACCAGCCGAATGGCGTTTTCGATGGTCAGTGATTGGAGACCATAGGTTCCGATCGCCAGCCCGCAGGTGGGCGCTTTGTCCGCCGCCAACGAGGCGAAAGGCAGTCCGGCAGCGAGTCCGCCACCGGTCAGAGAGAGGAAATCCCGTCGTGTGGATTGGGTCGAATGCATCGCGCCCAGTCTGCCCTCAACACTCCGCCCATTCAATCCCGGGCTTGAGCCGTGGACACGATTCCGGTAGGGAGAGATCATGAAAGACCGCCCCTTGATCCTGATCCCCTTTGCCCTCAGCGCATTCGCCGTTGGATTCCTCTCACTTCGCGCTGCCGACGACGACGATGGATTTACCACCATTTTCGATGGCAAGGACCTGTCAAAGATCGAGACCGAGGGCAACTGGTCGATCGAGAGCGATGGCTCGCTTCACCTGGTGCCTCGCCCGGGTGAGAAGGGTTGGCAGCGCTACGGTTCCTATATCTGGCTGAAAGACGACTACGAAGATTTCGTGTTCGACTTCGAATACAAGCACGAGGAGGGCGGGAACTCGGGATTCTACTTCCGGGTCGCCGACAAAGCCGATCCGGTGGCATCGGGCTTCGAAGTGCAGATTCTCGATTGCTGGGGCAAGGAAGAACTCGGTCCCCACGATCTCGGTGGCGTCATCAAGACCGCGGGGCCCCTGGTCAATGCCGCGAAGAAACCGGGAGAGTGGAATCGAATGATCGTCACGCTGAAAGGTTCGCACCTGAAGGTCGAATTGAACGGCAAAACGGTCCAGGACGTCGACCTCGCCGAAGCCAAACCGAAGGACAAGGAATTGGCCTCCACCGGCAGGATTTCGATTCAGGATCACGGGTTGCCATTCTGGGTGCGAAACCTGCGGGTGAAACGCCTCTGACCGACCTCTTCCACGGCATCGCGCAACCCGCGCGCCGTTGACAGCCCACGCTCGTTCAGGGTAGGCTCTGTCGTACGCAAATCCCTCCTTCCCATGGTCAGTCTCAGCACGAAAACAGTCGCCTTCATCGACGGGGAACCGTTCGAAATGGAACCGGGCGATACCATCCTTAAGTTCGTCGATCGCCATCTCGGCCGAGGGCATGTGCCGACACTTTGCGACGCACCTCAACTGGAACCTTACGGCGCCTGCCGGGTCTGCTCGGTGGAAGTCGCGCTGCAGGAGAATGGTCCCCGCCGGGTGATGGCGAGCTGTCACACGCCCCTGGCGGAGGGCATGCATGTCTACACCGAGTCGAAGAATGTGCGGGATCTGCGCCGCAACATCGTCGAACTCGTCCTCACCGATCATCCGCTCGATTGCCTGACCTGCGAGGTCAACGGCAACTGCGAACTCCAGACCGTGGCCGCCAGGGTCGGCATTCGCGGCGTTCGCTATCCCGAAGGGAAGAATCACCTCGACCGGACCAAGGATCTCTCGCATCCCTACATGACCAGCGACCTGAGCAAGTGCATCAACTGCTCCCGTTGCGTGCGTGCCTGCGACGAGATCCAGGGACAGATGGTGCTCTCGATGCACGGGCGTGGCTTCGATGCCCGCATCATCAAGGGTTTGGATTCCTCCTTCGAGGACTCGGACTGCGTTTCCTGCGGCGCCTGTGCCCAGGCTTGCCCGACGTCCGCCATCTCCGATGTGCATCAGTCGAAAGCGATCGAGGCCACCGAGACGACCCGGACGGTCTGCACCTATTGCGGCGTCGGTTGCAATCTCAACGTGAAAACCAAGGGCAATGAAGTGCTCGGAATCACCGCCCCGGTGGATGCGGAGGTCAATCACGCCCACACCTGCCTGAAAGGCCGCTACGCCTTCCGATTCTACAATCACCCGGACCGTCTCACCAAGCCGTTGATCCGCACGAACGGCCACTTTGAAGAAGCGACCTGGGACGAGGCCTACGACTACATTGCAAAACGCCTCACGGAGATCAAAACCGAACACGGTCCGGACTCCATTGGCGGGATTTCGTCGGCCCGCTGCACCAACGAGGAAAACTACCTGATGCAGAAGTTCATCCGCGCGGTGATCGGCACCAACAACATCGACTGCTGCGCCCGCGTCTGCCATTCGCCCACCGCTTACGGGATGCAGAAGAGTTTTGGAACCGGAGCGGCGACCAACTCGATCGAAGATCTCGAACACACCTCCTGCATTCTCGTCATCGGCGCCAACCCGACGCAGGGGCACCCCGTGACCGGAGCGAGAATCAAGCAGCGCCTCATGAAAGGCGTTCCCGGCATCATCATCGACCCGCGAGAAATCGAGATCACGCCCTACGCCAAGTATCATCTCCAGGTCCGGCCCGGCACCAATGTGGCCTGCCTGAACATGTTCGCCTACTACATCTGGGAGGCGGGGTTGGTGGATCGCGAGTTCGTTGAAAAACGCTGCGAAAACTGGGAAGAATTCGAGAATGGCCTCAAGGCGCTCGATCTCGACGAACTGGAAAGAATTCACGGGGTCGATCGCGAACTGGTGAAGGCCGCCGCGATCGAATACGCCAGTGCCGACGCCGCCATGGAATTCCACGGCCTTGGCGTGACCGAGCACAGCCAGGGAGCGAAATCCATCATGCTGATCGCCAACCTTGCCATGATGACCGGCAACATCGGTCGTCCTGGGGTCGGGGTGAATCCATTGCGCGGGCAAAACAATGTCCAGGGAGCGGCCGACATGGGATGCCAACCGCACCAGGGCGCCGGTTACATGTCCGTGACCGATCCCGAAATGCATCGGATGTACGAGGAATTCTACGGCATGCCCGTTTCCGATGAGATCGGCTACAAGATTCCTCAAATGTTCGAGGCCGCCCGCACCGGCGAGCTGAAGGCCCTCTGGCTGATGGGCGAAGACGTCGTCCAGACCGATCCGAACTCGGAAGCGGTGAAAGCCGCGATGAACGCGCTCGATTTTCTCGTCGTTCAGGAGATTTTCATGACCGAGACCGCCCAGTTCGCGGACGTCGTTCTGCCAGCCGCGAGTTTCCTCGAAAAGTCAGGCACCTTCACCAACGGCGAACGTCGCGTGCAACGGGTCCAGGCCGCTGTCGATCCCCTGCCCGGCACGAAACCCGACGGTCAGATCATCGTCGATATCATGAACCGGATGGGTTACTCCCAGCCCGATTACACCGCCGAAGGCATGCTGGCGGAAGTGGCGCAGATCGTTCCCTTCTTCAAGGGCGCCACCTGGGAGGGGTTGGGCGAGCAGGGCAAGCAGTGGCCGATCAAGGAAGGCTGCGTGGGCACCCCCATCATGCACGTCGACCAGTTCAAACGCGGCTTGGGTAAATTCCACTTCTTCCCGTTCCGTGAGTCCAGCGAGCTGTTGGAGCATGGTGGCGAGTTTCCTTTCATCCTCACCACCGGTCGTCTCCTGGAGCACTACAATTGCGGGACCATGACGCGTCGAACAGGCAACAGCCGGATCATCACCAAGGACGTTCTTGCCATCAATCCGGTGGATGCCGAGAAAAAGGGAATCGGAACCGGTGATCAGGTTCGCGTCTTTTCCGCCCGCGGCGAGGTGATCCTGGAGGCTCACGTTTCGACTGAGGTGAAGCCCGGCGTTCTCTACACCACCTTCCACTTTCCCGAGCACATGGTGAACAATGTCACTTCCGACGTTCACTGCGAAGACACGCTGTGCCCGGAGTACAAGATCAGCGCCGTGGATATCGAGAAGGTCCACGACGAACCCGGTCGACAGGTCCACGAGACTCTGACGTCCCCGCAGGAAGTGTTCGCGAAGTAAGCGATTTCTGGAAAAGCCGGGGTATCCTCCCGAATCAATCCAGGAAGAGCTGGCGGTTCCACTTCATGCCGTAGTAGAGTCCCACGAACCCTCCCACCGTGCTAAGCGCAAGCGCGGCGGTGAAGCCAAAGAAATCTCCCAGCCACCAGCCGATCCAGCTGGCCGCGGAAGACACGATCATGATGAAGATTGAACCCATGGTCTTTTGAGTTTGAATTATGGAAATTATAACGCCATTTCATTCGATTGACCAGTGACTTTTGGGTGGCCGGTCTGCGCCCTGCCGATCGCGACCCTTTTGAGTTTTTTTCGGGGCAATTAGCGCATAGCCCTCTGGTTCGCTCGTCAGCCTTCCTGTAACCAATCTCAGGAACTGACCATGAACCAGCCAACCACCAAGCTCGCCATCACCACCGCCGCCATCGCTCTTGCCGTCGTAGGATTCGCCTCTCCCAACAGCGCCCGGGCCGAGTATGGAAACGATCTGATCAGCCTCTCCCACCGCCTTGAGGGATTGGCCGAAGAATTGACGGAAGAATTTTCCGAACACTACCGCCACACTGAAGCCTACCGGCACCTGATCTCGGATGCGGCGCAGATTGAGGATGAAGCCGAGCACATCCATCGTCTGGCCCACGATCCCTATGCCTCCCTGGGCCACATCGCGACCGATCTCGAAGAACTCGACGAACTCGCCCATCACCTCCATGAGTTGGTCGACCAGACAGAGCGCGGTCGCTACGGTCACGTTCACGGCGATACCCGTCACGTCCACGAAATGCTCGCGTTCCTCAATCGAGTCATCCACGCGATGGAAGACGAAGTCGACGACCTGCGTCACCACGATTTCCATCACGACCGCGGTCACGAACATCGCGACAGCATTTATCGCGAACGCGGAGGTTTCCGCCTTTCGATCCGCCGCTGAGCAGCCCTTTGCCTGAAACGTCCCGACACCACACCGACGGCTCCCGGATTTCCGGGAGCCGTTTTCTTTGTTCCCACGCAAGGCATTGACACCACAGAGGCTCCGCACGACGTAGCCAGCATTGATGATCGCCGTTATTTCCCCCGCCAAGACCCTCGACTATGAAAGTCGCTGTCCCTCGCTGACACCGACCGAACCGGAATTCCTCGGCGAATCCGAATCTCTCATCAAAGCGCTCAGGAAGAAACGTCGCCCGGAGCTGCAAGCCCTCATGGGAATCAGCGAAAACCTGGCCGATCTCAACTACCGGCGCTATCGCGACTGGAGTTTGCCATTCACCGAAGACAACGCCCGCCCCGCCCTGCTGGCCTTCAAGGGTGACGTTTACACCGGTTTCACGCTCGATGAATACACGAAGCGCGACTTCGAATTCGCCCAGCAGCATCTTCGCATCCTTTCCGGTCTCTACGGCCTGCTGCGACCACTCGACCTCATGCAGCCCTACCGACTCGAGATGGGAACCGGATTGAAGACCGCCCGTGGAAAAGACCTCTACGCCTTCTGGGACCGGAAGATCACGCACGCCCTCAACGAGGCGTTGCGGGAGACGCGATCGAACCACCTGATCAATCTGGCCTCCAACGAATACTTTCGCTCGGTCCGGGACGACCTGCTCGACGCCGAAGTGGTGACTCCGGTTTTCAAGGACCTGAAAAACGGCGAATACCGGATCATCAGTTTCTTCGCCAAGAAAGCCCGCGGAATGATGAGCGATTTCCTCATCCGCAACCGGATCAAGCGCCCGGAAGATCTCAAGGACTTCGATCGCGCCGGCTATCGCTACAACGCGGCGCTGAGCGAGGGAACTACTTGGCTTTTCACGCGCGACCGTCCGGCCGACGGGTGAAAAAGACGGACCCAACCCTGTTTGGTCTCGGACCCGACCCTGTTGACTCAATCGAGCCGGCGAATCCGCAAATTTCGGAACCAGACCTCGCCACCGTGATCCTGAAGATGGATCGGCCCCTCAAAGGTGCCGAATCCCTCCCGGTCCTTGAATTTGCTCGCCGCCTTCCGCGTCTTCCAGTCCTCTGTTCCGATTTCGATCTCGACCACCTTTTTCCCGTTCAACCAGTGTTCGAGATGGTTTCCCTTAGCGATGATCCTGGCCTGGTTCCATTCGCCGACCGGTTTCAGTACTTTGCCTTCGGCGGCCTTGATCACGTAAAGCGCTGCCGCCTGCCCCAGCGGCTTGGTTTCGTGAGTCGCGTTGGCATCGTCGAGAATCTGGTATTCGGGACCGACGCCGTCGTGAAAACGATATTTCAAGCCGCTGTTCACCGCTTTGGCGACCTTCCATTCGAATTCGAGTTCGAAATCCAGAAAGGTCTCCGTGCTGTGCAGATTGCCGCCTTTTTCGAAACGATGAATCGCCCCATCCCGCACCTCCCATCCATTCGGCGGACCGCCTTTCTGATCCGTCCAACCGGACAGATCCTTCCCATTGAAAAGAGAAATCCATTCCTGGTCTCCGGCCTGAAGGAAAGCCATCAGACCGAAAAGAGCCACGATCATCAGCGGAAACGCTTTTTTCATGGCGGCGATCCTATCGCCAGCTTGCCCGGAGGCGAGCCGAAAATCGGACGTGGTCGCGGCGATCTCAGGCCGCCTTTTGAACGTCATCCAACACCTGCCGCACGGTCGCGGTCATGTCGTCGAAGTGATACGGTTTCTGCACGAAGCCATTCGGACAAGCGCCACACTCTTCCGTGAATTCGTTGAGGTCCACGAGGTAGCCGCTGCAGATCAGGACCGGAACGTCCTCGTCATCCTCGCGCAATCGGCGGAAGGTCTCGCGACCGGAGAGATTCGGCATCGAGAGATCGAGGAGAATCAGGTCGATCCGTTCCCGATTCTCGGCATAGACGTCGAGCCCCTTTTGTCCGTCATTGGCTTCGAGGACCTGGTAGCCCAGTTTGGTCAGCAGAGTGCAGGCGACATGCCGGACCACATCCTCGTCGTCGATGACGAGCACCGTTTCGCGAGGTTGATGACCTTCTTTCATCACGGTCGCCCGTAAATCGGTGCCCACCACGTCCGGCTGCGCCTCGGCGGCCGCGCTGCGGGGCAGGAAAATATCGAACCGGGTTCCCTCTCCTTCGCGGGAGTCCATTTCGATCCACCCCCCCAACTGCTTGATGATGCCGAAGGAAGTCGCGAGACCGAGTCCGGTGCCTTTTCCCGGTCCCTTGGTGGTGAAGAACGGTTCGAAAATGCGTTTCTGAACTTCGGGGGAGATGCCCTCTCCGTTGTCTTCGACACTGAGACAGATGTAGTCACCCGGCGCGGCGTCGGCGTGCTGGCGGCTCTCCGCGACACTGATCGTCTGATTCTGAGAACGCAGCGTCAGGACGCCTCCGTCAGGCATCGCGTCCTTGGCGTTGACGCCCATGTTCATGATGACCTGGCTGAGCAGTCCGAGGTCGGCCATGACTTTCCACGGCTTGTCTTGCAATTCCAGATCGATGCGGACCTTTCGATCAATCGTGGCGAGGAGGATGTCCCGCACTTCGCTGACCACGATATTGGAATCGCAGGGCTTCAGATCCATCTGGCTGCGGCGGGAGAATCCGAGCAGTTGACGCACCAGGTCGGCGGCCCGTTCACCGGCCTTGATCGCCAGCTTGAGATTGGTTTCACATTCCGAAGCGCCGTCCTGTTTTTCCAATTCGATGGCGACAAGAGACAGATTTCCGAGGATCCCGGTCAGGAGATTGTTGAAATCGTGGGCCACCCCACCCGCCAATTGGCCGATCGCCTCCATCTTCTGCGATTGCCGCAGGCTCTCCTCCAACTGTCGCTGCTCGGTCAGATCCTGCGTATTCCAGACCCGGCCGACCAGTTTCCCGCGGCGGTCCCTGATCGGGGACGAGAACACGTGAAGAACTCGCGAATCCGGTCGAGAGAGTTTCACCTCGCAATCGATGGATTCTCCATCAAATCGCGCCGCCATCCAGGTTTCGAAACCGCCGTCGGGTATTTCGCCATTTTTATCGAACACCTCGAGGATCGAGTCGGCGGCGGTGGAATGGAGTTCCCCTTCCCGCAGTCCCAACAGATCGAGGAATAGCCGATTCACCACCGCCACATCACCATCGAGATCTTCCACCATGAACCCGTTGTTGGTGCTATCGATCGCCGCCTGCAGTCGGGCGCTGGTTCGCTCCAGCTCCGATTGGCTCCGGCGCAGGCTTTCCGTGCGGGAAAGCACCAGCTTTTCCAGACCGTCCCGGTGTTCGCCTAACTCCTCGACCATGAGATTGAATGACGAAGCCAAGTGATCGATTTCTTCCGATCCATCACCACTCGCGCGAACCCCCAAATCTCCGCTTGCCACGAAGCGGGCAACATTTCCGATTCGCTCAAGTGGTAGGGAAATCCTCCTCGATAGGAACCACCCCAATATTACCGCAACGATCACCATACTGACAGTTGCCAACAGGAGCGTTGCCTGTGCCTGTCGGGTCACCGCCATCACCTCACCCATGGGTCTCAATGCGAGGACGATCCAATGCGAATCGACATGGGTCAGCGCCTTGGGTAGTTCCGCCGCGGCATACAGGAACTCGTTTCCCTGTTGATCTACATAACTCCCTACCGGGTGGAGCAACCAATCCACCGGGCGCTTCGATGGATCAAATTTTTCCATTAGTCGATCTTGATCCCTGTCACAAATCACATTCCCCAAGGAATCTAACAGGACAACCTTGCCATCATCCCCCACATGAACATCGGCAAGCAATCTCATGACCCTATCGAAGGAAAGACGGGCTTTGATCACTTGTTCGATTTCCCCCTCCTTAGATTTCACCGGCAGATAGACCGTCAAAAACAATCCTTCACTACCCACTTTCCGATGTGGTTGCGAAATGGTTATTTTCCCATTAAGCGCATCATCAAACCATGATGTGTAATCGCGATGGGAAGGATAGTCCTTTGTCGTAGATTCAATAAGATAGCCATCCTTATCATAGAGGCTGATATCCGAATAGGTTTCGTAAACCGAAACCAGACGCCTCATCTCTGAAAGCTTATTCTCAATCTTCGACTCATGATCAGAGAGAAATGGATTGGTCATCAACGATTCCAGATCCCGAGCCGAACGATCCATCACTTCGGCCACATGCTTACCCAACTGGAATGAAATGTCAGAAACCTTCTCCTCCTCGATTTCTCTTAGATCTCGACTAAGCACAGTAAGCAGCGGCACCAAAACGATCACAAGCGGCACTAGGCCAGTGACCATCATGAACACCAAAAGTCGATGTCGGATCGTGTTCAATTGCAAAATTCACTATTGCGCCCCGCTTGACAAAGCAACTTCCCCATTCGGGGAAACACCCTGACTTCGCAGCTCTCCAAATAGGCGCTTAATCTCGTTCTTCACAAAAATCTCGCTCGTTTTGGAAAACCGAATGAATCGAGATTTTACCATCATCTTCTTCTCCGGATACAATGCCCGGTTCTCTAGCAGCCCCGGTTCAATCATCTTTTTTGCCCCTTCGTTGGGAGATGAATAGCAAAGTTTGTTTGCGGTCTCCGCCGCGACCTCCGGTCGACACATGAAATCGATAAACTGGTGGCAAAGCACACTATCCGAAGTCTCCTTGCTGATCCCAAAACTATCCACCCAGATCGGGCAGCCCTCTTTCGGACACACTACGACAATGGAACCATTGGCCTCCGCCCTCAAAGCAGCATCACCGCTGTAGGTGATTGCCAAGTCGTTCAACCCGGATTCCAGGCTATTTAATCCGCTCGAGAAATCCAGCATTTTTCCATTTTGCCTTACAAAGGCATCCAGCAATCGCCTTCTCGCTTCAGCGATTTCCACTTCAGTAGAATAATAAGGATCTACTCCCATTGACATTAGCGTGATGAAGAACAAGTCCTCCGGCTCGTCAATCATCGCGATTTTTCCCTTCAGATCTGAGCGCCACAACATCTCCCAGGAACTATCGATTACCTCTACCTTGTCCGACCTGCACGCAAGCATGGTCGAGCCCCACAAATAGGGAACCGAATAACCGTTTTCCGGGTCGAAATACAATCCCTTGAATTCCGTTGAGATCTCCTTCAATTGGCTAATTCGATCATGGTCCAACTCTGCGAGAAGGTGCAGATTCAAGAAGTGTGAAAAGGTTCTGTCGTCAGCAACCACGATATCGAAAGCAACCGGATCAGATTCAAATGCCTGCATCATTTGTGCGGAATTGCCGACCTCGGTGACCTCAATCTGACATCCAAATTCGTTCTCGAACTGATGAATTACAGACGGAACAAAATAGTTACTCCACGTTAGGATTGAAAGGATCTCGCATTCATCTCCACCCTCTAGCTCCTGGCTCCCTGCTTTTGGGCGAAAATGGCGCTTTGGATCAACCTGCGCTTCTGGAGTATTTTCTTTCAGACATCCCGCCAAAGACGCAATGGCAACAATGAGTGTCATCAGACGAAGCCCATTGAGCAATTTCAAGATTGTTTGCCGTCCTTCCATATAAAAAATGGACAAGAAACCGACCAGGTCTAAGACTTCTATCGACCACCGGCTATTAGTCTTCTCCGCCCGGCGAGGTTTGGGAACTCTCATCTTCGGTGACCGCCGCCGTTTTTGAGACAGATTCGGTGTCTCGGGCTGTCGCCTGAAGCCGGTCAAACACGAGTTTCATTCCCCGATTTACCAAAGTCTGTCTTCCCACACTGGCTCTGGATTCAAGTTCACATCGAGCCAGAATCTCATCAGACAAGTAGATGGTGGGATCTTCTTTGATTTCTTCAGAAATAAACTGCCTCGCCTCTCTATTGGCCGATGCGCACCAAAGTTCGTTTGAGTTGGCTGCCGCCACTTCAGGTCGGCAAAAATAATTGAGAAAGTCGTGTGCCGCACGGCTGTTTCTTGATTCACGAGGAATCACGAAACTGTCCAGCCATAGTGACGCCCCTTCCTCTGGGATAAAGTAAGAAATATTTTCCTCCTTTTCTGCCAGGACTCCTGCGTCGCTACTGTAAGTCATCGTAATCCAACAATCTCCAGAGAGCAGCTCTTCCCTGACCTCATCGATATCGACAAATCGGGCATCAAGTCGCTGAACTTGGTCGAGAAGCCCCTTGGTAGCTGCCTCGATTTCGACTGGTTCTTGCGAATTGATATCGGATCCCAGCGCCAAAAGAGCTGCCGCATACGCATCGAACGGTTCGTCCAACATCAAGATGTGTCCCCGATAGCGGTCATCCCATAGGGATCTCCAGGCTTTTGCTGGTTCGGCGATTTTGTCAGCTCGGTAGGCAATCAATGTCGGCCCCCACATGTATGGCACAGAATATTGGTTCTCTGGGTCACTTCCCATTCCAAGGAATCGCTCATCCATATTGCCAAAAAGCGGCAACAAGTCTTTTTGGATGGGCTGAACGAGTTGCATCGAAATCAGATCGGCCATCTTGACCCCCGACGTCAAAGCCAAGTCAAATTCTGATGGCCTGGAGCGGAGCAGGGCTTCCTGCTCATCCAGATTGCTGAAATTTACGAACTCGACTTTGATCCCGAACTCTTTTTCGAACTCCTCGATCACTTCAGGTGAAAAGTATTCGTCCCAAGTCAAAATCACGAGCGGAGCAGAGTTCGAGCTGCCCCCGTTCGCTGTTCCTCCCGGTTGAGAGTCTTGCGGGTTGTGATCTTCGCAACCAGTCATAAGAGCGGCTGCCAACGATGCAAGCGAGCACAATACCCACCGCCACGGTGTTTTTTCGGTGAAGTAATTCATGGGAATAGATGGTTCAGGGAATAGTTTAAACTATAAAAATAATAAAAACAATAAATTTTCTATTTTTCTGCTTTTCATGGCACTGGGACTTTTCCATCTCTCTTGACCCTTCCCTGCCCGTTGATAATCGACATCAGCCGAGAAGGCAGAGCCTCACAATCCGAGTGCTCAACGCAAACCGGAGGCGAAAGGGCACGAAACCCAGCCACTCCAAACGGAGATGTTTCTCGCCGCCCCACAGCGAACGAAATGGAGATTTCTGCAAAATTTGGTCGTTTTGCTGGACGACCAGTCCCGCAAGACCCGCAGTGGAACCCCTTGTCTTGTAACTATTGGACAGCTCTCCAGAAGTTCTCAGATGCGTCATTTTTCCATTTTTTGAGAAATTTCTTGATTTTGGATTGCTGAATGGAGTTTTTTCGAAATACTGCCAAAATCTTGATTCATGACGGCTTCTTCCCACTGAAACCGTCTCATGCTTTAAAAGAAAGCCTTTCCAAAATTCCAACATTTCCCGCTGTTTCGCGTGAGATCGTCAAAACAGGCATCCATGAGAGAAAAAATCTACGTAGGAGACTCGAATCTAGGGTTCGGTGTCTTCGCCAACTGCCCCATTGAGCCAAGGGAAGTGATCTTCTACGTTACAGGTCCGGTTATCAGTTTGGACGAATGCCTTCAACTTCCCGATCAAGGGGAGAACACTTTTCAAATTGGATTGGACGCTTACGTCAACCCAGGGTATCCCGGCAAATTCATCAATCACTCCTGCGAACCAAACGCAGGCCTGATCGATGACACCTGTGTAATCGCAATCAGGCAGATTGTTCCAGGAGAGGAGATCCGCTTCGATTATTCTACGGCAATGCTGGAACGCTTGTGGGAGTTGGATTGCCGGTGTGGGTCTCCAAGATGCCGGAACAAAGTCAGGGATTTCGATCTCCTTCCAATTGGCGTAAAACAGCGTCTCCTCCGCTTGGGAATTGTCCAGAATTTCATAGTCGAGGCGCTTGAAGAACTTAGCCCCCTGCCCCACAACTCATCCAAAATAGCGGCGGGGAATGTCTGAATCGTGAAAATGCGTGATCTCTAAGATCGACTCGGAAGGATTCTACGCGCCCCCCCTACCAAAGACACCTCGCCAAGTGTCGCGGACCAACGAAAGACTGATAGCGGGAATTGCGCTTCGCAAGGCTGTGGGATAGTTTTTTTCAGCCTCCTTTGTTTTGGCAGGACTTATGAATTCATCTCTATTTGCGATTTTTCTTACAATCCTCCTATCCCTTTTCGCCGTAGTTGGAGACTATTTCCTCAAAACCGCGAGCAATTTGGAGTCCCCATTCCGCAATTGGAATTTCCTGGCAGGCTTTTTGATCTACAGTTTGAGCGCGTTTGGTTGGGTGCTGGTCATGCCTCATCTAAAACTGGCCTATCTCGGAGTGATTCTCTCCATCACAATGATCCTGAGCCTTTGCGTTCTTGGAATCTTCTTCTTCGACGAGTCTCTCTCCCCAAAAGAATGGGTTGGCGTAGGTCTTGCGATCGCCTCTTTGGTTCTTTTACAAAGAGTTGCGTGACCTTTTCTTTCTTCCCTCAATCGGGAGTCTTACTCTGAATTCCACAAAAATGACGATGGTAAAAATCGAAATCGGCCCAAGTTCAATTCATGGCATCGGTTGTTTTGCCAGAGAACAGATAAAGAAGGGACAACTGGTCTGGCAATTCGACGAACGGTTTGATTTGGCCCTCAAGAAGGAATTGGTCGATTCACTGCCTCTTGGAGCGAGAGAAAATTTGCTCAACTACGCCTATGTGAGCAAAACCACCGGGGACTACATTCTGAGTTCGGACGACACCAAGTTCACCAATCACAGCAACACCCCGAACATCAGTTGCCACGTGCCGAGCGGTTGCACTGGAAATGAATTGGTTTGCTACGCCACGCAAGACATCGAAATTGGCGAAGAAATGACAAACGATTATCGGGATTTCGATGTGGACCCTTATGATGTTGAGTTTGTCATTAACGGATAATCACTCCTCCGCCTGTTCCGAAATCCTTACGAGAAACAGGGTGGTGTCGTCTTTGCCTGCGTTGTCGAAGGCGCGATTCAGAAGGGCGTTGGCGACGGTTTCCACTTCTTCGTTTGAATCGACACCTCTCGCGATGATTTCGCTGATGTGATGATTCCAGAGTCCATCAACCACGCCATCCGAACAGAAAAGATACCAATCCCCCGGCTTGAGTGAGACGGTGCCCATCTGCGGTCGAACAAACTGACAGTTCGCCCCGATCACCTGATTGAGAATGTTTCGCCGGGGATGCATGCGAGCCTCACGCTCGTTGAGTTTGCCTTCGCGAAACAGGCGACCCACCTGGGAATGATCGAAGGAGAGTTGTTCGAGTTCGCCTTTCCGCCACCGATAGATCCGACTGTCTCCCACGTGCGCGAAATGCATTTCGGTGCGGAAAAAGAGCCCGCAGGCCAGGGTGGCGCCCATTCCACTGAGTTCGGGGTTCAGCGAGGCTCGGCGAATGATGTAGTCGTGGAGATCCTTGACCGTCGCTCTCAGGATCGCCAAAGGATCGGCACTCCCCCGGAAGTCTCCCAGCCAGGCGGGCAGAAAACGCCGCAATTCGGAAACCGCCAGGAAACTCGCGTAGGCGCCGCCCTTCACTCCACCCATGCCGTCGCTGACCGCCATGACGACCCCCTCTCCCGACAAGTGAACGGATCCAACGAACGGCTGCTTCGTTTCCCATCCCTCGAGCGAGGAAAAGACAGCCAGTGAATCATCATTACCGGGCTTCCGACGCCCCTCCCGGGTCATTCCCGCCCATTCGATGTCCAGGCGGAGATCCTCGCTCCAATCGTCCGAGAGAATGGTGGCCAGTTCGAAATCGATGACACAGAAAACCCCACGCTGCTGATGGTAGGTGATGTTGCGGGGAAACGGATCGTCGTGAACCACGCCATATTCCTTTTCCAATCGGGTGAACAGTTCCTTGGCTTTTTCTTCCGAGATCTTGTCGGCCGGATGACCGACATTGGTGGTTACCAACAGGAGGGACTCCGGATCCGTCTCGATCACGCGCGGCACGAAATCGCATCCGCGCGATTCCAGCAGTTTCAATACCCTGGCCTCGTTCTCGAAACGTTTGTCGGCGTCCGTTCCGCGGAACTCCTTGTAAACCTTGCCGTCGTACCCAACCCGGACCTTGGCGCGGACTCCATCCTTCGCGATCTTCATAACGCCCCTCCCCTCGGTTCAAACCCTGGCCGGAGCAACCACAAAAAAACGTCCAGCCCCACCAAAGCGGGACTGGACGTCGAATTTGATTCGGTAAAAACCCGAAAGGCCTCAGGCCTTGGGCACTTCGTCGATCGTCTGGAGCACGCGAGCGGCGATCTTGTAGGGATCCCCCTGCGAGTTCGGACGACGGTCTTCGAGGTAACCCTTGTAACCGTTGTTCACGAAGGAGTGAGGAACACGGATGGAAGCTCCGCGGTCGGCCACACCATAGCTGAACTGGTCGATGGACTGGGTTTCGTGAAGTCCGGTGAGGCGCATGTCGTTGTCGGGACCGTAGACCGCGATGTGCTCTTCGCGATTCTTCTCGAAAGCCGCCATGAGCGCCTCGAAGTATTCCTTGCCACCCACGGTGCGCATGTATTCGGTCGAGAAGTTGCAGTGCATTCCCGAACCGTTCCAGTCGCCGGTGAAAGGCTTGCAGTGATACTCGACATCCACGCCATATTTCTCACAGCAACGCTGGAGAATGTAGCGGGCGACGTGCATCTGGTCGGCGCAATTCTTGGAGCCCTTGCCGAAGATCTGGAATTCCCACTGACCCTTCGCCACCTCGGCATTGATGCCTTCGTGGTTGATGCCGGCGTCGATACAGATGTCGAGATGCTCCTCCACGATCGTGCGGGCCAGGTCACCGACGGCCTTGTAGCCAACGCCGGTGTAGTATTCACCCTGCGGATTCGGATAGCCCGAGTCAGGCCAGCCGAGCGGCCGTCCATCCTGGAACAGGAAATACTCCTGCTCAAAGCCGAACCACGCACCTTCATCGTCGAGAATGGTCGCGCGACCGTTCGACGGATGGGGAGTCAAATCTGGATTCAGCACCTCGCACATCACGAGGAAACCGTTGCGGCGGGTAGAATCCGGGTAGCAGGCCACCGGCTTGAGGAAGCAGTCGGAGCTGCCGCCTTCAGCCTGCATCGTGGAGCTGCCGTCGAAGCCCCAGAGATCGCAATCCTCCAGCGAGAACGTGCTGGGATCCCCATCAGCGATTTTCGTTTTGCCGCGCAGATTGGCGACGGGCTCGTAGCCATCGAGCCAGATATATTCCAACTTCAGTTTTGCCATGGTGTAGCTGTTTTTGGTTTGTAGTTGACTTAGTACCAAGAATTCATCGCCGGAGCGGATCGCCCGCCGGAGAACCCAAGGGTTGAACACGACGCAAGAAAAGCAAGCCGCATGCCAATTTTCAATGATTATCCCGACGACCCTTTATTTCATTTTTAACAGAAATTTCTGAAAGAATAGCATCTTGAGCCGGGAGACTCGTCGTAACCTTTTTTTGAAATCCTCCCGAGAGCCGCGAAGCCTTGCGAGCGATTGGTTGACAAGGTGGCTCACGCCGCCATCTGTTACCGGCTCCCAATCCCAGCGCGGCATCAAAACAGCCCAGACGCCTTCCTTTTTAAATGAAAGAAAACCCGGATGTCTCTCTCCCCAGCGGCGTGGCGTTTTTCCCCGCCGAATTATTGGGACCGGATTTGGAGAAAGTTGAAGCGGCGATTCGTCTGCAATCGAAATCGTTCGACCCAGCGGTGGAGCCCTATGTCGCCTTCCTCTGCAACACCAGCGGCAAGCGGATCCGTCCCGCGCTCACCTTCCTGGCCGGGGGCGCCACCGGGGGCATCACCGCGGATCACCACAAGATCGCCGTCACTCTGGAGCTGATTCACATCGCGACTCTGGTTCACGACGATATCATCGATGGCGCGGAAATCCGCCGCCAGGCCCCCACGGCGAACGCGAAATGGGGCAACGCCCTGAGCGTGCTTCTCGGCGATTGCCTTTTCGCGCACGCACTCGAACTCTCCACCCAATTCGACGACCAGTCCATCGGCCGTAAAGTGGCCCGAGCCGCCAATGAAGTCTGCACGGGAGAAATCATCCAGACGCAGCGCCGCTTCGATTTCCAGCTGTCGCGGAGTGATTACTTCGAGATCATTCGAAAGAAGACCGCCGCCCTGTTCGCCGCGGCGATGGAACTGGGCGCTCTGCTCAACGGAAAACCGGAAAACCTCGTCTCGGCGCTCCACCAGTACGGCTCGCTGATCGGAACCGCCTACCAGGTCTACGACGACTGCCTCGACCTGGTCGGAGATGAAGCCGACGTGGGAAAAACGCTTCGCACCGACCTCAACAAGGGGAAACTCACCCTCCCCATCCTGAATCTGATCGAGCAGGCCACCGATCGCCAACGGGAAAAGCTCAACCGCCTGTTGCTGCAACGAGAACCGATCGATCTTGGCGCGCTCGCCAGCATCGCGGACTACGAAGGCGCGATCGAGTCGGCCATCGACGCCGGCAGTCAGTTGGTGGAGGAAGCGCGCGGATGCCTTGTCGGCCTTTCTGACAATGAATTCACTCGGGGCCTTTACGGCATCGCCGACCTGCTGGACGCGTTGCTGGCTGGCTGCCGCCAATAAGCTGAACGCGGCGCCTCGGAACCGACGAAATGGGCTATTTCAGGTAGCGACGCCAATCGCCCTCGCGCGCATCGATCTCGCCGCGCAGCAATTCCGCCGACCAGACTTCCGCTCCGAATGCGGACACCAGGTTTTGCTCAGCCAAGTCATTGGTTGCCACAATGATGCGGTATTTTTTTACGTTTCCAGCAACCAAGCGCTCGATCACGTCATCTGCGGTATTTCCGCCGTCGGTGTAGATGATCTGCAGTCCTTCAGGCTCTCGCACCTCTTCCCTGGGGCCGCTTTTCCCATCAAAAACGACGACCACCCGATGGTCCGCGTGATCGCGATATTGCCGCAGTCGCTGGCAGAGGGCGGCATGCCCCAGCCCCCGCCGCTTTCGATGCAGTTCGGCCAAATCGGGCCACGCATGAATGATGTTGTTCCCATCGACAATGAGAAACGAAGGAGCATCCAGCCGTTTCATGTTTCGCGAGCCAATAAAGCAGCCTCAACTCCCTTATCCGAACAAAAAAAACGACCGGCATGACACCGGTCGTTTTCCAAAAGTATTCGATCTGCCAGGTTCGAAGGAAGCTTATTCCTCTTCCTCGGCGTCAGCCTTTTTGCTGGCGGCCTTTTTCTTGGCGGCGGCTTTCTTCTTCGGCGCAGCCTTCTTTTTCGCGGCGGCTTTTTTCTTCGGCGCGGCCTTCTTTTTCGCGGGAGCCTGAGATTCCTCGACGGCGGCTTCGTCAGCGCCTTCAGCGTCCTTCACTTCCTCCACTTCTTCCGCCTTGGGCTTCGGCTCGCTCTTCGGCGGCTTGGGGGCGGCCTTTTTCTTCGGTGCCGCTTTCTTCAAGGCGACATTCGCTTTCTCGCGCTCGGCCCGGCGCTTGAGATAGCTCAGGCGACGACGACGTTTGATCTCTTTGTTATACTGCTTTCCCATGATGAGGCATCCCGCCCATCCGGCGGAGAAGCGGTAGTAAATGGCACAATCACCGGGAAGCAAGCGGAAATCACCGCGCGACAACCCGACAGAATTTCCGCAAAAAACGGTTGCGGCCCATCCCGAAAACTGAGATAGATTAACTCAACCACGACGGTTGGGGCGCTCGCCATCTTCGGCGTCTCCTCAGACAGAGTTTTCTGGGACCCCCACCTTCGCGGCGTCGTCGGCGACGTTCCTAATGCCGGCGATTTCCGGCAGGCCAGCGGCACTCGTCACCCTCCAGAAAAGTCGAGTCAACGCCAACTTGCCGGGAAGCTTCGTATTTCCTGACCATATACAGCTCCTTAAAAGTTCTGAGTTCCTCTCCGGCGGGTTCCCAAGCCTCGCTTTTCGAGCCGGAAACTCCACCCATCGCCCTGAAATCAATCGAATCAGACTCCACCCATCCTCGATTGTCTGTCGGCGATCTTCATCTCTTCCCCTTTCCCCCAGTTTCATGAGCGAATCCGAGATTCCCCTTTCGCAACCCAGATCCGATGCTCCGCCGGCTTCTCCCGAATCCGGCAAGGCGGATGGAAAGGTCGAAAACGATCCCGTCGTTTCTTCGGCGCCCCGAAGCGAAGAGACCCGTGATCAAAGCAAGCCGATGGATTCCAACGCCATTGACGAGACGCCGAGAAACGAAAGCGAGCCCGCGACCAAACCCAAGAGGCCGCCCCGCAAACGCGCCGCATCTCCCTCCGGCAACCGGAAACGCAACCGTGGCGATTCCCGCGACAGCCGCGAAAAAGGCGCCGCCAAATCCGACGATCAGGAAACTCCTGATCAGGTGGAAGGGAAAAAGCCGGAGACGGACTCCGAATTCCGCCCCGAAACGACGCCCGACGCCCGGACTGATTCCGAAAAAGGTGATCGGAACGAAGGCGAAGGCCCCGGTTCCGATTCCGAAAGCGGCGGTGGCGCCAGCAGCGAAGAGGAACGCCGCGAGCAACGCCGGCGATTTCGCCGCAGCCGGAAGGAACGACGCAAGGAACAGCGTGAACGCGAACGCGAACGCGAGGCGGCCATGCTCGATGCCGCTCCCTCCGTGGAAGTGGAAGGCCTCACCGAAATCTCGCCCAAGGGCTTCGGTTTCCTGCGCCTCAAGAGCCGGGGATATCAGCAGCATCCCGACGACGTCTTCATCACGCCGGAAGTCGTGCGCGTCCACGGGCTTCGCGATGGCTTGCTGGTGAAGTGCCTGTCCAAGC
This sequence comes from Verrucomicrobiia bacterium, assembly GCA_020439945.1. Lineage (GTDB taxonomy): Bacteria > Verrucomicrobiota > Verrucomicrobiia > Verrucomicrobiales > DEV007 > JAEUHH01. The sequence continues at coordinate 32,306 of JAGRPB010000027.1, forward strand.
AGGGCGCGCGTGGTCCCCAACTGGTGGAGATTCTCACCATCAACGGACGGGAACCGAAGGCCTATCACAATCTTCCCTATTTCGAAGAGCTGACCGCCATCAATCCGAACAAACGGCTCACGCTCGAGACGAGACCGGATCGCCTGACCACCCGTGTCATCGACATGATGACACCGATCGGCCGTGGCCAGCGCGGACTCATCGTGGCGCCTCCTCGAACCGGGAAAACCACCTTTCTCGAGCACATTGCGGAAGCGGTCCTGGAAAACTACGAAGATCAGATGCACCTCATCGTGATGCTCATCGACGAGCGCCCCGAGGAAGTGACCAATTTCCAGCGCCTGTTTCCGCAGGCGGACCTGTTCGCCAGTTCCAACGACGCCGAGGTGAAGGATCACACCCGGATGGCTCAACTGGCGATCGAGCGGGCCAAACGCCTCGTTGAGGCCGGCGAGCATGTCTTCATCCTGCTCGATTCCATCACCCGCCTGGCCCGCGCCTTCAACAACGCCGTCAGCGGCGGAAAGAAGGGCAAGAACCGCGGCACCCAATCCGGCGGTATCGCCGTGGGCGCGCTGGAGATTCCCCGCAAACTCTTTGCCGCCGCCCGTAACACTCGCGAGGGCGGTTCGCTGACCATCATCGCGACGGCATTGATCCAGACCAATTTCAAGATGGACGAAGCCATTTTCCAGGAGTTCAAAGGCACCGGGAACATGGAACTGGTTCTCGATCGCCAATTGGCCCAGAACTACGTCTATCCCGCCGTCGATATCCATCGGTCCGGCACCCGAAGGGAAGAACTGCTGCTTCCCACTCACATGCTGGAGAAAATCTACGTCATCCGCCGCGGCCTCGCCGGTTACAAGCCCGTGGACGCCATGGAGTGGTTGATCAAGTGCATGGAACGCTATCCCGGGAACGCCCAGATGCTCATGGATATCAAGGTCAACGCGCTGGCCTGAGCGGCGCAGATCGCGTTTTCAGACGGTTTTCATCGATTCACCCTCCTCCACGGAACGATGAACCCTCCTTCCGACGGCGATTCCGGCGGCGAATTGCTGGCCCCTGAAGAGGCCTCACTCTCCCGTCAGGTTGACGACGAGCACCACGATTCCGACGAGCCCGACTCCATCCGCGACGCGCTCGAACGCAAGGCGCGGACCTCCCGTCTCATCGCCTGGTTGCTGGACGAATGCATCAGCATCCCCGGCACCAAAATAAGAATCGGTCTCGACCCCATTCTCGGGCTGATTCCCGGCGGAGGCGAAACGGTTTCCAGCATCGTTGGCGCTTTCCTGCTCGCCGATGCCAGTCGGCGTGGCATTCCGTTTCGGACCCTCTTCAAGATGGCCGGCAACATGATCGTCAATGCCGGCATTGGCGCTGTTCCCGGTGTTGGCGATGTTTTCTCAGTCTGGTTCAAGTCGAATTCGCGGAATTTCGAATTGATGCGCCACTACATCGAAAGTCCCGAAGGTGATCAGAAACCCGGAGGCTGGGGACCGTTTTTCGTCGTCATTTCCCTGGTAACCGTCGTGATCGGAATCGTCATCACGCTCAACATCACGATCTGGATCGTCGTCTGGAAACTGATCCAGGGCTGGTTCCAACCCTGATGATTCGCCATTGCCGGCTCCCTCCCAACAGCCTCAAATAATCCTGATCGGCGGTCCCAACGGGGCCGGCAAGACCACCTTCGTGCGCTCGTTTCTCCGGGAGATTTCCTGCCGATATTTGAGCGCAGATCAGATCGCCTACGATCTTTGTCCCGAAGATGTCGCTTCCGTGGCCGTTCAAGCCGGGCGCCAGTTCCTGCTACAGATCCGGAAAGCACGAGAGAACCGGGAAAGTGTCATCGTGGAATCCACCCTCAGCGGCAAAGGGCTGGCCCGCGAATTGCGCGCCTTTCGTGCCGCCGGATACGAGATTCGGCTGGTTTTCATCAGCCTGCCAAGCGTCCGAACCAGTTCAGCCCGAGTGGCTCTTCGCGTCAGCAAAGGCGGACATGACGTTCCCGCCCAAGACATCCGCCGGCGATTTTACCGAACCCACGTCAATTTCTGGGAACTCTACCGCCCCATTGCGCACCGTTGGGAGCTGTTTTACAATGGTCATCAATTGGGACACCAACTTGTCGCCCGAGGCAAGGATCGACACACCAGCGTCCTCAAACCGATTTTCTGGAACACATTCTGGACGATACTCGATGCCGACTGAACCGATTTTCATCACTGACTCAGAGTTGGATTCTGAAACCATCCGCTGGTCCGAGCAGATGGAGCGCATCTTTATGCGCGGTCGTGATGAGGCGGTGGCGGAAAATGAACGACTTGGGCTGAAGGAAGAGGATTTCCTGCCTTCCGAAGGCTCCATGACTTCGCGGGTCGCGGAGGATTCCACCCAAGAGGGTTGAGTCGCCGACTTGACCCTGTTGAATCTCCCCACCCATTTTCGCCGCTACTGGGCCGCGAACTTGGTGAGCAGCCCCTTGTCCCGGGCAGTTTTCAGCACCGACACGAAGAGAACGCCGGCGGCGGCAAGGTAGACAACATTGAGGCCCGAAGCGATGACGAGATCGCGCATCGGAAGGTCGCCATCCTTGAGGACATCCCTCATGCCTTCGAAGATGTATGAGCATGGAAGCGCCTTCGAGAACGCCTGCATCACCACCGGAAGCCCGTCGACGGGATAGAAAACGGCCGCGAAAGGCTGGATGAAAAACGGCGTCGCCCAAGCCAGGGTCTCCGCGGCCGGGCCCCAACGAACAATGAGGGCAGTGGAAATCATGCCCAGCGCCCAACCGAAAACGAGCAGGTTAAGGACGAATGGCACCAGATACCAACGAAGTTCCAGCACATTGAACGAATAGAGGATCACCGAGAGCACGCCCAGTATCGTCGAGGTGACGGCGGCACGCAGCAATCCGGCCACGTAGGTCGCTCCGAGGTAATCGAAGGTGGTGACCGGGGCAGCGAAGATGTTGAGCAGGTTTCTGGACCAGACGTCTTCGAGGAAGAAAATCGCCACGCCCTGCTGGGCCCGGAAAAGGACGTCCCAGAGAATGACCGCTCCGATGAGAAAGGTGATCGCGTAGGGAAACGAATCGCCGGTGTTTTTCTGGAGAAAAACCGTCAGGTAACCCCAGACCAGCAGGTGAACGAGCGGCCAGAACAGCAACTCGACCATCCGCACCGGTGTCCGGGTGTAGAGAAACAGGTAGCGCAGGACCAGGGCCTGAATGACGTGCGGGTTCATCACTTCGATCAATCCACAAGTTTCGCCGTTTCCAGATCGCCGCCGCGGGCGACCCGAATGAAGACATCCTCCAGCGATTTTTCCTGGAAATGAGCCACGATTTCCGCCGGGGTTCCAAAGTGTAAAATCTTTCCTTTGTGCATGAAAATCACCTGGTCACAGACTTCTTCCACGTCCCGCATGTTGTGTGAGGTGTAGAGCATGGTGGCGCCATCCTCCTCGCGAACCCGTTTCACGGCCTTTCGCACTTTGTCGGCGATATCGGGATCTAGACTGGCGGTCGGTTCGTCGAGCAGGAGCAACTCGGGTCGGTTCAACAGGGCTTTGCATAGATTCAGCCTCGTCGACTCGCCCGCCGAGAGGTGGCCGGAGACGCGTTTTTTCAAATGGCTGATTTCCAGCAACTCGAGTACCTCGTCGATGCGCCGCTCGAGATCCGGCACGCGGTAGAGCAGGCCGAAGACTTTCAAGTTCTGGGACACCAACAGGTTTCCGGGAAGCTGGGTGTAGGTGCTGCAGAAGTTCATCCGGCGCAGGATCTCGATTCGATGAGCGGCGAGATCTTTCCCGAAAACCTGGATTCTTCCCTCACTCGGAGTGATCAGACCGAGCATCATGTTGATCACCGTGGTCTTCCCCGCACCGTTGGCGCCCAGCAGACCAAGGATTTGGCCTTTTCCAATCTCGAAAGACACGCCATTGACCGCCGCGAAGTCTCCGAAGCGTTTGACCAGATCGGTAACTTGCAGAACGGGATCGGGCATGGGACGGCTCGGGTAAGGAAAATCAAAGCGGCCCCGCGTTTTTCGAGGCCGCTCTCTACGTTCCGTGAGCTTGTTAACGCCGGATGGGCGGCTTGGCAAACCCCGGAATAAATCGAAAATCGCCCCGGAATCAGCCGGTCGTCGCCATGACCACTTCCTCGTAGGGCTGCACCACCACAAACCCGTCGCCCTCGAAGAGCATCTGGAAGGATTCGCCGCTCGACCTTCCCAGAAGGGTCTTGAAGCTGATGTCGGTCTTGAATTTCGGTTCCAGGTTGGCCGACCAGGCGATGGTGGCATTGGGATCGGTCAGCACCGGGCTGCCGGGAGTCACCCGGAGCGTCATCGGATTGTAATGCGAGGTGATCGCGATGAGTCCGGTCCCGGAGAGTTGCACATTGAAAAGTCCGCCCGCCATCATTCCGGCCACCCGTTTCAGCATCTTGATCTTGTTGGAGATCGACGGCTCAAAGGCGAGGATGTCGTTGCCATTCACACAGAGCGCTTCCCCATTGAGTTGGATGATGGAGATCTTCTTGCCTTGATCGGCCAGATACATTGTCCCCCGCCCTTCCGCCTTGGACAGGCGGGCGCCTTCGCCGGAAACGGCTTTCTTCAGCAAATTGCCGATGCCCTGCTCCAGTATCCCTTCGCGCGTGAACTTGATCTGACCGCGGTAGGCGACCATGGCACCCATCTTCATCCAGGCCATGCCGTCGACATTGACCTCCAGCATCCGGTCGGATTCCAACTCGAAGACTCCCTGCCCGCGATCCTGCTGGGCGGTCTGGGTGACGAACTCCTGAAGCGAATAGCGTGACATGGTCCAACTGATAGCAGAGGACCATCGACCGATCGAGAAAAAGCTTTGGAAAGCTTAATTATTTTCGTCTTCTTGTGAGTCAATACTCACGAGTTACCTAGCCATCCAAGCTTGGCCAGAAACTGGTCCATCCTCGCGACGGTATCTTCGTAGTCCTTCCCGTCTCCGCGCCCGAAATTGAAGAAGCCGTGTGGCCGATCTTGGTATTGGACCAAGTGGACGTCGGCACCGAGCGTCATGGCTTTTGCGGTAAACGCGTCGATCGTCTCATAGGGCACTGCCTCATCGGCCGTTCCGTGGAAAATGATCGTGGGAGGCAGATCGCCAGTGAGATGCTGAAACGGCGAGATGGCGGAAAAGGTGGCGTAGAGTTCGTCTCCGAAACTGTCTTTGATCTTCGGAAGGAGCAGATTCAGCGCCGGATTGAAGAGGATGAGGGCATTCGGCACCGCGCTGACGGAAAGGTCATCACTCGCCTCGTTTACCGTGTCACCTATCGTCGCCGTTGCGGCCACCAGGTGACCGCCCGCGGAACCTCCGCCGGCCGCGAGCCGATCCGGATCGATGCCGAGTTTTTCCGCATTCGCCCGCGCCCAGCGCATCGCCGACTTGGCATCCATGGTCGATTGAGTCGGGGTGGACTGGTGGAGATTCTTGATCCGATACTCGGCCGCCATCGCCACCATGCCTTTTTCCGCCAAGTGCCTACAATGCGGGTCGAACTGCTTCGGAGTCCCGCCTTTCCAACCGCCCCCGAAGAAAAAGACCACCGCAGGACGCCGATCGCTCGCCTTCCAATCCTCCGGCTTGTAGATCCGCATCTTCAGTTCGATGTCGCCGATCGTTTTGTAGACTTCGGACTCGAAACCGCCCTCTTCCGGCTCGGGAACGCCTTTCTGGGCGTGGCTCTCCACCGCCCAAAGCAGGGCAGTCATGGCAAAAACAAGGCGGAGAAATCGCAGCGGGAGATTTGGATACATACTCATTCGATAAAGGACAACGCCGGGCTCCGACAAGGACCGTTTTGCGTTCAATCCCCCTTCACCCGGAAATAGGCCCGTTTTTCGAGACCGTTGGCACCCTCCCTGACATCGATCGTCCACATCCCGATGAGATCGTTCGGCGCCAGCTTGAGATCGATCGACAACTCTCCTCCCGCCGCGCCGTAGAACCCACTCATCTCCGCGGCCACGCCCTCCGGATCCGTGATCGAAACCTCGACCGGAATCACCGCATCCACCGGTTTCCCCTCCGCATCGGCGATGGTCACTCCGAGTTTCACTTCTTCGCTTGGCGAGACCAACTCGGGAACATCGATCATCAATTGTTCGACCGGACGATCCGTCACCAGATAGACCCGCCCTTCGCACGGCCCGAGTTCAACGGGAATCTCTATCCCGGTCGTCCCTTCCTTTGCCGTTGCCTGCACCTCACGCTGCTCCATCAGGTCGTAGACATGCCCCGAGGCACGACGGAATTTCAGCTTCGCTTGAGAAGGCAGACTATTTTCCATCACCCGACCGTAGTTGCCGACATAGGTTCCAGCCTCGCGATGATCGTTCACGGCGAAAACATAATCGCTCGTTCCCGCCACACGGCGTCGCGTCACCACATCGGGAATATTCGATGCCAGGGGCCAATCATATTTCCCGGTAAGATCGGCACGCAAGTTTGCCGCGAGCGCCTGCAACGCCGCTTTGTCCTCGGCGGCCTGCTTGGTCCGCTCATACCGTGGGACGACCACGTCAGGCTGGATGGCGGGACAGAGTTCCGCATCGCCGATCACGATTCCGCCTCCCGCCTGGAAAGCCTTCACCTTGGCCACCACAGATTCGGTCAAAACATCGCAATCCCCCATCACCAACAATTTCGCTCCTTCGAGTCCGTCGCCGAGCAGCGACTCCTCATAGAGCACCCGGGGCTGGAGCTGAGCCCACATCAGGACGTGATACAGATCTCCCGCCCAGCCATGATTCCAGCCATAGGTGCCACGACGGGCGAACATCTGCGAGGTGAAGCTTTCGAGAAAGGCCACGTCGGATGGCGCATCCGGCACCTGCGTCAGGGTCGGTCCCAGCGGTTCCACCACCTCCCTGACCAATCTCTTCAGCTCTCCGGCGGTATTCGGGTTGGTGTAGCGGTACGAACTCGGCGAATCGCTTTCCACCAGGGAACCCCATCCATGATACATGATCCCCTTGATCGGCCGGGCAAGCTTCCACCAGAAAGCCTCGCGCAGGTGCATCGGCGCGATGGTGATGTAGGCCGCGTCCGGATCCTGATCCACCCAAGGTGAAACTTCGACTCCGCCGGACGCGTTTTCCGGCGCCGTCTGGGATCGATACCAGATCACCTGGGTCATCTTCATCACGTCCTGGCCGGTTCCATTGACCCGGGCCATCTCGAACAGTTCATCCGTGCAGAGCCCGATCCGGATCGGGTCCGGATAGCTGTAAGTCCAGTGCGCCAGCACGTCGGCGCTTCCACCGCTACCATGAATGCTGGGAACACGCACCGCCGGATCGTGAAAGGTCCAGAAATTCTCCCGGACCATCTTCGATTTCAGTCCCGCATCAAGTTTGGAATTCAGCTCGTTCCAGCCATCGCCCCCGGTCCAGAACCAGCGCAGGTAGGCGAGAACAGGATCGTCGTCAGGGATGACCCGGTTCCCGGGGAAATTCGGCAACTTGCGATAATCGACGCCGTTCTTGATCAGCACCTCGGCGGGAATCGCTCCGCCGATCGCCTTCTCCGCCGCTTCCCGTTCGATGGGATGAAACGACACCTGCGATTCTCCCCGCACCTCGGTGTGCAGGAGGGCCGCCGCGAAGGCCGGGTGATCGCCATAGGCCCGCCCCATCGCCGCGCCGGTGTCGAAGCAGAATTGCTGCACGCGGGGAAACAGGCCGCTGATGTCCTCGCGCCCGTAGTGCTTGCCGTTCCGGTCGATGCGGAGGAAAGGTTTCCCGACTTCCGCCGTACGCAGCCATCGCCCCGGCGCCAGGGTGGCGATGATGCCGAGATCGTTCTCCAGGGCGCGATCGAGCATATCACGGGCCGCACGAATCTCGTCCGGTTCGGCCGGAAGGGCGTCGCCACCTTCCTCCCAGATTTTTCCGTAGTCCGTCCGCAGTCCCAGGCAGTGGGTGAATCCGAGATCCTTCAGCCGCGGAATCTCCTTTAAAACGCCCTCGGTCCCGCCCAGACCCCACATCACCACCGGCATCCGGTTCGGCAAGGGGCGGGGCACGATGACAAAGGGCAATCGCGACTTCGTCTCGTAGGCCGCGCCTTCACCGCCCCATCCAGGCGCCTCGATGGCGA
>JAGRPB010000002.1:0-37977 GCA_020439945.1 Verrucomicrobiia bacterium
GACGATGATCCCCCGATCATGTGGGGGCACACCTACCACGCCTAGCTTTTTGAAATACGAAATGCCTCCGGGAAAGTCGTCTTCTCAAAAAGCTCGCATTCCAAGTTCAACGATCTGGTCGAGATCGGGATGAAACTTCAGGTTCGGGACGTGGTCGACAAAGAACTCAAGAAACAGAACCGGTCCGTCTCGGTCTATTTTTTTTTTTTTTTTTTCTACCGGCGCCTCTCCCGAAAAAGAAAACCCGATGGGCTGGCCACCGGGTTCTCCGCAAATTGGGTTCAGGCTGAATTCATCCGCGAAATCAATGCTCGCAAACGCAGGCGTATTCCCGGTAATCGCAAGTCGGGCAGAGAGAAAGGTTCAGATTGAATTTTTCAATGACCGGTTTGGCTTCGGGCGCCATTTTCAGCTGAACGACGGTGGGAAAATCGTTTCCCTCCGGAAGTGATTGATCGGAGACCAGTTGGTCGCCGTCCGGCACGAATCCCAGCTTTACCGGCGCGGTACGTTCTCCGGCAAACACGGTGGCGGTTTGTTCGGCGGCGGGAATGGGTTTCAAATCCTCATCGAGAAAGGTCAGCTTCACCTTGCGATCATCGGTCACGAGGAACTCGACGTGTGGCTCAACCGAAGTGATCACCCGGCCACCATTCGGTCCGGCGACCCCACCTTGGTGACTGTGATCGTGACCGTGACCGTGATCCTCATGGTCATGATCGTGATCGTGCGCTTCGACCTGAGCCTCCTCGTGTTCGTGATCATGATCGGCGTGATCGTGTTCGGGTGCCTCCTTCTGACAACCAATAAGGCTGACAGAGGCGGCAGTAGTCAGAGTGATGAGCAGGAGTTGGGTTGTTTTCATAGGGACTGGATGGTTGGAGTTGAGTTGGAGAAAAGAAATGGGGAATTCCCCGGTTGCATTCGAATCAGCCGGCGGCGCCTCGCTCCATCGCTCGAGCGGCCGCTTTGCGACAAAACCGGTAGAAGAGCGCGGGTGTCACCGCGAGCCCCAGCAAGGTGGAACTCACGAGTCCTCCCACGATCACGATGGCGACGGGATTGAGAATCTCCTTCCCCGGCTTTTCCGAAGCCAGGACGAGAGGAATCAGCGCGATCCCCGCGGCGAGGGCGGTCATGAGAATGGGCACGAGCCGCTCCTGAGTGCCGCGGATCACCATCTGGCGGGTGAATTTCTCGCCCTCGTATTTCATGAGATGGAGATAATGGGAGAGCAACATGATGTTGTTGCGGGCCGCGATGCCGCCCACGGCGATGAAGCCCACCAGCGTGGCAATGCTGACGTTGTTCAAAGTCATCCGGGTAAAAATCACCGCGCCGATCAGGGACACCGGGATGATCGTCAGCACCAGGGCGACGAAGGTGAAGGAGCGGAAGTAGGAGTGGAGCAGGAAGACCACGACGAGAAGGATCAGCGCGGACATAATCGCGATGACGCGGGCGGCCTCCTTCTGGGCGAGGTACTCGCCTTCATAGGAAACCGTGTAACCCTCGGGCAGCTCCAACTCTTCCTCGACCCGTTCCCGGAGTTGATCCACCACCGAAACCAGGTCGGGCACCGTGGGATTGATGGCGACCACGAAACGCCGGCGCAGGTTTTCCCGTTTGATCGTGTTGGGACCACTCGCCATCCGCAGGTCGGCCACCGTGTCCAACGGAACCAGCTGATCGGCCTCGGTATCGACGTAGAGGGTGCGAAGGCGCTCTGGATCCTCGCGCCATTCCTCGGGCAGACGAACGACGAGATCGAAGACCCGCACCCCTTCGTACATTTCCGCGACGTATTCCCCACCCATCAATCCGGCCATTTCCTCGGTCAGACTGGCCGGGGTCACCGCGTAGGCGGCGGCTCTTTCCGGGTCGGGCTCGATGCGAAGCTGGGGAACTCCGGCCTGCTGCTCGGTTCGGGCCTCTTCGAGCCCTGGAATGGTCCTGGCGATGTCCGCGATCTGGGTGCCCAGTCTCCGTAACTCGTCGAGATCGGGACCGAAGACTTTCACCGCGACTTTCGCCGACACCCCGCTCAGCATGTGCCCCACCCGGTCGGCCAGCGGACCGCTCATCGCGCTGAACGTTCCGGGAATGGTTTTCATCGTCTCTCGAATGTCCTCGATCACTTCCGTCCTCGGACGGTCGAGGGATTCGTCGAATTCCACGTCGAACTCGACGGTTGAGACAGGCACGACGTGATCTCCCCGCTCCGCCCGACCGGCGCGATACCCGACCGTTTTCACGCCGGGAACGCGGAGCAGTTGCTCCACGGCCACGTCCGCCATCTGGGCCGTGGTTCTCAGGGAGGTGCCAGGATCCAGCGTCGTCGCCACCAGGGCGGTTGGTTCCCTAAAGGCCGGGAGGAAATTTCGACCCATTTCCGAGTAAGCCATCCAGGCGAACCACATGAGGACGCCGGTTCCGGCAAACACCAGCAATGGCTGATCCAGCGCTAGGCGCAGGCAGGTGGCGCGGAAGCCCGCTTTCAGCCAACGCACCAGGATGAAGTCCTTGTGTTCCTTTCCGGCCCTGGGATTCAGGAAAAAGGAACTGAGCACCGGAATCACCGTCAGTGACACCACGAACGAAGCCGACATGCTGACGATGGTGGCGATGGCGATGGGGGTGAAAAGACGCCCTTCCACTCCGCTCAGCGCCATCAACGGGAGGAACACGAGCACGATAAGAATCGTCGCGTAGAGAATCGAAGATCGCACCTCCGCCGAGGCCGCGGCGATCACATCGAGTTTGGACCGGGGATGATTCAGTGCGGCGTTTTCACGCAATCGCCGGAAAACATTCTCCACATCGACGATGGCATCGTCGACCACCATCCCGACCGCGACCGCGAGTCCACCCAGCGTCATGGAATTGACCGTGAGCCCGAAAATATCGAAAACCAGAATCGTGATGCCCAGCGAGAGCGGGATGGCGGTCAGGGTGATGAGCGTGATCCGCACGTTGAGAAGGAAAAGGAACAGGATCACCGCCACCATGATCGCCCCGTCACGGAGGGCTTCGACCAGGTTGTCGATCGAGAGATGGATGAAGTCGGATTGACGATAAAGCGGCACCAGTTCGGCGCCCTCGGGGATCGATTTTTCCAGTTCGTGGAGTGCCTTTTCCACTTCGCCATCCAGTTCGATGGTGTCGAATCCGGGTGCCTTGCGCACCATGATGACTACCCCGCGGGTGCCCAGCCTACCCTCCTCGTCCGGTTCGCGGCCCGCCACTCCAAAACCGGCATCACCCCGCATGGGCTCGATGTCCCACTTCACCTGAGCCACGTCACGAATGTGGATGGGCCGATCGTTCCGGTAGGCGACCACCGTTTCCGCAATGATCTCCGGGTCGGTCGTCATCGCCAGATTGCGGACCATGATTTCTTCGGCCCGTTCGGTGAGGAACCCGCCGGTGGTGTTTCTCACCGATTCCGCCGCCGCCTTGCGAAGCTGCTCGAAGGTGATCCGGTGCAAAAGCATCCGCTCGGGATCCGGTTGCACCTGGATCTGTTTCACGCCACCCCCCATCGAGAGCACTTCGGCAATGCCGGGAATCGACTGGAGACGCCGCGCCACCACCCAGTCGGCGATGACCCGCAGATCGCGAGGAGAGGTGTGGTGGGTGGGATCCCGCAGGCCGACGAGCATGATGTCGCCCATCAGCGAAGTCACCGGCGTCATGTAGGGCGATAGCCCCTCTGGAAGCGACTCGCTCACGCCCATCAGCCGTTCCTGCACGAACTGCCGCGCCTTGTAGATATCGGTTCCCCAATCGAACTCGACAAAAATGAGCGAGAGGCCGATGTCGTTGGTGGTGCGAATTCGGTCCACGCCCGTCACGCCCATCAGCGCGTTTTCGAGCGGAATGCTGACCAGCGTTTCCACCTCCTCGGGAGCGTAGCCCGGCGCTTCGGTGAGGAGCGTGACGGTGGGCTTGGTCAAATCCGGCAACACATCCACCGGCATCTCGATGGTCTTCTTGACACCGAGAATCATCAAGACCAGCGCGCCCATCACGATGAGGCCGCGTTGCGCCAGGGAAAATCTGATCAGCTTGTTCAGCATCGTTTCAGGCCTTGGCGACCGGTTCCGGCTTCCGTTTCGAGTTCCACCACAACTGCGCGAAGATGACGAACAGCAAGGTGCTGGCGATGGCGTAGTATTTCAGCCAGGCCGGCGCCCCGGCACCTTCGTGGCCCTCGTGATCGTGATCGTGTTCCGCTTCCCGAGCCGCTTTCTGATCCGGTGTCATCTCCGAGCCGTCGGCGTTGTGCTCGTGCCCGTGAGCCGCATCGAGCGCCTCTTTCAGCGACATGCCGCTGTCGCCACCGACAAAACCCAGGGAGTAGGCACCCCGCGTCACGACCTCGTCACCGGGAAAAAGTCCCCGCTTCACCTCCACCCAGCCGCCGCCCTTTTCACCCAGCGTCACCGGGACTTTCACAAAAGCATTCGGCAGATCGAAATCCCTCACATAAACCACCCGCGAAGCCGGATCTCCCTGGATGGCCTCCTCCGGCACCGCCATGACATTTGGCCGGGTCGCAACGATGATCTCGAGTTCCGCCCGCATGCCGGGAGAAAGGCGACCACTCTCGTTCTGGACCACGAAGATCCCCTCGATGGCGCCGGCTTCCCGATCCGCTTCGACGCCGAACCGTTCCAACTCCGCCAGGATCGGTTCCTCGCCCAGCGCCGGAAAAACAATCTGCGCCTGGCTACCGACATTGATTCCCTTGGCCCGCTCCTCGGGTATGCGCGCCACCACCCACAGTTCCGAGCGATCGGAAATGTCCAGCAGCTCCAGATCCGGCTCCACCGGCTGTCCCTGCAACACGTCGGATTCCGTCACCAGACCGTCGATCGGCGCCTTGAGCTCGATCACCGGGGGCGGATCCCCCGGCAGGCGACTCTCCACTTTCACGACCGTCTGCCCCTTGGTGACCCGATCACCGAAGAAAGCGGTGACCTCCACCGCCCTGCCCGCGATGCGCGATGAGACCGCGTAGTGATTTCCCGGGATCTCCTCCACCCGCCCGATGGCGAAGACCGTCGTCTGAAAGTCGCGCTCCTCAATCATCACCGACTCCAGTCGCAGGTTCTGCACGCCCGTCTCGTCGAGGATCACGGTGTTGGCGGCCCGTTCGGCGTCAATGGCCGGTTCGGCGGCGGGGAGGCGGCCGAACTGACCACATCCGATTCCGGCGATCAGCGTTGGGATCAAAAATCTCGTTTTCATCGTTCGGGTGCGTTCACTTTGAGACGTCGTCGAGGACATCGATATCGGGATGCGAAGCCGCGGCTTCCCGGAGATCGACCTCGGCCTGCAGGTAAGAGGCGAGCGACCCCAGCGCCCCGAGCCGCGCCTTCAGCAGCTGCTCCTGGGCGCGTTGGTATTTCAAAAGCTCGATCTGCCCGTTGGAGTAAGCCTTGGAAATCGCGTCGAGATTCTCTTCGGCCAACTGCAATGTTTCGCCGGCCGTGTCTCGAGCCAGCGTGAGCAGTTCCGAGCGAACCTTGGCGGCGGCGGCGACCTCGTTTTCGATTCGCAGCGCCAGCGCCCGACTTTCATCCTCAGCCTGGCCGACTTCGGCGGTGGGCACGTCGGTCACCCGTTCGCGTTTCAGCGGCAGCGGAATGGTGACCCCGACTCCCACGAAATGATTGCGCTCCAGGCCCGTGGGTTCATCGAGCGTCGCTTCCCGCTGGGCAAAGAGCCGCACCGCCACGTCTTCCCAACGATTCGATTCCGCCAGGGCCAGTTCGGCGCGGGCCTTGTCCCCCTTCAGCACCGCCAGTTGAAAATCCGGGCGCCGATTTCGCGCCCGTTCCCGGTCCGGAGCTCCGGGTTCGCCTTCGGGCAGTTCCAACTTATCCTGCAGAGAAAGGCGGGTTCCATTGGCCACACCGAGCAGCGTTTTCAGCGTGCCCATCTGGCGCTCCGCCTCGGTCTTCTGGCGCTGCCATTCCTTTTCGATCTGCTGGAGGTCTAGCTTTGCCTGGTTTACATCCAGGGACGACACCGTGCCCTGCTCGACCTGACGCTGGAGGGTTTTCACAAATCCCGAGAGCAGCTCACGAATCTCAGCCAGTTGGCCTATCTCCTCCTGGGCGACCCGGGTCTGGTAAAACTGTCGTTCCACCTGTCCGATCAGCTTTCGCCTCGCGTCGGCGATCTCCGCCTCCGCCATGGCGACCTCCACCCGCGACACGGCTTTCTCCCGCTTCAGCCGGTCCGTCAGGGGAAACCGCTGGGCGATACCGATTTCGAGAACCGATTCGTCGTCGTCTAGGCCCAACTGATCAGTCGAAGCCGACAACCCCAACTCGGGCGCGTCCAGTTTACCGGACCAACGAAGTCGGGCCCTGGCTTTTTTCACTTCCCAGTTTGCCGCTCGCAATTCGAGGTTCTGGGCCAGGGCGGCGCGCACGGCGGCATCGCGGTCGAGCACCTGCCAGCCGACTTCCTCCGCATTTCCACGAGAGGCCCAGAGTGCGGCCCAGGCAGCCCAGACGAGAATCAGTCTCGGGGCGACCGGGTGGATTGGGTGATGGATCGGTTTCATCGCTGGAATGGAAAACTGGTTGAGTGGGTGCGGTAGAGGGGCACCCAGAGAGACGGGTGCGGTTCACGCGGGCAGACCGAGGTCACACCTCCGGCGTGATTGGTCGAGAGACTGTCCGCTTCGCGCCGAGTTGGCGCCGATCACGGGCAGCGGACGGGAAGATCAAAGACGGAAAACACCCGTGACCACGGGCCGGGTTCGCCTCAACAAGACCGGGTCGAATACGACATGATCGAGAAACGACGGCATCGCCACCACCTCCAACTTCGGGGCCGAAATCCACAGCGCCCAATCCGCCAGACCCGCCGGCGGAATCGGGGGCAGCGAAACCGGATTCGGCGCCGCCTGTCGCATGTCCGTGTGCGAGTGAAAATGGCCGGGCTCCGGCGCTTCGTCGCGTTGGTGCTCGTGATCCGGAGCCGAATGATCGGCGTGGCAGGAAGCGCCCGCCTTCGTGACCGGCGTGTGGGCGTCATTGACCGCCGCGCCACAGAGGCACAGGGGCGACATCAGTCCGAGGACGAGGAAAACGGAGACGATCGTCTTCAACATGGCAACACTGACGGGAACTTCCCGCTCTGTCAAATCGGACGAGTGACCGGCCGATTTCATGCGAAAGAATATTCGACTCAATGGCTGTCCGACGCCGTGCAACTGGGACAGACGCCGAAAAACTCCAGTTCATGATCGAGGTGGGTGAAACCCGATTTCTTCGCGATCTCCGCCTCCAGCGCCTCCACCGGGCATTCCATCTCCAATTCCTCGATCGACCCGCATTTCGTGCACACGATGTAGTCGTCGTGGTGATGGGCGTGACGAATCGTGTAGTGCGCCGCGCGATCCCGCAGCCCGAGCCGGCGTAGAATGCCGTTCTCTTCGAGCCTCACCAACAATCGATAGACCGTCGCCGGGTCGCAATGGCCTTTGAGCGCGGGCGCCTCGACGATTTCGCCCGCCGTCATCGGACTCTCGGAATTCAACAGCAGGTTCAGGACACTCTCCAGCGCCTGGGTACGCCGCATCCCGACGGATCGACAGCGGTCGACCAATTCAGCCAGGGTCTTTTTCGAACAGGATTCGGACATCGGATCGTTCACGACATTAACACCGCGCCCCCAATTCAGCGACTGAGAAAATCGCGAACCGCCCAAACTCCGATCCCGCGGGCACGACGCAGTCAACCCTGTTGGGTCCGGGATTCAACAGGGTTGAATGGTTCAGGCGAAAATCTCGCTGGCCACCCTTCCGCCTTCCGGTCCCGTCAGGCGGTGGGCGCGGCCGGCGTAGCGGTAGGTGAGGTCGTTGGGCGGGAGGCCGAGCAAATGGAGCATGGTGGCGTGAAGATCGCGGAAGTGAACCTTGCCATCGACGGCTCGGGCACCGGTTTCGTCAGTGGCGCCGTGGACGTGACCGCCTTTCACCCCGCCGCCGGCCAGCCAGAAGGTGAAGCCATTGGCGTTGTGTCCGGTCTCGTCCTTGCCGTTGCCGGGCGTGAGACCGGGACGACCGAATTCCCCGCCCCAGACGACGAGGGTGTCCTCCAGCAGGCCGCGCTGTTCGAGATCGGAGAGCAACGCCGCGATGGGCGCGTCGGTGGCTTCGCAATTGGCGGTGAGATCGCGACGGTGATTCTTGTGCTGATCCCAGCTGCCGTGATTGAGTTCTATGAATCGCACGCCGGCTTCGACGAGGCGCCGCGCCAGCAGGCATTGGCGACCGAAGTCGGATTGCTTGCAGGTGCCCTCGGTCCGCTGTTTCCCGACGCGATAAGCCTCGAGAACGGAGGCGGGTTCGTCGCTGATGTCGAGCAAACCGGGCGCGGTCATCTGCATTCGGAAACCGAGTTCCATCGACTGGATCACTGCCTCCAGCCCGGGATCCTCGGGACGCAACGATTGGTGATCGAAATTCATCGCCTGCACCAGGTCGAGCTGGCGCCGTTTCACGGACGCGGGCAGGTGATCGCTCGCGATGTTGGCGATGGTAGCCTGACTCATGTCCTCGCCGTTGATTCCGATCGGTGTCCCCTGGAAAACGGGAGGCAGGAACTGGCTGGCGTAGACCTGGGGCTTGGAGGTGTTGAGGCTGATGAATCCGGGCAGGTCCTGGTTCTCGGTGCCGAGACCGTAGCTGACCCACGATCCCATGCTCGGGCGCGGACGCAGGCGTTCGCCGGTGTGAAGCTGGAGAAAACTCTGGGCATGGTTTCCGGTGTCGGCGTGCATGCCGTTGAGCAGGCAGAGCTTGTCGGCATGCTTCGCGGTTTCCGGCATCAGCTCGGAAATGGCGAGCCCGCTCTCGCCGTGCCGGTAGAATTTCACCACCGAACCCGGGTGCGGTTTTTTCCCGACCTGTGGTTTGAAATCGAAGGTATCCATCTGGGCCGGACCTCCGCTCATGCAGAGAAAGATGATCCGCTTCGCCCGCGCCCGGAACGGGGAAGGTCGATCGGACAGCTTCGGCCCGTAGGTGGCGGCGGCCCGGGCGGACTGGCAGAGCGCGGAAAGGGCGAAGTAGCCGAAACCACAGGACGCGGTTTGAAGCATGCGGCGGCGGCTGAAAAGATTCGGGTTCATGGTCTCATCGGGAGATGATTTCACTCAATCGACATAACGAAATTCATTCGTCGCCATCAGCCCCTGGCAAAAGGCGGCCCAGGCGTGAAGGCGACACTCTTCGACATCGGAAAACTTTGTGGCCAGTTCAGGCTCGATGGCGCGAATCATGGCCAAACCGCGCTCGGCTTCCCCCGACTGTGGCTCACGCCCCAGAGCACGCCGCACCGCCGCTTCCGCTCTCGCCCGGTCCTGTTCCCGGGCGGGATCGGTTTTCAGCAAATCCCCGGCAAAAGCGAGGCTCTGTTCGACCGCAAAGGGACTGTTGATGAGGTAGAGCGACTGGGTCGGCAGGACGGTGCTGGACCGCTTGCCGAGCACGGTGGTGGCATCGGGCAGATCGAAGGCCGACAGCGAGGGCGGCGGAGAATTTCTCAACATGCAGAGATACACGCTTCGGTGCCGGCTCGGTTCGTGGAGATTGCCGGCGAGGTTCACGAGAATGTCGCGATGCCGGATGAGGGAACCCTGGGCGGGCGCCAAATCGAGTTGTCCGCTGGCCGCGAGCATCGAGTCACGGAGCGACTCGGCTTCGAGACGACGGCGCAGGTGACGGGCCAGCCAGACATTGCCGGGATCGGCCTCGACCATGCGCAGGTCGGCGGCGCTGTCGAGTTGGTAGACGCGGCTGAGCACGATGGTCCGGATGAGCCGCTTCATCGACCAGCCTTCGGCCACGAACCGGGTCGCCAGGTGATCGAGCAATTCTGGATGAGTCGGCCGATCACCATAGACACCGAAGTCGTCCGGTGTGCCCACGATGGCCTGGCCAAAAAGGTGCAGCCAGATCCGGTTGACCATCACCCGGGCGGTCAATGGATGCTCGGGACGCGTCAACCACTCCGCGAGTTCGCGGCGCCCGCTGGCCTTGGGGTTTACCTTGATCGCATCGCCCGGCAGCGAACAGGCGGAGAGAAATCCACGCGGCACCTTGTCGCCAAGTTGTTTCGACTCTCCCTTGAGATTGATCTGGCAATCGGCGGTCTCCTTCTTGTCACGGACCCCCATCGCGAGGGGCGTGCCCGGTTCCCACTTCGGTTTCGGCGGTGGCTTGGGTTTTCCGGTGTTGGATTCGATCACCAGTACCGTCTCCTTCCAACCTTTCGGTGGCGGCACTTTGGCGGCGGCTTTCAACACGTGGAGATCCGTGGCCGGAGCGGTCAACGCTTCGTTGGCGGCCACGCCCCACATCGTTTCGGTGCTCTTGAAAATGCCGGCCAAGGCGTAGTAGTCGCGAGTCGGGATGGGGTCGTGCTTGTGATCGTGGCAACGCGCGCAGGCCACGCTCAAGCCCATGATGCCGGCGCCGACGACGTTGATCTGGTCGTCGACCACATCCATCTCGAAGTTGTTGTTCATCGCCTTGGCCGGCTTGGCGCCGAGGGCGAGAAAGCCGGTCGCCACCAGCTGGCGGTCGCGTTGCGCATCATTTTCGGCAGGCAGCAGATCTCCCGCGACCTGCTCGATCAGGAATCGATCGTACGGCACGTCTCGATTGAAGGCGTCGATGACGTAGTCGCGATACCGCCAGGCGTGGGGAAAACTGGGATTGCGGCTCAGCCCATCGTTGCCGTTGGATTCCCCGTAGCGGGCCACATCCAGCCAGTGCCGCGCCCAGCGTTCGCCAAACTGGGGCGACGCCAGGAGATCGTCCACCCAGCGAGCCACCGCCTCCTGGCCATCACGTTCGTATTCCTCCGCGAAATCCGCCACTTGGCTGGCCGTCGGCGGCAGACCGGTCAGGTCGAAAAACAGGCGACGCAGCAGGACGCCGGGCGGCGCGTCACTGGTGGGCGCCAGTTCCGCTTTCTCCATCCCGGCGAGCACGAACCGGTCGAGCGGATCGCGTGGCCAGTTCTCGTCGTCGACGATTGGTGCCTCGGGATTCGCGACCGGTTGAAAGGACCAGTGAGTCTTCGCCAATTCGGCGATCGTGTTGGCATCGGGTGGGGGCGAAACGGCGGGTGTCGATTCGCGGGGATCCTGAGCGCCCATCCTGATCCAGGTGACGAAGTCCTGAATCACCGCCGGGGACAGGGGCTTCTCCGGCGGCATCTCCAGGTCGAATTCCCAGCGCAACGACTGGACCAGTAGCGATTCCTCCGGATTCCCCGGAACCATCGGGGTACCTGATTCGCCACCTTTTCGGAGTCCCTCCGCGGTATCGAGTCTCAGCTTGCCCCCGATTTTCTTCGCCCCTTCGGCGTGGCATTCGAAGCAGTTTTCGACGAGAACGGGCCGTATCTTTTTCTCGAAAAACGCGCGTGCCTCGGTTTCATCCGCCGCCGAGGTGGCGCAGGCGTAAATGCCTGAGAGCGAAACGAGGACGGCGAAAGAGAAACGCTTCACGAAACCGGGAAAACGACGACCCCGGTAAGATAACTTTTCCAGTCCGATACCGGCAACGTTTCCCCGTGGCGCATTCCGGCCAGCGGCATCGCGGGTTCGCCCGGGCTGTGCTACCATCCCGGCATGAGCAAACCCCGCTTTCTCTTCCCCTTCGCCAGCCTCCTTCTCCTGACTCTCGCGACGCCGCTCCTAGCCGAGAAAAGGGACGTCTACTTCGGCACCGGTGGGCGCAATGCCGACGGCATTTATCACGCCACCTTCGACACCGATTCCGGCAAGCTGAGCGACGCCAACCTCGTCGCGGAAATCGGTTCGCCCGGTTTCCTCGCCTTTCACCCCGACGGCGACAAGCTCTACGCCGTGGCGACCAAGGACAAGGAGAGCGGCGTGGCCGCTTACCAGGTCGGGAAGGACGGTTCGCTGACTTTGATCAATTTCCAGCCGACCGGCGACGGCGGCGCGGCCCATGTCGCGGTGCATCCGTCGGGGAAATTTCTCCTCACCGCGCAATACGGTGGCGGCTCGGTGGCGCTGTTTCCGCTCGATGCCGAGGGCAAACTCGGACCGGCCACGGTGACCGAGCATGAGGGAGGCTCCGGCGTGGTCGAAGGTCGACAGGATTCCCCCCACCCCCACTACTGCGGCTACTCGCCGGACGGAAAATTCGCCCTGGTGCCCGATCTCGGGATGGACAAGATCGTGATCTACCGCATCGACGCCGACGCGCCCTCGATCACCAGGCACGCCTACGCCGAGTCGGTCGCCGGTGGTGGTCCGCGGCACATGAAGTTTTCGCCCGACGGCAAATTCATTTACCTGCTCAACGAACTGAGTCTCTCGGTGACCACGCTCGCCTGGGACGCGGAGAAAGGTCTCGCCTCGAAATTGTTCGTCACCCCGGCCCTGAGCGATGAAGCCAAGGCCGGAGAAGTCTTCAATTCGGCCGCCGAGATTCTCGTCCGCCCGGACGGCAAGTTTCTCTATTCCTCGAACCGCGGACACGACACCGTCACCGTCTACAAGGCCGAGGAAAGCGGCGACCTTTCGGTGATCCAGGTGCAGCCCATTCGCGGCGCCTTTCCCCGGAACATCAATCTCGATCCCACCGCCCACTGGCTCCTCGCGGCCGGCGCCGATTCCAACACCATCGCCGTTCACGCCATCGATCAGGAAACCGGGAGACTCACCTTCCAGCGCGGCAACGTCATCAACGTGCCCTCGCCGATCTGTATCCTGTTCAAGCCCTGATTGTCACGGCTGCGTCCGGCGGCATGAAAATCGACGCCGGTTTTCGAATCCATCCGTCCCCGGCTCACTGGACAGGGTAGGGTCGGCCACTTGACCCTGTTGGATCCGCCCGGTCATCCACCGGAACGGGACAGGTGTGGACAGGCGCAACGGCGACGTCTGGCGTCCGAATTGACCGACTTTCACGGTTCAAGGCGAAACCGAATTTGACAGTGATTTAAAATAATGGAAATTATGGAAATATTAATTTTTATCGACCAACCTAAAGGCGAACTGGTCTCTACTGCAAAAAAATCGCATTAATTTTGTTGCAAATTAATTGCAACAGCCAGAGATTTGCTTCCATGACCACCACCCGCACCAGTCAATCTGTCCTCATCGTCACCGTCGCCGCCGCACTGGCTGGCGCGATCTTTCCTGGATCCAACGGCATTGCCGGGGATTCTTCCGCGCCTCCCGATTCGGTCGCACCAGCGCTCGCGGACAGTCCCGAAGTCAGTGAAAACCTCGTCGATGCCATGGCTCTCTCGGATGTCAGCCTCGGCGGATTTCTCTTTCCCCATCTTCACGCCTTCGGCGTTTTCGGCGACAGCACGGCCGACGATATCGATTCGCTGGCGAGCGGACACCACGATCCGCAGCGGGAAGCGACTCTGCAGAGCCTGGAGCCCTCCGTCTCCCTCCGCGCCGGAATGCTGGAGGGTTTTGCCACCGCTTCGGGACATACCGACGCGCATGGCACCTTCGATTTCGGACTCGAAGAAGGTTTCCTCAAACTGGTCGACCTGCCACTGGGCATCGAATTGCGCGGCGGCCAGTTCTACAACCGCTTCGGATTCCAGAACGCCCTCCACAACCACTCGTGGATGCTGGTGGATCAGAACCTGGTGAACGGACGTTTCCTCCAGGAGGGCGAGATGGCCATCCTCGGTGGCGAGGCAACCATCGATGTTCCCCTTTCCATGATGCAGGTCTCCGCGATCTCGGTCGCGGTCGGCGGCCTTCCCAGTCACGAGCACGATCACGAACACGAGCACGGAGAAGAGGCCGAATTCGAAGCCGAGGGCGCCAACTTTGCCGGCACCCTGGTCACCGCAAACTGGGTGAACCAGTATGACATCAACGACATGAACCGCCTGACCAGCACCCTTTCCGGGGCCTGGGGCGACAACATGTTCGGGCGGGAGACCCAGATCTACGGTCTCGGGTTTGAATACCTCTGGAGAGAAAACGGCTACGGCGCGGGCGGTCAATCGCTCCGCTGGAGAAACGAGCTGATGTATCGCCACTTCGGCGCGGTCTCGGGCGAACTCCACGAGCACGGCCACGAGGAAGAAGACCATGATCACGAACACGAAGAAATCGGTCACGAGGACGAGCACGGTCATCACGAGGACGAGGATCACGAAGAGGAAGATCACGAGCACGAAGATCGTTACCGCGCCAGCCTGGACGAGTTCGGTCTCTACTCGACCCTGGTCTACGGTTTCAACGACACGTGGGAAACCGGGGTTCGGGCCGGCTGGGTCTCCGGAATCGACGAGGTCGGTCTCGACGATCGTTTCCGCCTTTCACCGATGGTCACCTGGTATGCCAATCCCACCCGCAACCTCCTCGCCCGGATCCAATACAACTGGGATCACTCCGATGAATTCGGTGACGAGCATTCCATCTGGTTCCAGGTCGGCATGACCTTCGGCGGTCCGGAAGTCCGCTGAGTTCACAACGTTTTCACTGAGTCTCCAAGCACTTCACCACTCCACACCATGAAACGTTTTTTTCTTTGTCCTCCTGTAAAACGATCGGTTGTGTCGACAGTCGCCGCCTGCGCCCTCATTCTGGGCGCAGGCGCCCCGTCGGCCAAGGCCGATCTGAAAGTGGCCACGCTGCACCCCTTGATGACCGATCTCGCGCGCCACGTGGGTGGATCGCACGTCACCGTCGTCTCGCTGATGAGTCCCGGCGAGGACATTCACCAGTTCAGTCCCACCTCTTCGGACATGGCCGAGGCACGTTCGGCCAATGTCGTGCTTGCCTCCGGAAAGGGAGTCGAGACCTACCTGCCCAAGTTGAAAGCCAGCTTGCCCGAAACCACCGTGGTGATCGAGGCGGGTAATGCCTGCCGCTCGGTCAAGCTTTCCGCCAAGGATGCGGTCTTCGCCTGCTGTCCCGCCCATGCCGCCGGAGGAATCGACCCCCACTGGTGGCACAGCATCTCAGGCATGAGGGACGCGGCCGACTATGTGGCCAAGGAATTCGGCAAAGCCGATCCCGCCAACAAGGATGCTTACCGCAGCAATGCCAAGGCTTGGGCTGGCGAACTCAAGGGGCTCGAAAGCTGGGCCAAGCGCGAAGTCTCCAAGGTGCCGCGGAATCGCCGCTACCTGGTGACCGCGCACGCCGCCTTCGGTTACTTCTGCCGGGATTTCGGATTCAAGTCCATCCCCGTCGCCGGTACCGCCGAAGAAGCGGTATCCTCCCAGTATTTGAGCGAAGCCATCGAGCAGGTGAAATCCAACGGGGTAACCACGGTGTTCCCCGAGAAAAACGCCAGCACCAAGGCCCTCGAAGCCATCGTGGCCGCCACCGGTGCCCGGATGGGTTCCACCCTCATCGCCGACGGCTCCAACGCGGCCACCACCACCTACGAGGCCTTCATCAAGCACAATATCGAAGCGGTGGTGTCCGGTCTTGCGGGCTCCTGAAGAGGCCGCCCGCCTCCCGTCTTTCCCTCCCTCCTCTCCCCAAACCCATGCGCGGCTTTCCCCTTCTGAGTACCGTCTTCGTTCTCGCCGTCTTCGCCGCGGCATGGTGGCCGCTCAAACAAACCGCCACCGGATCCGGAGCGATTTCTTCCCCGCCCGCCGATTCACCATCGGCCGCGACCGCGACGACGGAAGACGGGGTCGCTTCGACCGTGCCGGCCACGCTGCGCATCATGGCCAGCGCGCCGCTCGCGTCGTTGCGGGTCGAATGGCTCGGCGAGGTGCTGATCGATGAAACCGCTCCCCGGGCCGGCGGCGTTCTCGAGCACGAATTGCCGACCCTCGCGATTCCGGAGGAAGGCGTCGAGTTCTGGATCGAGGCCACTTTCACCGAATCCGCCGATTCGCGGCCATCCGCGCTGGGCATCGAACTCGCTCCGGACGATCGGGAAGCCCGCACCGTGACGCTCTGGACCGATGAGTCCGATCCCAACTCCGTCGCCGATTCCGTGGTCTTCACCTGGAACCCCTGACGCTTCTCACTCGACTCCCCCCCGTGCCACCCCACCACCATCTTCAGTCCGTCTGCGATCAGCCGCTCGGCCATGAGCTGCGGATCGAAAATCTCTCCGTGAACTACGGTGAAGTACGCGCCTTGGAGGAGGTGAATTTGAGGATCCGCTGCGCCGGCTGCCTCGCCCTCGTCGGGCCCAACGGCGCGGGAAAGAGCACGCTCCTGAAATCGCTCGCCGGCATCGTGACCCCGAACTCGGGTGAACTCCGCTGGCGGGAGAAACCACTTCGCGAGTGCAGCGCCGAGATCGCCTACCTGGCCCAGCGAAGCGAGGTCGACTGGAACTTCCCCCTCACCGTCCGCGGATTGGTCGAGATGGGGCGTTTCCCACACCTCGGGTGGTGGCGACGTTTCGGAAAACGCGATCGCGAAATCATCGATCAATCGTTGGAGACCATGCGTCTCACCGATCTCGCAGGTCGACAGATCAGCGCCCTGTCCGGAGGTCAGCAGCAACGCGCCTTCGTCGCCCGCGCCCTCGCCCAGGAAGCCCACATCTTCTTGCTCGACGAACCGTTCACCGGACTCGACCGGCCCTCGCAGGATCTGCTCACCGAGCTCGTTACCCAACTGGCCCGCGACGGCCGACTCGTCATCGCCTCGCACCACGACCTCGATACCGTGCCCGACATCTTCGATGAAGTTCTCCTGCTCAATCGCCGTCCCATTGCTTTCGGGGGAGTGGAGGAAGTCTTCAATGTTACCAATCTCGAAGCCTGCTTCGGTTCGTTGAATTTTCACGCTGAAACGTCGAACCAACCGCCCGTGCCCGCGCCCGCGGCGTCCGCACCAGGATCCCGGATCGCGGGCAACTCCAGGGCTTCGTCGCTTCACTCCTGACCCGCTTTGCCCATGGATTGGATCACCGAACCCCTTCAGCTCGTTCACATCCAGCGGGCGCTCATGATCTGCCTGCTGGCGGGATTTACCAACGGCTACCTCAGCGCCTTCGTGGTTCTGCGGAAATCGGCCCTCCAGGTGGGTTCGCTCTCGCAGACTCTGCTTCCGGGCATCGCGCTCGGCGTGCTCCTGTTCGGTCTCTCCCAGGTCAGCCTCTTTGCGGGCGCCCTCACGGCGGCGCTCACCGTCGGGGTCGGCAGCCTGCTCATTGCGCGGAGTTCGCGACTCTGCCAGGACACCGCCCTCGCCATTCTCTACACCACCGCGTTCGCCGGCGGCGTCGCCCTGATGGAATTCGCTCCCGTCGACGTGGACATCGACCAGTTTCTCTTCGGCAACATTCTCTTCGCCAGTCCCGCCGATCTCAGGACGGTTTTCTGGGTATCGCTGATCGCCCTCACCACCCTGACCGCACTACGCCGTCCGCTCATCCTGATGCTGTTCGAACCCTCCGCCGCCAGCGCCGTCGGCGTGCCGGTGCGATCGCTCAACTACCTGTTGCTCGGGCTGCTGATTCTCGTCCTGATCTCCACCCTCCAGGCGGTCGGTTGCCTGCTCGCGCTGGGATTGCTGGTCACGCCGGCGGCCACCGTTTACCTGCTGACCGATCGGGTGGAAATCCTTTTCTGGGGCGGTGGCGCGCTCGGCGCCGGCAGCGCGACCTTCGCCCTGTTCCTCTCCCACCACCTCGATGTCGGCACCGGACCGGCCATCATTCTGACCTTGGGCACGCTGTTTTTCGTCGCCTGGATTTTCAGCCCGAAATACGGGCTCTTCGCCGGACTTCTCTCCCGCCTGAAGCGCCCGACAGCGACGGCCTGAACGGCTCGGCCGGTCCCTCTTTTCATTTCCGGCAACAGGGTTGTGTCGATGGACCAACCCTGTTGGATCCTCGTCTGGGATGACAAGGAAGCGCTAATCGCCATCGGCGATTCGTCTTGCGCGGACCTTTGGCGGGTGCTTGCGTCGGAGAAGCATCGACACGCAACCGCCAAACCTTCTCCCCCCGAAATCGATCATGAAAGGACACGACGAAATCATCGAAGCACTCAACGCCGGCCTGACCATCGAGCTGACCGCGATCAACCTCTATTTCATCAACGCCAAGATGTGCAAGGACTGGGGCCTGGAAAGGCTCGCCAAGCATTTCTACGACGAGTCGATCGAGGAGATGAAGCACGCGGAAGAGGTGATCGACCGCATCCTCTACCTCGACGGCGTTCCCGAGATCGCCCGCTACGACGTCATCAAGGTCGGCAAGACGGTGCGCGAGCAGATCGAGAACAGCTACGAACTGGAACAGAAGGGTGTCGCCACCTACAACGCCGCCATCCAGCTCTGCCTCGAGCTCAAGGACGCCGGCAGCCGCGACCTGATGGAGCGCATGGTGGTCGAGTCCGAGGAGAGCATCGACTGGGCGGAGACGCAGTTCGACCTCATCAACCTGATGGGTCTGGAGAACTACCTCGCCCAGCAGATGGGTGAAGGCGAGGAGGATTGACGTTACAGTCCTTGTCCGTGGTTGAAATTCATTTCACTCACGGGTTTCCAATCACGATCTCCCGGGAACGGTCGTCGAAGGTGACGGTCATGACGATACGTTCCAAGGCGGCATAGACCTGCCCGGCTCCCTTCCCACCGGCGCCGGTTCGATCCCTCACCCTGGAGAGCGACAGGCTCCGGATGCCGCTGGTGCCGCCCAGGCCGGCATCGAAGACCGACCCCTTCCGGAGTTCCAGGCGGGCCAGGCGCAGCAGGTTCTGATCCGTCGGATTTCCCGCCGCGGTGTGTCCCTGGAACAGGGCCTGATTCCGTGCCGGATTTCCCGACAGGGAAGCCAGCACCACGTAGGTTCCCGACTCGGGCTCGACATCGACCCGCTGGATGGTCCGGATGCGCGCGCCGTCGCTGGACCCGCAGACGGGATCTCCTTCCCGCAACAGGGGCAACCAGCTGCCATTCTCCTGCCGCAGGCAAATCATGCCGTCATTGGCCGCCGTCACCCCGTCGCCGGAGAGGCGCACCCAGGCGATGACGCGGTCCGACCTGGCCGGCCAGAAGCCGAGAAAGCGGGCGAACCGGACATTCGGAAGGCTGAACGGCCAAGGATCGTATCCCTTGCGGAAACTGAGTCCTTCCGTCTGGTGCCAGATCCCCTCGCGGTTCCGAGCGGTCACTCCGGTTCCCGTCAATGTGGCCCGGTAGATCATATTCCCGTCCGCGGTCATCGTTTCCCCGAGGAACCCCCGAAACTGGGCACCTCCAGTTTCCGGCGCGGTGCCTCCCTCCGCCGCGACGTAGGCGAGGGCGGCCCCCCCGGCCTGATCCACGAACAGTTGCTGGAGCACGTGGCTCGCGACCGATTCCCGGTAGGCGGGATAGCCGATGAAATCCGAGGCCCGACTTTCCGCGACCCTCCCGAAGAACTCCCGGTATTGTCCTCCGAGAATTCCGTTGCCTTCGCGGGGGCCGATATCGATGGGCAGCCCTGTATGAGCCACGGCCATGACCCCGCTGTCGTTGGCAGCGGTGACACCGCTCACGCCACGCCGGAGATTGTAGGCGATCGACAGTCGATCGTGCCCGGACTGGACCACCTCCCGCATCCGCCGGAGCTCGGCAAGAAGGAAGGGATGAAAAACCCCGGTCCTCACCAGGCCCATCAGGTCGGTCCCATCGTCCACGAACAGCACGTGCCGGTTGCTCGCATTGACGCCCCGGCCCGCCACGGTGGCGGGCACCACCGCGTAGTCGGCATGGTTGCTCCAGGAACGGAGCACGTTCCCGAACCGAACCGTGGGATCGATGGCATCCCGATTTCGGGCCACGAGATCGAGGACACGTCCATCCGCGAGGGTACTCCAGACTCCGAGATTTCGCCCCCCCGAAGCCCCCGGTCCGACAAGACCGGCGCGAAACACGACCTCGCCCGAGGGATTGAGGTAGGCTTCGCGAAACCCACCGAAATCCGCATCGACCGTTCCCGGAGCGGAATGGCGAGACCCGGTGATGACATTCATCCCCAGGCCGCCGGCCAGTTCCCGGTGCAGGTAGACCGCCCCCGACCGCGTTTCCCGGTCGTCGTCGCCCCAGGCGCCCACGGCCGCCTGATTTTCGCTGATCGCCACCGAGGTGCCGTAAAGGGAACCGAGATTGGCGTCCGGAGCCGTCATCCGTCCCATCTCGGCGAGGGTGCGCACATTGAAGACAAAGACCGAACCGCCGTGGGTGAGAGGATCGGAATCCATCCAGCTGCCGATCAGGGCGAGGTTCTCGTTCATCGCCACGGAGATCCCGAACTGGTCGCCGGGAATGCTGGTCGAGGCATCGATCGGAATCTGGAGAAACGCGAGGAAGAATCCCGGCAGCACCACGTGGTAGGCCCTGCCTTCGAAACCGTTGTAGTTCGGCGCTCCGACCAAAGCCGAATCTCCCCAGATCGCCACGCTGGTACCGTATCCGTCCCCGGGATTCTCTCCCGTTCCGACGTAGTGAAGGTAGAAAGTGCGGACATCGAAAAAATAGGCCCTCCCCCGGCTGCCATCGTAACCCGGCGCGCCCACCACCAGGAAATCTCCCGACGACGCCAGAGAATAACCAAAGCGGTCCCCGCCGACGCCACCGGGCGCCTGGAGCTTGTCCAGTTGGTTCCCCGTATGCACATCGAAGAGATAGACCGAGCCCCGGTTTGCGTTGTCCCCTTGCGCACCCACCACCAGGAGATCACCGCAGAACGCCATCGCACTTCCCAGGGTGTCGTCCGGAGCGCCGTCGGTCGCGGTGAGCTTCCGGAGGAGACGGCCGTTGCGGAGGTCGAAGAGAAAAACCGAGCCACGATCGCCGTCATCGCGGGTGGCGGCGACGGCCCCGATATTTCCCTGGATCGCGGTCCGGACCCCGAAGTTATCGTCGGCATCGAGACCAGGGGCCCGCAATCGCCGCAGGAAGCGACCGTTGCGAGCATTGAATAGATAGGCGGCCCCGGCCTGGGTATCCTCGTCCGAGTTGTAGGGGGCGCCCACGAGGACGTAGCGATCGGAAAGGGCCAGGCCCAAGCCGAAAGCGGCGTTGTCGGCCGTGCCGGTCGGCCGACCGTGCAGCTTGAGCGTTCGAACGTCGAAAGCGGAGAGGAACGGCGGACAAGCCACCGAGATTCCCGCGAGTAGAAGCGGCAGGAACCGGCGCAGGAACCCGAGGGGCGCCAGGGAAACGGGGGTATTATTGATCATGACGTACTCCGGGGGGCGGTTCATCCCCCTCATTGGTACGACCAATCCCGGCATCGCCAGCGTCGGCGCATCTTGGCGAAATCGACCCGGTTCTTGCGAAAAAAGTCCTCAGCCCCGAATCACGGCTTTCCGACCACGAGTTCCTTGGCCCCGTCGTCGAACTGGAGGCAGAGGACAACTTCGCCGTTTTCGTTGATCACCTGGCCGAGGCCCTTTCCTCCGGAACCGGTGCGGTCGATGCGGGGTTCCAGGACGATGGAGCGCAGGCGGGTCGATTCGGCATAGGGCGTGTTGTAGAGGGTGCCCTTGCGGAGGACGAGATTCGGCCGGCGCAGGTTGGTGAAGTCGCCGGATCCGATGGGCGGGTTCGGGTGAGCCAGGCCGGTATCGCCGGTCAGCAGGGCCTGGTTGCGCGCCGGAGAACCGGTCAGGGAAACGACCGCGGCGTAGTTCCCGTTGATGGGATCGACATCGACCCGCTGGATGGCACGGATGCGCGGGCAATCCCAATCACAGACGGCATCGCCCTCGCGGACGAGCTTCTTCAGATTCCAGAAGTCCACCGAGGGAATCTTCTCCAGCATCGCCAGGGCGCAGTCGTTGCCCGGATTCACCGCCGGCCCCGACAGCTTGATCAACAGGGCGATGTTGCCGTCCTCCAATGGCCAGAAACGGAGGATGCGTTGGAGTTTTGTGCCTGGAGCGTCGAATTCTTCGCCCTTGATGATTCGCGGAATGGATTCAAAGGCCGCCCAGAGACCTTCGTTGCCGGAGGAGTTTCCGGCGCGCACGATCCGGGCTCTCGCCACCCCCTGATCCGGGATCATTCCCTCTCCCAGGATGGTGCGGAAGGTGGCCGTCTCTCCGGGCGATAGGCGATAAAAGCCCAATGGAGCGTCATCCCCCTGCTTCGCGACATTGAAGAGGAGGTTGCCGTTCGCCTCGTTGTTCATGAAGCACTGCTGCAAGGGCCGTCCTCCACCGTTCGGCACCACGTAGGCACTGTAGGCGTAGTGGGCGCTCCGGTTCTGGGCCACCCGTCCGAAAAACTGCGCGTAGGTTTCGCCGAAGATCGCGGTGTTTCCCTCCCGGGCCTCGGTATCGCTGGGAGCGCTCCCGTCGTCGGGAGTCAACAGGACGCCGCTGTCGTTGGTGGCGTCGACTCCGCCGACGTTTCGCCGCAGGCGGTAGGCGACTCCGATCAGGCTGTCCCCGGAATCGCCGGGCTTCTGTACGATCTCCGTGAACGTCAGCGCCTCGGGAGTTCCCGAAAAATTGGTGAGCGCGAAAATCGGGTCGCCCGTTCGCAAGACCAAGGTACCGAAGGGTCCGCGAATCAGCTGGCGGTTGAACGCGTTGATCCCCGGGCCCCGGAGGAACTGGTGCTGGAGGTAGCGTCCCGCCCGGTTGTAGATCGGCGGGCGGAAACTCTGGATCACGACGCCGTCTCCGAAGAAGGTGATCGGATCGCGGGTCTTGTGCCGGGGAATGGGGGATTGCGAAATGGAGGCGGTGATGACCTTGTCCCGCCCGCCGGCCGAACCCGGACCCGACAGGTTGGCGCAGAAGGCCGCGTCGCCCGATGGATCGATCACCGGAGACTGGAAAGCCCGATATTCGACCTCCGGATAGTTGATTCCCACGGAATCCCCCCGTTGGGCGAGGGTGGTCAGCGGAAGCGGCCCGGCCAGCGGTCGGAAGAAGTAGGCGGCGCCGGAGTTGGTGTTGAGGTCGTCGTCAAAGGGGGCCCCCACCACCGCAAGGTTGCCACAGAGAGACACGCTTATCGTCCCAATCGTGGGATTTGCGCGATCGGGAATCGGATACTCGCTGAGGATGGAGCCGTCGGAGACATTGACGAGGTAGGCTTCGCTGCCACTGATCAGTGCCACATTTCCGCTCATCGAGACATCCTGTCCAAAATTCACGCTCGCCTCCGAGTTCGGAATTTCCAGCTTGCGGATCTCGTTACCCGTCCCCACCTCGAAGAGGTAGGCGGCGCCCCGGCCACCGTTGTGGCCCCGGGAACCCACCAGAAGCCGACCGCCTTCCATGGAGAGTTCCTCTCCGAAAGTGTCCCCCGCCGAACCATCGGAAGGCGTCAGCTTTCTCAGCTCGGTTCCTCCCTCGTCCAAGTCGTAGAGATAGACGGCCCCCGACGTGCTGTGGGTTTCGTCTCGGGCTCCCACGGCGAGGATGTCCCCGCAGAGGGCCAGCGATCCTCCGAATCCTGAATTCACGAACCCGTCGCCCGCCTGAAGGAAGAACGCAAATTCTCTCGTCCGGGCATCGAAGACATGCACGCGACCGAGATCATCGTCATGGTCTTCGCCAACAACGATCCAACGATCGCTCAACGCCACGGCCTGACCGAAATGGTTCAGCAGGGAGCTGGTCTCTTGAGGGAACACATTAAGAAGGCGACCGCTGGGCAGGTCGTAGAGCAGGGCGGCACTGAATGGACTATTCCCGATGAAGAAGGGAGCCCCCACCAGCAGTCGATTGCCACAGAGAGCCAGGCTTCGACCGAAGTCATTGCCGTTCAGCTCGCCGAACAGATCTCGCGAGGGTTGAATTCTACGCACTAGCCGACCGGTGCGGGCGCTGAACACAAAGACGGAACCTTCCGCGGGCCCCGTCAGTGCCAGAGGACCGTAGTCGTCCGCCCCGACCACGATCCAGTTCTCGTTGACGGCGACACTGCCACCGAAATGATACCCCTCCCGAGTCACATCTCCCAGGCGCGGATGGAGCTTGGTCACGATCGGTGTGCGCGCCGAAGCTTCCCGAACCAGCCACGGTGCCACGCAGGCAATCGCCAGGAGGGCTTGGAAGAAGCGGTACATGGACAGGGTTGGGAAGGAGGTCTGAGAGGGTTGAGTCGGCATTTTTCGGAATCTCAGGGTTTACCCACCACCATTTCTTTGGCGCCGTCATCGAAGCTGAGGCAGAGCACCAGTTCGCCATTGAAATTCAGCACCTGACCGTGCCCTTTACCTCCGGCGCCGGTGCGGTCGACGATCGGTTGCATCAGGATCGACCGCAGGCGGGTCGATCCGGAATCCGGCGTGTTGAAGATCGTGCCTTTTCGCAGGGCGAGACGCGGCAGGCGCAGGGCATGACGGGTAAGCGCGCCCTGACCGCTATCGGGATTCGGGTGTGGGAGTCCGGCATTGCCGACGAAGAGCGCCTGGTTTCGCGCCGGCGAACCAGTCAGGGACGCGACGATGGCGTAGTGCCCGGTGATGGGATCGACCTCGACGCGCTGAATGGCCCGCACCTGCGGACAATCCCCGGCCGGGACAGGATCGCCCTCGCGCAGCAGCACCTGGCAGGCATAGGTTTCGTAAATGGGATTGTAGTAGCGAGTCATGTGAACCACCGCGCAATCATTCGAGGCGTTGGTGCCTGGGCCGTATCCCTTCAGCAGGACGATCAACTGATCGGTTCCCACCGGCCAGAAGCGGAGAAAGCGCGAGGCCAGGAAACTCCCGAGAGGCTGGCCGGTCACCGGATGCGAGGTCCCGGCCAGTTCGGTTCCTCGTCCCACCATGAGGGCGCGAAGATTCAAATGATCATCCTCTCTCCAGAATCCTTCCGCGAACCGATTGGCCGAGGGCGTCCCTCCCCGTCGGGCACGGGCGATGCCATAGCCACTGCTGTCGACGACCTCTCCCAGGACACTGCGAAAGGTCTCGGCAGGATTCAGTTCCCCACCGAGCCCTGGAGCCTGGTCACCTTCCCTAACTACGGAAAAGTAGTCACCACCCGCAGACGTCGTATAGCACTGACGAAGTGGCGAACCACCACCAGCCGGAATGACGAAGGCGCTGAAACCGTAATAGTTGAATGAGCCTGCCGCTGCCCTCCCAAAGAACTGGCCGAAAGTAGCCCCGTCCTTGGCCGGTTGTCCCTCTCGGTCTTTGGTGTCACCGATGGCGCCACCGAAGGAATCGGCCAACAGGGCGCCGGTGTCGTCGGTCGCTGTCACACCTCCGGCTCCCCGTCGGAGGCGATACGGCAGGAGCAGGCGATCAGTTGTCGTGCCCGCGAACTGACTGGTTTGCAGTATCTCCTGCATGGACTGGATCTCCGCATCGCCGAGTGCAGCCAAGGGCGTTCCCGTTCGCAACTGGTTGGCCTGAGCTCCATCAAAGGTTAGTATCACACGATTGTTGGCAGGGGTGATACCCGGGCCCCGCAAAAGGGACTCAAAAACGACAGAATCGTCCCGGCTGCTGACGAATCGCAGCAGGCGCCCGACTTTCAATCCCGGTCCCACGACCTCGGCGCCGCCACCGGCGACTCCGAGGGAGTCCAGTTCGCCCTGGAAATTCGTCCACAGTCCCTGATTCTTGCCGCCAGCCGTCCCCGGCCCCATCAGATTCGCGGTGAAGAATACCTCGCCATCAGGATTGATGAGGGGTTGCTGGAAGTTCCGGAAATCGCCCTGAACCGTGCCGGGGGCGTAATTCCGCGTCTGGGTCACTGTTTCCATCGGCAGCGGTCCGACCAAGGGACGGAGAAAGTGCACCGATCCTCCCCCGCTGTTGGCAACGCCGAAAAGCGCCTGGTCACCACAAAAGGCCAGATTCTGCCCGACTCCGCTCCCGCTACTCGGGCTCAGAATGCGCAGCAACTCCATTCGGGAGACATCGAACAGATAGGCAATCCCGTCGTCAGGCGCCCCGATCAGGGCGAGATTTCCGTCGAGTTCCGCCTGCCAGCCGAAACTTCCTCCCCCGGCAGGGAAAGCCACGGGTGGATCGGTGGTCAGCAGATCGAACAGGTAGGCTCTCCCGTCCGTCCCGGTTCCGGGTTCTCCCACGATGGCGCGAGTTCCATCGAGGGCGATGTCCCTGCCGAAGAACTTGAACCCGGCCGGATTGGGACTGGTCAGCTTGCGAAGTTGGCGACCACTACGGAGATCGAACAGGTAGGCCGCTCCGGCCCCGCTTCCTTTCTCGGGAGCTCCAACGAGGACCAGTTCGCCATGCACGGAGAGACTTTTTCCAAATTCATCCCCCGCCGCCGCGTCGTCGGCCGAGATCCGGCGCTCGAATTCCCCCGTGACGGTGTTGTGAATCTCGACCACTCCCGCACTGGAACCTCGCCCCCTGAGACCGATCACCATGTACCGCTCCGACAAGGCCACGGCGGCACCGGCTTTGTCCTGCGACACCGCCGGACCGGCGAGGATGCGATGGATCAGGCGCCCGTTGCGCACGTCCATCAGATAGGCGACGCCCGTGCTGTTCCCGTATTCCGGTGCGCCGATCAGCAACTTGTTTCCACAAAGGCTGAGACTGCTCCCGAACGCATCGCCATCATCCGCATCCGGC
Organism: Verrucomicrobiia bacterium; assembly: GCA_020439945.1. Classification (GTDB taxonomy): domain Bacteria; phylum Verrucomicrobiota; class Verrucomicrobiia; order Verrucomicrobiales; family DEV007; genus JAEUHH01. The sequence continues at coordinate 26,543 of JAGRPB010000002.1, forward strand.
GCGCGGAGTTCCCGCAATCGGCGACCGGTGGCAGCGCTGTAGATCGTAACCACCCCCTTGCCGACTTCCGCGCTCGGGTCTCCCACCGCGATCCAGCGATCGTTCACCGCCAAGGCCGTCCCGAAACTGTCACGATCTTCCACGTCCTTCGGGAGCAGGATACGGTCGATGGGACGCCGCGCCTCCGCCCGGGGCGCCAGGCAGAGAAGGAAAAAGGCGAGAAAGTGGAGGGCGGTTTTCATCACGAGCCGGAAGGGAAAAACGCGATTCAAGAGTCCTCGCAACGAGGTTCCGTTCATCGTGTCAGAGAAACCTTTCGTAAGCAACTTACATGCTAAGGAGCTGATCGAGCACGAGTCTTCTCTCTCCGCGATCGAGCCGGAGTGTGGCGATGACGCTCCCCTCCTCGGCCACCACCGAGGCACCTCCCGTTGCCATCGCTCCCGTGCGTTCGCGGATCGCTTCGAAGAGAATGGATCGCAGGGTGCTCGGACCGGCCTCCAGTTCGAAGCGAATCCCCTTTCTCAATACCACGGGGAGGTAACGCTCCTTGATCCCCACATGCTTCGACAACAGGGCCTGATTCTCTCGGGGAGAACCGGTCAGGGAAACCTGGACGGCGTAGTTTCCGCCGGCATTGTCCGCGCCCACCCGCTGGATCGCCCGGATCCGCGTGCTCTCGCAGCCGCAGATGAGATCGCCTTCCCGAACCATCAACCGGAAGTTCCACTCCGCACCGCGGTAGCCAAAAATCAATGCCACGTCGTTGCCTGGATTCACACCTGGCCCGCGGAACCGGACCAGAGCGACGACGCCACCGGCCTCAACTTCCCAGAAGCCGAGGATCCGTTGCACCACCAGCTCCGCTCGACCGATCCCGTCATTGGCGAGGATGGACTGGCCCTTCTGCAACACCACGGAATCGGTGGGCTCGTGCCAGAGAATTTCGTTGTTCCGACCCGTGATTCCCGGTCCGCGAACAAAGGCGCGGATCAGTCCGCTTCCGGCTTCCCCGGCGATGGTGCGGATCGTCTGTCCCGGATCGAGGCCCGGCACTTCGTCTCCCTGGCGAATCAGGCTCTGCACGGTCGAGGCGTTGCCGGACAAACCGGAGAAGGCTTCCAGGCTCGGCCGACCGCCGCCCGGCGGTGTGGTGTAGGTGGTGAAAATCAGGTCGTCTCCCGACCTCGCCACCCGGGGAAGAAACTGACGGAAATCGTTTCCACCCGGCGCGGCATCACCTTCGCGGAAGGCTGAGTTCACCACTTGATCGCCACTGTTGATCGTGAGCAGGCCACTGTCGTTGGCCACCGTCACGCCATCTGCGACCCTTCGCCGGAGACGAACGGGAACGGACGCTTTTACCTCGTCGTATTTGAAATTCAGCCACCGCTGCAACTGCGCGCCCCCAAATTCGGGGATGGTGTCGCCATCGCGCAGCACGGGCATCACGGAGCCAGCCACATCCCCGAGAATCGCGCGGCGGTTGGAGCCGTTGACGCCGCGACCACCCAGCACGGCGGAAAAGACGAGGTGATCGGGGGACGCATTCTGGATCGGCTGAAAGGCGTTGCCGAGAAACACGCCGTCCCCCAACGCGGGAACCAGTTCGCGAGTCCGGGCCACCACGTCGAACCCGGTGAAGTAGTCCGACCAGAGGCCTCGGTTTCCACCTCCGGCAGTTCCCGGCCCGACGAGAAATCCCTCGAAACTGTATTCCCCCGTCGAGCTCAGCGCGGGCCGCCGAAACTGGCGAAAAATAGTGTCGGGCACACCGGGTGCGGCGTCTCCCGAAGCGGCGATCGTCATCACGGGCAATGGTCGACCGAGATTCTCGTAAACGTAGACGCCGCCGGAGTCGTTGGCCTCCACGTCTTCCCGTTCGGCGGAAACCGCCGCCCGATCTCCGCAGAGAGCCACGTGGAGTCCGTAATTGACGAACTGCGCTCCACTGCTGGCGCTCAGGGTGTCGATCACATTTCCCGAGGGCAATTCCATGAGGACGGCGCTGCCGTGGTAGTCGTCTCCCCACTCGTAGCCGATCAGCGCCATGGAACCGCTGACGGCAACCGAAGAGCCGAAACGTCCTGCTCCGGAATTGGGGGGCGCCGAGAACTTGATGGGGCCCACGCCCGTCCGCAGGTCCCAGACATACACGGCTCCGGCCGAACCATCTTTCCGCGGAACGCCCACCACCAGGAAGCGGCTGCTCAAGGCGACCTGGTCGCCGAAATAATCGAAGTCCGCGGGATCGGGCGGGTTCAGCTTTTCCATCTCCTCACCGGTCTCGAGATCGAACAGGTAGACCGAGCCGCGATCATCGCCGCCCTCTTCATCGCTCGCACCGATCAAGGCGAAGCGACCGCAAACCGCCACCGAGGTGCCGAAATGCGATCCAGGAATATCCGCCCGCAGTTCGTGCAGCAGTTCCCCGTTGCGGACGTCGTAGACGAAGGCCGCGCCGACCAGTCCAGCATCTCCTGTGCATCCCACCACCGCGTAATTTCCATCCATCGCCACCGCCGCTCCCATGCGATCGAAGTTCGCCGCATTCGGCGAGGTCAGCTTGGCGATTTGGCGGCCGGTGGGAATGTCGTAGAGAAAGGCGGCGCCCCTGGCCGTGAGATCGGTGAGCGAGGCGCCGATGAGAATGCGACGTCCGGAAAGGGCGATCGCGGACCCGAATCCGCCATTCGGATCGGAAGGGTAGAAGGTCCGGATGAGGCGCCCGGTGCGGGCGTCGAAGACCTTGACGTTGCCGAACAGGGTCTCGGGCCGTTCGATCTCCTCCTTGGAACCCGCCGCCAGATATCTCGAGGACAACGCAATGCCCTGGCCGAACTGATTGTCGGCGGGATCCCTGGCCCCGTGTTCGGGCTGCCTTCGCTCGATCGGTGCGGCACCGAGATCGGGCAGATCCCCAAGAATAGTGAGAAGGAAGATCGCCCAGAGCGGGACTTTCCCCCCTGGTGCGGGAAAGGAAGAAAACATGACCGGATGAAGGCAGGAGACTGGCGAGAAAGCGAAAACTTCCTTTTCAGACTACGACCTCCCCCACCCACGACAAGAAGATTCCGGTCAAATGCCCCCTTCGTTCCCAACTCGAAGACCGCCCGGCAACCGGAATCATGGCGCTCCCAGCACCAATTCGCGACTGCGGTCGTCGAACTGGAGATCCATCACGACCTCCCCTCCATCGGCCACGACCTGGCCCAATCCCTTGGCGCCCACGCCGTGACGATCGAGTTGCGGGCTGAGCAGGAGGCTGCGCAGGGTGGTCGCCCCGGAAAAGGGGGTGTTGAAAGGTGTTCCCTTTCGGAGTGCGAGGTGAGGCAGCCTCAGCGCACGCAGGGCGATATCGTTCCCGACCGAGGCCACTCCCGTCAGGAGAGCCTGGTTGCGCCGAGGCGATCCGGTCAGGGAGGCCACCACCGCGTAGGCTCCGGTCACCGGATTCACCGCCACCCGCTGGATCGCCCGAATCCGCGGGCAATCGCAGCCCACAACGGGATCCCCTTCCCGCAGCAGGCTCAGGTAGGTGCCGTTGCTTTGCCGCAGGATCAGGGCGGCGTCATTGCTGGCATTCACCCCCGGTCCCCGGAGTCTGACCTCCGCGATCAGCCCCGAATCCAACGGCCAGAATCGCACGATCCGGGAGATACCGACACCGATCGCCCCCTGCACCGGTTCGTCGCCTTCACGAACGAGCAGGTCGGGAGTTCCCACGTTTTCCTTCCAGATGCCCTCATTGTTCCCTCCGTTGACCCCCGGCCCTTGAAGTCGAGCCTTGACCAGCCCGGACACCTGCTGGATGCCGAGACCGGCGAAGGATCGGAACAGTTGACCAGGCGCACAACCCGGCGCCTGGTTTCCCTGGAACGCGATTGGCGAGGTAAAGTTGGCATCCACATCGCGGGTCCAGGTTTTCTGGAGGGGCTTCGAATTCGCAACCGCATCGAGGAAATAACCGCCGAAGGCCGTGTACGAGCTGTGGTTCTTGGCCGCTTCGGGAAACAGTTGCAGGAAGGTTCCCGCCACGATCGCGTCGCCCTCCCTGACGGTGCCCAGAGCGGTGGCGCCGTTGGGAGCGAGCATGGCCAGGACGGAATCGTCCCGCGCCGTCACGCCGATCAGGGAGGCGCGATCCAGCGCGCACGACAGGGTGAATCCGTGAAAGATCGCCGGCACCGTGCTGAGCCGCTGCTGGAGAACCTCGTGAAAGCGGCTGATCAATGGCCCCCCCAGCACAACGGGATCCCCCGCCTGGGCGAGAATCACGGGACCGGTGCCGTCATCGGTGAGAATGGCCTGGCTGTTCCGGGCATTGAACCCCGGACCCGCGAAGAACACGTCGTAGGCCGTCACCGTCTCGCGGCTCAGCCCCCGCACCTGGCGAATCGCGGGGCCCGCCAGGCCAGCGGGACGGGTTTTCGTCGAGAGATCCACGAAACGCGGCGACCCGATTCCCAGGATGCTGTCCGTCCAGATGCCCCGATCGCGACCGCCGCGGGATCCGGGACCGCTGAGCCGGGCCCGGTAGGCCACATCGCGAAAACGGTTCACCACCGGCTGCTCGAAACGACCGAACCGGGTCTCGAAGGTACCCGGGGCAAAATCGCCGACACTGGCGAGCGATGTCATTGGCAGAGGCCCGGTCATCCCACGAAAAAGGTAGGCGGAACCGGTGTCGGCAAAAAAGCCCTCGTCATCACCCGGCGCGCCAAGCACGGCGAGGTCTCCGCACAAGGCCGTCGCACTGCCGAGGTGGTCGCCGCCTTTCCCATCCGGTGCCACCAGCTTTCCGAGAAAACTCTGGGTGCTCAGGTCGAAAAGGTAGGCGGCACCACTGCCGGAATCGTGCAGATGGGCGCCGATGAGGGCGAGATTTCCCTCCGCCGCCACCCGCACGCCGAAATTGTCGCCTCCCACCCCATCGGGAGCGGTCAGGGCGGCCGTCTGCAATCCGCTGTGGAGATCGAAAACGTAGGTCGTTCCCTGAAAACCGTTTGTCCCCGTGGCTCCGACCAACGCGCGGCTTCCGCAGAGTGACACGCTGATGCCGAACAGGTGGCCGGGAGCGCCCCCGGTGGCGGTCAAGGCCCACAACTGATCGCCGGTGAACCCGTCGTGATAGTAGGCGGCTCCGGTTCCGAAGGCCCGCCCCCACGCTCCCGTGAGAACCCGCCGCCCGTCGGTGGCGACACTGCGACCGAATTCATCTCCCGCCGCTCCGCCCGTCGCCGCCAGGATCTGTCGCAGGGTCCCGGTCCGCGTGTCGAAGACAAAGACCTCCCCCGTTCCGCCGTTTCGACCGGGCACGCCGATCACCGCCAGGTCTCCGGCGAGAGCGACCGAATCTCCAAAATATTCGTTGGCCACCGCCCCGAAGGCCGCGAGTTTTCGCACCTCCCGGCCGTTGCGGACATCGATCAGATAGGCGCCGCCGCGATTACCCTCGTCTCCCGGCGCTCCGACCAGGACGAGGTTTCCACAGAGCGATACCGAGGTTCCGAAAAAATCGCCCGCCGCGCCGTCGGAAGCCCGGATGCGTCTCAGGTAGCCACCGGTACGGGCATCAAACACATGGATGGCTCCCGCGTTGGCGGCGAGATCCTGGTGCTTCGATTCGCCGACGACGATCCATCGATCGGAGACCGCGACCGCATTGCCGAATTCCGCGGGGAGCGACTGCTTCGAGTGGAGCTTTTCCACGACGGGCGACAATGCCCGCGCCTCGGAGGCGGCAAACCCAACCATGGCCGTAAGGATGACCGAGCAAACAGGTCCCCATGGTGAACCTGCCCCGTGGGAGCGTTTGATTTTCATTGGGATGATGACTTTCGGATTCCATCTCCATTGAATCATTTTGGGGAAAAACGAGACGCTTCGATTTTGACCGAAACGACGCGTCGATTGCTCCATGAAGTCGGTCGTCTCGACATCGATCTCCCGTCACCGCTTGCAACCCCAACAGATGATGCCACACTCGTTCAGGAAAGGGCATGACGAGCCGGATCCGAGATCTCGCTGATCTCCGGAACCCTCGCTTCGCCCAAGTCCCCGCAACACCCACGCTCCAGACCCACGTTTTGACGAAACGACCCGCCATTCTCGCCCTGGAAGACGGCACTGTGTTCGAAGGTTACGCCTTTGGTGCGACCACGACGCAGGCCGGCGAAATCTGTTTCAACACCTCGATGACCGGCTACCAGGAGGTCCTCACCGATCCCTCCTACCGCGGCCAGATCGTGACCATGACCTACCCGATGATCGGGAACTACGGGGTCAACCCACTCGACAACGAGAGCGAGGGAATTCACGTGCGCGGTTTCGTGATCGAGGAACTTTGCGAGATTCCCAGCAACTGGCGCTCGCAGAAGTCGCTGGGCGACTGGCTCAACGAGAGCGGCATTCCCGGGATCGAGGGCATCGATACCCGGGCGCTCACCAAGCGGCTCCGCACCGCCGGCGCCATGCGCGCCTGCCTCTGCACCGATGGATCGCTCGACGCGGCGGGTTGCGTTGCGCTGGCCCAGCAGACGCCGCCGATGGCTGGCTCCGATTTCGTGCAGGAAGTGACGACGCAGGAAAACTACCGCTGGGACCCGGAAGACGTGGAGAGTCGCAAGTGGACGGTGGTGAACGCCACCAGCGAGATTCCCACAGTCGAAGGCGCCAACGGCGAACGTTTCTTCGAACTCCCGGAACCGAAGTATCGCATCGTGGCCTACGATTTCGGGATCAAGCGCAACATCCTCCGCAACCTGCGCCAGCACGGTTTCACCGTCGATGTCGTCAGCGCGAACACCTCGGCCGAAGACGTCCTCGCCATGAACCCGGACGGCGTTTTTCTCTCCAACGGTCCCGGCGATCCGGGGGCACTTTCCTACGCCCATACCGAAATCGGAAAGCTGATCGACAAGAAACCGATTTTCGCCATCTGCATGGGCAACCAGATCCTGGGTCACGCATTCGGTGGCAAGACCTTCAAACTGAAATTCGGTCACCGCGGCGGCAATCAGCCGGTCAAGGATCTGCGCACCGGCCAGGTCGCGATCACCTCGCAGAATCACGGATTCGCCGTCGATGCCGATTCGCTGCCATCGAACGTGGAAGTGACCCACATCAATCTGAACGACGACACCGTTGAAGGCATGCGACACCGGGATTTCCCCGTTTTTTCCGTCCAATACCATCCCGAAGCCGCTCCGGGTCCTCACGACGCCTCCTATTTCTTCGAGGAATTTGCCAAATTGATTGATTCCACTCGCTGAAACCTCTTAAATTGCGGGCTGCTATGCCGAAACTCACGATTTATCTTCCCGATCAGGAACCGCTCAGAATTGGTTTCGAAGACCAAGCCGAAGTTTCTGTGGGTCGCGCCGACGACAACGACATCGTGCTGACTCACGATTCGATCTCCAGCCATCACGCTCAGCTTAAGCTGGTCGGCGCCCAGTATCACCTCGTCGATCTGGATTCCACCAACGGCACCTTCCTCGACGGCGCTCCCATCAGCGAAGCCCCGCTCAGCCACGGCGCACGCGTCACTTTCGGCCAGGTGGAAGCGGACTACGAAGGCGACGACGAAGTCGCGGAATCGGGCGACGAAGGCGGCGATTTCGGCGCCAGTTCCGGCAGCGGTTTCGAGAGCACCATCCACGCGGAAATCGCCGAGCAATCCGTGATGCCGCCCGGATTCAAGAATCTCTCTCCCCTGCCAAAGGTGGAGAAAAAGGATGCCGCGTCGGAAGTCGCCATGATTCTCGGCATCGTCGGCATCGTCGCCGCGCTCGCGGTGGCCGGATTCGCCATGATGATGAAGGTCTAGGAGCCGCACCCGGCCCGATCGATCCCGACCCAACCCGCCTGCCCCGTTTCCTCTGCCGCGTCCGGCTTTCTGTCCGGACCGCTGTCCCGCCCTGCGCCTGTCCGATTCCCTCTCCTGAATTGATTTCCCGTTTTCATTTCCCCAACTCACTCCAACTTCCCAACTGAGAAAATGCCAAACATCGTGGTAGCAGGCGCCCAATGGGGCGACGAAGGCAAAGGTAAAATCGTCGACTGGCTGACGGAGAAAGCGGACGTCGTCGTTCGCGCCCAAGGCGGCAACAATGCCGGCCACACCGTCATCAGCGAAGGCAGGACCTACATTCTCCACCTCATCCCCTCCGGCATTCTCTGGCCCGGGAAACGCTGTGTCATCGGCAACGGCGTGGTCATGGATCCCATCGCCCTGCTCGGCGAGATCGACGGCTTGGAGGAAAAAGGCATCAGCGTCACGCCGGAGAACCTCCGCATCTCGGATCGCGCCCACCTCGTGCTGCCCTATCATCGCGAACTCGACGCCCGTCGCGAGAGCAATCTGGGCGCGAAGAAGATCGGCACCACCAAGCGCGGCATCGGCCCGACCTACGCCGAGAAAATCGAGCGCACCGGCCTGCGGGTTCACGACCTCTTCGATTCGGTGAATTTCATCGAGCGCCTCACCGCCAAGATCGCCGACTGTAACACCATCCTCGAAGCCGCCGGCGAGCCGTTGCTCGACGCCGAAGCCATCGGTCGGGAATGTCTCGATGCCGCCGAGCGTCTCCGTCCCTTTGTCGGCAACACGGTGAAGTTTCTCCACGACGCCATCGCCGCGGGCGACAGCCTGCTTTTCGAAGGCGCCCAGGGCACCTACCTCGATGTCGACTTCGGCACTTACCCCTTTGTCACCTCGTCGAACACCACCTCGGGCGGTGCCTGCACCGGGTCCGGCGTGCCGCCGCAGAAAATCGACAAGGTCATCGGCGTGGCCAAGGCCTACACCACTCGCGTCGGCGCCGGTCCGTTCCCGACCGAGGACGAAAAGTGGGGCGACGTGCTGCATGGCATGGGACGGGAATTCGGCGCCACGACCGGGCGGGAACGCCGCTGCGGTTGGCTGGATCTTCCCCTGCTGCGCTATGCCTGCATGGTGAACGGCATCGACGAACTCGCGGTGACGAATCTCGACGGACTCGATCAACTCGCGGAGATCCCGGTCTGCACCCACTACGAAATCGACGGCGAGCGCCACGATCTCCCGCCCGCCGCCATCGCCGACTACGATCGCATCACGCCGATTTACGAAACGCTGCCCGGCTGGCAGACGGCGACCGACGGCAGCCAATCGATCGACGATCTCCCGGCCAATGCCCGCGCCTATCTCGAGAATCTGTCCCAGGCCCTCGGCGTGCCGATTTCCCTCGTCGGCGTCGGCCCGTCCCGCGACCAGACCCTGGTGGCGGGGTAGAATCGACTTCAGTCGAATTCAGAACAGGGAAGGTAAAATGACCGCGATCCCCCGTTTCGACGTCCCGATCATACCCTGTTGACTCGCAGACCAGACCCTGTTGGGTGGAGAAAGCACCATGGCCGCCGCCCCGTCTTCATCCCCCGCATCCGATGCTGCCGCCCCTGTTCCGCGACACATCGCGATCATCATGGACGGCAACGGTCGCTGGGCGAGCGAGCGTGGCCTGCCGCGCCGCGACGGGCACCGAGCCGGGGCGGATTCGGTCGGCGCCTGTGTCGAGGCTTGCGGCGACCTGGGTGTCGAATTCCTGACGCTTTACGCCTTTTCCTCGGAAAATTGGAAACGTCCCAAAGCCGAGGTCGAGGCGCTGATGCGACTGCTCGAAGCTTTCCTGAAAGAGAAGACCGGCGAAATGAAGGAAAAGAACGTCCGACTCCAGGCCATCGGACGACTTGATCTCCTGCCGGCCAGTTGTCAGAAACGCCTTCACCGAGCCATTGAGGAAACCAGCGAAAACACCGGCCTGACGCTCGTCCTCGCGCTCAGCTACGGATCGAGAGAGGAAATCATCGACGGCATCAAAAGCGTGGTCCGGGCCGTGCGCGAGGGGCACATCGACGAGGCGATGATCGATCCCGATCTTTTCTCGAAGCATCTTTACACGCGTTACTACCCGGACCCGGATCTCCTCATCCGCACGTCCGGCGAAATGCGAATCTCGAATTTCCTCCTCTGGCAAATCAGCTACGCCGAGATTTACATCACGAAAAAGCTCTGGCCCGACTTTCGCCACGACGATCTGAAGGAAGCCGTGGCCGACTATCAGCGCCGACATCGGCGCTACGGAGGACTCTGAGACAGGAGAACGCGGTTTTCGACCAACAGAATGCGGAAGTAACCCAATGCCAACCGACGATTCGAACCTCCCATCGGATCCGGCGCCGGCGACCGAAGTTCGCGGGCGATGGCTACCCTTCCTGCTTTTCGCGGTCGCACTCGGATTCGTGATCTCCGTTCTCTTCATCTCTTTGCGGCCCCGTGTTCCCACAGCCGATCCGAAACCGGCGCTATCGGCAGCGCCGGCCTTGCCTTCACCGAAATCGGATTCCACCGATGCCGGGACGCCCGCCCTTTCCCGCAGAGTTCGCGGAACTGTGCGGGTCGCGGGGAACGAAGCGGCCGTGGTCGCTTTGCCGGGCCAGACTCCCGGAACGAACCTGTTGATCAGCGTGACCCCCTTCCCAATGCCGGACGGCACCGTCCAAATGTCGATTCGCGAGGCCCAGCTATCGGAGTCGGCGATCGATCTCGCGGATGGCGGCGAATTGTTTCCCGACTCTTTCGAACCCGACCGAGTGAATGCCATACCGATTCCTCGAGTGGAGAGTTTCCGCGAAGTGACGGAATGGTTGACCACGACCACGTGGATCTCCTATCCCACAATGGTCGCCCGAGATGGCGAATCTGCCCATTTTGTCTCAAAAATCAGCAAACCAGGGGCTCCCGAAGACGATTGGCTTGGAAAAAGTTACGAAATTCGGACAAAAAGCCTGACGGATGGCGGATTCCAGATCGACGTCGATCTGGACCTGCGGGAACTGAAATAGCCCGTCCCCTCTCGCACCCGCTTGTCTCGGCCGGAATTTGATTTTCAGCACCTTACGCAGACGCCTCGAATCAAACCTCCGGCGGGGCGCTTCGTTTTTCCGTTTGCGGATCCCTTCCGGTGGTGTTTGGGCCGGCCTCACAGGGTCGCTTCGCTCTTTCCCCGCCTTTGACTTGTGAAACATTGCTCGCAACTTTCGGTTCCCAACCCGCAATCGCGCCACTATGGTGCCGACTTCCCCCTGATCCCAAAAAATGCCCGACGCCGAAAAACAAACCGTCGTCATCGCTGACCCCGACCCCGATTTTCTCTCCTGGGCTGCCAAGCACCTGGGCGCGAAAAAGGTGGAGATTCTGACCACGTCCCGCGCGGACGAGGCGCTCAAGCTTTTCACCGAAAAAAGGGCGGACCTGCTCATCGCGGAATTGCACCTGGCCCCTTTCGACGGGGTCGATCTGCTCAAGCGCGTCCGCCAGAGTTTTCCCAACGCCATGGTGTTGCTGAACGGCGCGATTTCCTCCACCAACACGCTGATCGAGGCGATGCGGC
>JAGRPB010000002.1:37987-133834 GCA_020439945.1 Verrucomicrobiia bacterium
TTCGACGTGCTCCGCAAGGAGTCGCTGTCGTTCGAATTGCGTCCCTCGGTGGAGAAAGCCCTGCAAGCCGCCGAGCAAACGCGCATCGCCACCGAGGCGGCAATGGAGAAAAGCCCGCGGGAGACCAGCTCGGACCTGATCATCGGGCGTTCGCCGGCGATGCAGGATGTGTTCAAGCTCATCGGCCGGGTCGCCCGCGCCGACGCGCCGGTGCTCATCACGGGCGAGAGCGGCGTGGGGAAGGAAGTCGTGGCGAACGCGGTCCACAAGTTCAGCCGTCGCGCCAGCGCGGAATACGTGGCCATCAACTGCGCGGCGATTCCCGGCAACCTGCTCGAGAGCGAGCTGTTCGGTCACGAGAAAGGCGCTTTCACCGGGGCGGTCAGCCAGCGCGTGGGCCGTTTCGAACAATGCGACGGCGGCACGCTCTTCCTCGATGAAATCGGCGACATGCCGCTGGAAATTCAGAGCAAGCTGCTCCGCGTGCTGCAGTCGGGCGAATTCTCCCGCGTAGGCGGCAACCAGACGCTGACGTCGAATGTCCGCATTCTCGCGGCGACGAACAAGCACCTTGAGGCCGAGGTGGAAGGCGGTCGATTCCGCGAAGACCTTTTCTATCGCCTGAATGTCGTCCGTATTCACATTCCGCCGCTGCGCCAGCGCCGTGAAGACATCCGACTGTTGGCCGAGCACTTCCTTTCCCGACAGGGCGAAGGCAGCGGCATCGGACGCCGGATGCAATTTTCTCCGGAGGCAATCGACCAGTTGGAACATCACGATTGGCCCGGAAACGTCCGAGAATTGGAAAACACCATCCAACGAGCCTGCGTGCTGGCGACCGGCAATGTGCTGCTCCCCCGCGATCTCCCGCTCGGCCGGGTGCCGCGGATCGGCGACCGCGACGGTGGACTGAGCGGTGGATCGAAATCGGGACAGGGCAGCAACGGTTCGGTATCCCTCGAATCGGCCGCTCAAGCCTTTCTCCAGGCATCGAAAAGCGATCCCACGCTCGGCCCGGCGCTGGTCGCGGAACGCGAGATCATTCGCGCCGTGCTCGCGTCGACCGATGACGAGACGGCCGCCGCAAAACAGCTCGGCATGACCAAGGCGATGCTGAAAAAGCGCCGCGATCAATTTCAGCTCTGAGCTAGCGGCGGATTTCCCGCAGCTCTCGCAGAGACTTCAACTCTACGCCCTATTCTGTCGGCAATCGGCGAACACCCCCGTGTGGGATTCGCGATCCAGCCGGCCGGGAGGGCGTGTACTCGCTTCTACCACCGTCTCGATGCCGAAAAAATCCCAGCGCAGCCACCAGTCACCGGACGACGCGAAGGCGGTGGTGTCCGCCTTGCTGGAGCGCGCCGCGGCCTGCCCGCCTTTTGCGGAGCGGTTGGATCGCCTCGACCTGGCGACTCCGGAGAATCCCGTCGCCTTCGATCACGTGGCGGAAGCAGGTCAGCCGTTTTACGCCGCGCTGACCGCTCAGCGTTGGCTGGCGGATTCCGCAGCAGCGAACAACCACGGCACGCCCATTGTCTGGATCGCCTGTCCTCACGTGAAACTGCAGGAGATCGTTCACGCCGAGCTTCCGGTCTGGGGCGTCGACGCCGCGTTTTTGCCGGAATACGAGTGGGTGGGATTCGAGGACGTCATCCCCGATCCCGAGTCAGCCGCGGAACGGCTCGCCACGCTCCAGCGGCTCTGGGAAAAGCGTGCTTCCGGCAAACCACAGGTCGTGGTTCTCTGCCGCGGCAGTTTCGAGGAAGCCGCGCCGAAACCGGGTTCGCTGTCGGATCAATCCCTGCGCCTTTCCGTTGGCGACACCCACGATCCGGTGGCGTTGGCGGAGCAGTTGACTCAAGCGGGCTACGAGAAGGAAGCCCAAGTGTTTCAGCGAGGCCAGTTCGCGGTTCGCGGCGGCATCGTCGATGTCTTTTCGTGGCAATCGACCGCTCCGGTTCGTCTCGAACTTTTTGGCGATGAGATCGATTCGATCCGGGAATTCGACGTCGACGAACAGACCTCGGTCCGGAAACTGGAATCGACCGAGATTCTCCTCAGCGAAGCCAATCTCGAACCGGACGCGACCCTGGAGGATTACCTCGATGAGAAGGCCGACCTCGTCATCGCCATCGAGCCCGATGCCGAAGAGTCCATCGCCAGCGTCAACATCACTTCTACCTCCTATTCCTATTCCTCGTCTTCTTCCTATTCCAAATCAGACGACAAGGAAGAAGAAGACGAGGAATATGACGAAGAGGGGGAAAGCTACGCCGTCGCCTGTTACGAAAATCCGCTTGGCGTCTTCGAAGCCGGCGACTTCATCCTCCAGGAACAACGCCGTCACGATTTCGCCCAACAGATGGCGGAATGGGAAAACGAAGGCTGGAACGCGGCGATGGCCTTCAATTCTCAGGGCGAGATCGACCGCTTCCGCGAACTGGTTTACTCCGAGCATCTCGATTCCGGGATCCTGCGCACGATCTTCGGCTCGCTCAGTCGCGGCTTCACCATTCCCGAGGCGAAGATCGCGATTCTCTGCGATGCGGAAATCTTCGGCCGTTACCAACATCAGCGAACCCAGCGCCGCATGCGTCTGGCCCAGCAGCGGCAGGTCACCCAGCGACAGGCCAGTCTCAGCGAATTCAACTACGGCGACCTGGTCGTTCACGCCGACTACGGCATCGGGAAATTCAAGGGCATTCGCGACCGCGAGACCGATACCCGCGACGGCGCCAAGCGCGAGGAAGTCCTCGAGATCGAATACGCCGACGAAGCGCGGCTTTTCGTCCCGCTCGACCAGGCGCATCTCGTCTCCCGCTATGTCGGCACCGGAAAAAAAGCGCCCAAGCTGAGCCGACTGGGAGACAAGCGCTGGTCGCGCATCCGCAAAGACGCCGAGCGTTCCATTCTCGACTACGCCGCCCGGCTCCTGTCGGTTCAGGCCGAGCGCCAGACTCACACCGGCTTTTCCCATCCGCCCGACAACAAGTGGCAGTGGGAATTCGAGAACGCTTTCATCTACAAGGAAACGCCCGACCAACTTCGCGCCATCGAGGATGCCAAGGAGGACATGGAATCGGATCGTCCCATGGACCGGCTGGTCTGCGGCGACGTCGGATTCGGCAAGACCGAGGTCGCCATCCGCGCCGCCTTCAAAGCCGTGATGAGCGGCAAGCAGGTCGCCATGCTCGCGCCGACGACGGTGCTGGCCGACCAGCACTATCACAATTTCCGGGAGCGAATGTCGGACTTTCCGGTCACCATCGAACTGCTCAGCCGCTACCGGACCGCCGCCCAACAGCGCCAGACTTTGGAGAAGATGGCGAACGGCAGTGTCGACATCGTCATTGGCACCCATCGACTCATCTCGAAGGACGTGCGCTACAAGGATCTCGGCCTGGTGGTGATCGATGAGGAGCAACGTTTCGGCGTTCAGCACAAGGAACGCTTCAAGGAGATGTTCCGCCTCGTCGACGTGCTCACGCTGTCTGCCACACCGATTCCGCGAACGCTTTATCTCTCACTCATGGGCGTGATGAACATGTCCACCATCGAGACGCCGCCACCGAATCGTTATCCGGTCTCCACCTCGGTCTGTCCCTACGACGAGCGCACCATCCGCGCGGCTATCCAGAAGGAACTCGCCCGGCAGGGCCAGGTTTTCTTTCTCCACAACCGGGTGAAAACCATCCGGGGCATGAAGAAGCGGATCGAGGATCTCGTGCCGGGCGCGCGAGTCGAGGTCGGCCACGGCCAGATGGACGACGATGAACTGGAAGAAGTGATGAACCGCTTCATTCGCCAGGAAATCGACGTGCTTGTCTGCACCACCATCATCGAGAGCGGCGTCGACATTCCCAACGCCAACACCATCATCATCGACCGTGCCGACCGCTTCGGACTCGCCGATCTCTACCAGCTCCGCGGCCGCGTGGGCCGGGCCGACCGCCGGGCCTATGCCTACCTCATGCTCCCGCGCGACATGCTGACCGTGGGTGACGCCCGGAAGCGCATCAACGCCATCAAGCAATACTCCTCGCTCGGCGCCGGTTTGAAGATCGAGATGCGCGACCTGGAAATTCGCGGCGCCGGAAACCTGCTCGGCACCCAGCAGAGCGGCCACATCGCCGCCATCGGATTCGACCTCTACTGCCAGCTGCTGAAACAGAGCGTCGGGAAACTCAAAGGCGAACCCGTTGGCGACCGGATCGACATCGCCTGCCACGTCGATTTTCTCGCCACCAACGAGGCCCAGTATCAGCGCGCGCCCAAGGGCACCCTCCCCGCATTCATCCCGGCCAATTACATGCCCGAGGCCCGGCTCCGCATCACCGCCTACCGCCACCTGGCCGAGGCCAGCCGCCTGAGCGATCTCGAGAACCTGCGAAAAAACTGGCAGGACCGTTTCGGAAAATTGCCCGACGCCGCCGAGTTTCTTCTCCTTGCCACCGAATTGAAAATCCGGGCCGCGCACCAGGGCGTCGGTGCCGTGGAAATCCGCGACGACAAGCTGATGCTCACCAAAAAGGGGAAATATCTGCAAATAAACGGCCGCTTTCCCCGTCTAGAAGGGAAAAGTCAGGCCCGGAAACTTCGACACGCCGTCGAACTCGTCATGACCTTGTCATGACCCCTTTTTCGTCCTACTCTTCGCTTCCCGTTTCACCATGAAAGCCCTTTCACACGCCCTCACCTTCCCGGCCCTGGTTTGCGCCGGGCTGGTCGTTTCCCAGTTTCAGCCCATCAACACCGCCGCCGCGTCCGGATTCCAGGAAATCAACGCGCTCAAGGCGGTCGTCAATGGCGAGTCTATCACCTCCATCGAGGTCGATACCGCCGTCGCCACCCAGATCCAGATCTGGCTGCTCGAACACAAAAACGATCCCGGTCTCACCCAGGCCATCGTCGATGCCAAGGTCGAGGAGATGAAAAAGGAGGCCCTCAAGGATCTCATCGATCGCAAGCTGATCCTCGCGGAATTCAAGAAGATGGGCGGTTCCATCAAGGAAACCTACGTCGATACCGCCATCGATGAATTCATCACCAAGCGCTTCAAAGGCGACCGCGACAAGTTCCTTTCGGAACTGAAAAAAAGCGGCATGACCATTCGTCAGTTTCGCGACATGCAGCGCGAGCAGATCACCATCCAGGCGCTGCGCGGTCAGAACGACGGCCCCGAAACTCTCATCAACACGCCCACCGAGATGCAGGCGAAATACGACGAGATCAAGAACGAGTACGCCGAGGATCCGGAGATCATTCTCCGCATGCTGTCGCTTCCCAAGCAGACCGCCGAGAGCGATGAGGCCGCGCAAAAGCAACTCGTCAACGACATCCGCAAGCAACTCCAGGGCGGCGCCGATTTCGCCACCATGGCCCGGGCTCATTCCGCCGACAGCGCCGCCGCCGATGGTGGACTGGTGGGCGGCGGTCCGATCGGAAAAGACTATCTCAATGAAAAGCTGACCAGTATCGCTTTCGGTCTTTCTCCTCGCAAAGTCAGTGACGTGATCGACGACGGCCCCTACTGGCGCCTGATGTACGTGGATGCCCGCCAGGGTGGCGCCGTTCCGTCCTTCGAAGAGCTCAAGGACACTTGCGACAAGCTCCTCACCCAGGAGAAGCGCAAGGGCTACGTCGATCGCTGGCTCGAGAAACTGCGCCAGGACGCCGGCATCCGGGTCTACGATTGATCGAGAACGGTATCGTGAAGATCCGGCACCTCTATCTCTCTCCCGCCCACGTTTACGTGGGGCGCTACGGCAAGCCCGCCGGCACCGAACCGATGATCTCGGTCGACGAGGTCGAGTGCGTCGCGGGGAAGGGATTGCGAGGAGACCGCTACTTCGATTTCAAGGAAGACTACAAGGGGCAGATCACCTTTTTCTCCCTCGAAACGTGGGAAGATCTCTGTCTTCGGTTCAACGTGGCCGATCGCGGCCCCGATGTTTTTCGACGCAATGCGATCGTCAGCGGCGTGGATCTGAATTCATTGATCGATCGGGAATTCGAGATTCAAGGCATCCGATTTCGCGGGACCCAGGAAGCCGCGCCCTGCCTCTGGATGAACCAGGCTTTTGCCGAAGGCGCCGAGGAAGCGCTCAAAGGTCGCGGCGGATTGCGAGCCAGGATCCTCACTGACGGCGTGCTGCGGACCGAACAAGACTGACCCACTCATGCCCCGCATCCAGGCTGCACTCGTTGCTGGAGGACGCTCAACCCGCATGGGAAGCGACAAGGCCTTTCTCGACTGGAAAGGCAGGCCGTTGTTCGCCATTCAACTGGAAAAGCTTTTCGCCGCGTGCCCGGATTCAGAATTTCCCGTTCTACTGTCCGCCAACGAAGCCCAGCCCTTCCCTGATTTCATCGATGGCGTGAGAATCGTCCGCGATACCATGCCCGATCTGGGCCCGCTCGGTGCGTTGCGCGATTGTCTCGCTGCTGCGGAAAAGGACGGCGCGGACTTTCTCCTCATTCTGGGTGTCGACCTGCCAGCCTTTCCGAGCGATGGGCTGAAGTCCTTGTTCGATCAGTGCAGAAAATCAGGGAAAGGCGTGGTGCCTTTCAACGAGGAGCGCTGGGATCCGTTGGTGGGCATCTATCCGGTCTCGGCACTCCCTCTCGTTCAACTGAGAATTGCCGAAGACCTGTTATCGATGCAGCGATTCTGCGATCGCGCGGAAAACGAGGGCCTGATAGTCCGGACCGAAGTCAGGAGCGACTGGTTGCAGAACATCAACACGCCCGAGGAATACGATCAACTTCAACAGGGTATGTTCGATCACCCAACCCTGTTAAGCCGTTTCGAGACGAAACGCGGGTTTACCAAAGTCCATGATCGACTCGCTGCGGAGGAACCATTGGAAATTCGGGTCGAAGGCAAAAGCATTGCCGTGATGATGCGAACGCCAGGGCACGACGAAGAACTGGCGGCAGGCTTTCTCGTGACCGAGGGAGTGGTTCGCAACGCCGATGACATTTTCGAGATCAATCGCTGTCGCGACATCACCGATCCGGAAGCCGCGGGAAACGTGCTCGACGTGAAGCTCGCCTCCCATCACAACGCCGACCTCGAAAAGCTGACCCGGCACGTCTTCACCAGTTCCAGTTGCGGTGTCTGTGGCAAGGCCACCATTGATTCGATCTTTCAGGATTTCTCACCCATCGAGTCCGACATTCACATCAGCCCCAAGCGTTTACTCTCGTTGCCGGATCGACTGCGCGCCGCCCAGGAAACGTTCGAAAAAACGGGTGGTCTCCACGCCAGCGCCCTTTTCGACGCGCGAGGAACTCTACAACTGCTTCGCGAGGATGTCGGCCGTCACAACGCGCTCGACAAGGTCATCGGCCGCGCGCTCCTCGACGGGAAACTGCCGCTGAGCGATCGCATTCTCCTCGTGAGCGGCCGCATTTCGTTCGAACTCATCCAGAAAGCCCTCGCCGCCGGCATCCCCATCATTGCCGGCATTTCCGCGCCGAGCAGCCTCGCCGTCGAGTTTGCCAAGCAAAGTGGTCAGACGCTGGTTGGATTCCTTCGCGAGAAAGGCTTCAACGTTTACGCCGACCAAGGAAGAGTGCTGACACCGAAAGACAACTCCTAACCATGCAGATTCCCATCGAAGACCTTTTTGAAGACATCATCGGCAAAGCGATGCGCGGCCGGCACATCAGCGAAAGACTCCTGAGCGAACGGACCGGCGTGGAACTCGACACGCTCGGCCGACTCTGTCGCGGTGAGTTCTGCGATGAAAGCGCCCTGCTGAAAATTGCGCCGGTGCTGGGACTTGATCCCGGTTCGCTGACAATCGCGGCGTCAAAGGCGTGGTATCCGAAGTCAGTTTCGGTCGAAGGTCTGGCGCAATTCAATACGCCCTACCGGGACATGCGAGTGAATGCCTACCTCGTCTGGGATTCCGAAACCAAGGAAGCCACTGCCTTCGACACCGGCACCGACGCAGGCCCGCTGATTGCCGAAATCGAGCGACTAGGTCTTTCGCTGAAACAGATTTTCCTGACCCACACCCACAACGATCACGTCGCCGACCTCGATCGCCTCAAGGCCGCTGCGCCAGGTGCCACCGTCTACGCAAACCGCCTCGAGCCATGGCCCGGCTGCGAGGAATTCGTTGAAGGCGCCACGTTTTCGATCGGTTCACTGAAGGTTGAAACCCGTACCACCAGCGGTCACTCGGTTGGTGGCACGACCTACGTCATCTCTGGTCTCGAAAAGCCGATCGCCGTGGTGGGTGATGCCATGTTCGCTGGTTCGATGGGTGGTGGAATGGTTTCCTTCGATGATGCAATCGAGAACAATCGGAAGAAAATCATGACCCTTCCCAATGAAACGGTGCTTTGCCCGGGACACGGTCCACTGACAACGGTCGGCGAGGAAAAACGATACAATCCGTTTTTCCCTGAACTCAAGGGTTAGGTATTTCGGAGAGGCGATTTGCAATCGCCTGCACTACCCGCGCTTGCCACTTCGGGCGATTGCCAATCGCCCCTCCGGTTCATCGCTCGCTGAGGCGGGCGATTCCGGATTCATCCATCCGGACCACTCTCCAGTCTGGCAGGATCTCGGCCCCAGCGGCCCGGTAAAAATCGATCGCGCGCTGGTTCCAGTCGAGCACGTTCCATTCGTAGCGTCCGCTCCCGCGCTGCTTCGCTTCTCCAGCCACGGCGACGAGCAACTGTTTCCCGGCGCCCTGCCCCCGCCAATCCGGCCGCACGTAGAGATCTTCAAGCCAGAGACCAGCCTTCCCGAGAAAGGTCGAAAAGGTGGTGAACCAGATCGCATAACCAATCAGTCGTCCGGTTTCGCCTTCCTCCGCCACGAGCGCTCCCGCGACCGGAGTCTCGCCGAAGAAACTTTCCGTCAAATCGTCCACCGTGGCGACGAATTGGTGCCGGAGGTCCTCGAAGGACGCCAGTTCACCAATCATGGTGTGAATCTCGGACACATCAGCGGGCTCGGCGGATCTGACATGAATCGTTCCGGGCATATTCTCTTTCTCAGCTTCCGTAAACGGTGAATCGCCCGTCGGCGTCGTCTCCAACGGAGCGCAGCTTGATCTCTGCCGATACTGCCTGGGCGATCTCCGCGGAAGTGAGGACTCCAGCGGACAGCTTTTGCGTCAGACCGTTGATCGAGGCGATCCGTCCCGCAACGCCGGTGTCTCCAGCGGAAAGGCTTTTCTGAGGAATGTCCACGCTGACGCCCAACCACGGCCGGTCTTCCAAACGCCCCTCGGCCATCCAGCGCCAGAAAAGCTTCTCCGTTTCCTTCCGCACCTTGAACGCCGCGCGAACCGCCCGCAGCGGCGCATCGGACCCGGGGACTCCCTCGCCCCCAAAAACGGCCAGTAGACCTTCGCGATGAAACGCGGCCACTTCGCCGCCGTACTCGACAACACCTTCAATGACGGTAGCGCAGAGTTCCTCGATCAAGGCCGAGGAATCCTCGCCCGCCTCGGCGGCAAGCTGGGCGGAGGCGTCGTGAAATCCAGCGAACAAAAGCGCCACGCCGTTCGCCGCAGCATCGGCGTCTTCACTGGCGATTCCCGGCTTCAGCGCCAGTCGCCCGGCGACCTGATCACCGACGACCCGGGCAAGGTTTTCCTTCAAGGTCTCACGTTCTCGCAGGGCACGCGCCGCCGATTCCAAGGCGCGCGCGAGACGTTCGAATTCATCGCCGCGGGGCAGATTGGTCGCCACCTCGTAATCGCCGCGACCGACTTTCTCGACCGCTTGCTCGATGGCGACAATCGGGCGGTTCACCCAACGGTAGATTGCCCATGCAATTCCGACCGCCAACAGAAAAGCAATTGCCAACGCCCCCGCCCCTTGCCACCAGAGGGTCGCGAGCACGCTGCGAACGCTTTCAGCGGAAACATCGACTCCCAGCACGGCGATCGGTTTACCGGCGGCGTCACGAATCGGCGCGCTCGCGCTCAGCCAGGTTCCCCATTGATCGGTGGAAAAATTTCGATCGGCCCGCGCTTCATCCAAGCGCAAGGACTCGGGCAAATCGGGAAATTCATCACCGGGGAGCGACACGTTTTCGGCCGATTCCTCCGCGTCTCCAACAAACTCGAAACCGCTGGGATAGTCTGGATTCGGCCTCGCGGTGTAAACGTATTTGACCCGCATGTCCTCGCGCCGGTTCGCGTCGCGGATCTGACGAAGGTTCATTACCAGGGCCTCGTACTCCGGCGAATCCTCGCCGGTGACGCGCTCGTGAGCCGCGGCATCAATGGTCAGCGCTCCGGTGGCTGCGATATTGGCCACCTGGACGCGCAGTTCCTCGAACAGGCTGTTTCGCGCCGAACGGTAAACGAGCACAAACAGAACCCCGTGGGTGAGAATGGCCGCACCCAGCAGCACCAGCAGCACTCGCGTCGAAAATCTCATCGCTTTTCGGCCGACACGCGTCGGCTCTGCCACCCTGCCGCCGAACGAAGCAGTTCGCGAGTGATTTTCTTTGAGCCTCAATCTCGATCCGGGCTTGCAGTTTGGCATCGCTGAAATACTGTTCAAATTAACACTTTTCGCAAGCGGACTTTTTGACAATCGAATGAGCCATTTTATCGACGATCGCGGACGCGGAACGGTTTCAAACCTTCCCAATCGTTTTGAGAAACTCCAGGTCGAGATCGATGACGGGGCGATGGAGGAACTCGCCGCCGCCGATCCGGAGTTCGAAAAAGCGCGGCCGAAAACGGTCTACTATCGCGACGACAGCCAAAGCCTGATCACCACCAACGCGAGCCCCGATCTCGGTTTCGAAGCCAGTCTCAATCCCTATCGTGGTTGCGAGCACGGCTGCGCCTACTGCTACGCGCGTCCCTATCACGAGTATCTCGGTTTCAATGCCGGGCTCGATTTCGAGACGAAGATCATGGTGAAGGAACATGCCGCCGACCTGCTCGAATGGGAACTGGCCTCCAGCCGATGGAAACCGAAACACCTCGCCTGCAGCGGAGTGACCGACTGCTACCAACCGATCGAACGAAAGCTGGAAATTACCCGGGCCTGTCTCGAGGTGCTGGCTCGATTCCGAAATCCGGTTGGCATCGTCACCAAGAATGCGCTCGTCACCCGCGACCTCGACTACCTCGTCGAGCTGGCGCAATTTCAGGCCGCCACCGTGGCCATCTCCCTCACCAGCCTCGACGCGAATCTCGCGGGAAAGCTCGAGCCGAGGGCGTCGCGGCCGGAAGCTCGGCTGCAGGCGATCCGGGAACTGAGCGATGCCGGAGTGCCGGTGGGCATTTCCCTGGCGCCGGTAATTCCCGGTCTCAACGATCACGAGATTCCCGCCATTCTCCAAGCCGCCGCCGATCACGGCGCCAGATTTGCCAGCTACACCGTGCTGCGATTGCCCTACGGGGTGAAAGAGATTTTCTCAGGATGGCTCGACAGGCATTTCCTTCAGTCGCGCGAGAAAGTGCTGGGCCGGGTTCGCGAAATGCGCGGCGGCGGCGATCGTCTCAACGACAGCACCTTCGGCACGCGTTTCACGGGCGAAGGCGCGGTCGCCGAAGAGATCCGAACGCTGTTCCGAGTCTCCGCGAAACGCTGCGGGCTCGATGGCGATCGGGTGAAGCTTTCCACCGAGCATTTCCAGCGGCATTCGCCGGGTCAGTTGGAACTCTTCGACTGAGAATGTGGGGCAGATTTGCAATCTGCCATTCTCCTAGATCGAGACAGATTTCAAATCTGCCCCACAATACTCACCAGGGAATCGGTTTCCGATCCCGGAGAAACTGGCCCGTCACCGACTGCGGTGCCTCGGCCGCGAGCCAGACGACGGTGTCCGCGCCTTCATCGACTGAGCGCGGTGCGCTTTCGCCGCCCATGTCCGTCCGCACCCAACCGGGACAAACGGAATTCACGGATATTCCTTTCGATTTCAACGAAGCCGCCAGCTGTCGCGTCACGGCATTGAGCGCGGTTTTCGAGATCGAATAGGTAGGCGCGTCGGCCTCCATGTCGCTGAGTTGCCCGAGACCGGAAGACAGATTGATGATCCGCCCGCCTTCAGTTGATTTTTCGAGGTAGGGACGAAAAAATCGCGCCACGAGCAGCGGCCCGAGGGTGTTCGTGGTCAGGGTGCGGAAAAAGGCCTGCCGATCGACTTCGAGGATCGAGCTCTCCCCTTCCGGAAAAATGCCGGCGTTGTTGACCAGCACATCGAGTGATTCATGACGCTCGCCGAAGAACTTCGCCGCCGATTGAATGCTGACATCATCGGCAACATCGAGCGCCAGCGATTCGACGCCGCCGCCGGTCTCCTCCGCGATTTCCTGCGCCGCCTGTTTACCATCGTCGGCATTCCTCGTCGCGACAATCACGCAAAACCCGCGTGCCGCCAGGGTGCGCGCCGTTTCGCGACCAATGCCGCGATTGGCGCCGGTGATGAGGACCGTTTTCTTCGAAGAATTCATGGGAGGAGCGAGCAACGTTCGAATGCAAACAATCTCCGAGCGTCGAAACGCACGGAGACCTCAGCAACGGAAACACAGATGCCACGAGTCGCCCGGAAAAAATCCGGACGATTTTGTAATGACTCGTTGTGTAGCCGTTAGCTCCTGGCGTCAGCGCACCACGCGAGCACTGCCACCGCCAGCGGTCTTCTGGACTTCGGCGAGGCTGGCCATGCTGGTGTCGCCGGGCGTGGTCATCGCCAGGGCACCATGGGCGGCACCGAATTCGACGGCCATCGCGGGATCGTTTTGATCGAGGAATCCGTAAACCAGGCCGGAGGCGAAACTGTCTCCGCCGCCGACGCGGTCGAGGATTTCCAGCTTTTCGTACTGGCGAGACTCGTAGAATTCGCCGTCGTGCCAGGCGATCGCCGCCCAGTCATTGACCGTGGCGGTGTGAACTTCGCGAAGCGTCGTGGCGGTGGCCTTGAAATTCGGAAACTCCTTCACAGCAGTGGCGATCATCTTCTTGAAATTGCCGACGTCGATTCCGCGAACGTGTTCGTCCACGCCTTCGACCTCGAAGCCGAGGCTGGCGGTGAAATCTTCTTCGTTGCCGATCATGACATCGACATACTTGGCGATTTCGCGATTCACTTCCTGCGCCTTCGCCAGGCCACCGATGGATTTCCAGAGCGAAGGACGGTAGTTCAGGTCGTAGCTGACAATGGTGCCGTGCTTCTGCGCCGCCTTGCAGGCCTCGATCGTCAGTTCGGCGGTCGATTCGCTGAGCGCGGCGTAGATGCCTCCGGTATGAAACCAGCGCGCCCCGTGATTGCCAAAAATGTCCTCCCAATCGATGTCGCCCGGCTTCATCTGCGAGGCCGCCGTATTGGCCCGATCCGGACAACCCACCGCGCCGCGAATGCCGTAGCCGCGCTCGGTGAAATTCAGCCCGTTGCGCACTTCGCGACCGATGCCGTCGTAGTCGCGCCACTGGATGAAACGGGTATCGACCCCGCCCTGGAGAATGAAGTCCTCGATCAGGCGTCCCACCGGATTGTCGGCGAAAGCGGTGACCGTGGCCGTCCGCAGACCGAAGCAACGCCGCAGCCCCCGAGTCACATTGTATTCGCCGCCGCCTTCCCACGCGGCAAAGGAACGCGCCGTATGCACGCGACCTTCGCCCGGATCGAGCCGGAGCATGATTTCACCGAGAGAGATGCAGTCGTAAGCGACTTCCGAAGCAGGACGAATATTGAGGGCCATGACGAAGAAATGAAACGCGGAGCGCGGAAGGCGGAACGCGGAAAGGTTGAAGGTTAAGAGCGCTTTTTGGCGGTGTTGAGGGAAGCGACGGTAATCGCGAGTAACTCGTTGGCTTCTTTGAGCAGATCTTCAACCAGATCTTTACCACTCAAATGGAGGGCGGGGCTCCGTCCCCGCCCAAGCTGGTGCTCATTCGGATGCGATCAAGCAATCCAATCCGGATTCAAGATTCGCGAGCTTTCGGAAGGAAAAACAGGGCGGACACGGAGGTCCGCCGTCCAGCTTTCAGCAACATCCGCCACCCGGCGTACAGCAAGACGATGCCGCCGTCGCCGGGGCCGGACGGAAAACCAGATCGCCCACGCCCGATTCCTCGAAAGCGAGCCCGCATTTGTCTGCGGCGAGACAGGCGGGATGCGGCAGGGCCAGTTGAAACTCGATTCGCTCGGGCGACGACTCGATCGCGATCACCGGGAAGGCGATGGTCCGACCGTCCTCGTGTTCCACCACCAACGGAAGCTCCTCCCCATTCAGCAGCGGCTGGCTCATTTCGAGAATCTTCGCGA
This sequence comes from Verrucomicrobiia bacterium, assembly GCA_020439945.1. Lineage (GTDB taxonomy): Bacteria > Verrucomicrobiota > Verrucomicrobiia > Verrucomicrobiales > DEV007 > JAEUHH01. Next base: position 52,251 of record JAGRPB010000002.1, read on the forward strand.
GCTTCCCGGCCTTCAGCCGATGATCCACGTCGCTTGCGACCAAGAGTTGAAACTGGCAATGCGTCGCGCTGCGCACCGTGCCGCCGCAATCGATGAAATCCTTCTGCACCCGACCGATCTCGGTGACGTGGAAATGCGCGGGAACGAAATCCCCCTCCGGCAGTTGCATCGCGAGCTCCGCCTCCGGATTTGCAGCGAGCAGGGACATCAGTTCGTTGACGTGAGGAGGATTCATCGTGGTCTTTCAGGATTCGAATTCAGTCTCCGGCGAAGTCGGCCGATTCGCAGCGCACACACTCAGAAAATTTCCGCGTTCCGCGCTCCGACTTCCGCGTTTCTAAAACTTGTTCGCCTGAATGTAGTCGGAGTCGCCGTTGAGGAAATTGACAAGATTGTTGGTTGCTCGCAGGGCCTGGCGCTGGACGCTCTCGTACGTGCGCGAGCCGATGTGTGAGGTGACGATGCAGTTTTTCGCCGTGAGCAGCGGGTGATCGGCGGGCGGGGGCTCCTCGTCGAGCACGTCGGCGCCGTAGCCGCCCACCTTGCCGGACGCGAGCGCCTTCACGATGCAGTCCGTCTCCACCAGTTCGCCACGAGCGCAGTTCAGAACGATCACGCCGTCCTGCATTTCCGCGATCTTGGCGGTGTTGATCATGCCGCGCGTGTTTTCGTCGAGGAAACAGTGCAGACTGACCACGTTGGCGCGGTGGAGGACGTCGTCCATCGACTCGCAGCGCTCCACGCCGTATTCGGCGGCGAATGCCTCGTCGAAATAGGGATCGAACGCGATCACAGGCATCCCGAAGGCCTTCGCGCGGATCGCGACTTCCTTGCCGATGCGGCCCAGCCCGATGATGCCCATCGTCTTGCCGAGAATCTCGTTGCCGATCGGCTTCTTCCAGCCCGCCACCCACTTGCCGTTGCTCACGTCGACCGCGTTTTCCTGGATCTTCTTACACAGCCCCAGCAGCAGGCCGAAGGTGTGCTCCGCCACCGTGGTGTGATTCACCCCCGGCGTGTTCAGCACCGGCAGCTTCTGGGTGCTGGCAAAAGCCACGTCGATCTTGTCCAGTCCGATGCCGTATTTCGCGATCACCTTCAGGCGCGGCAGCGACTTCTCGATCACCGCCTGGGTGATGGCGTCGTCGCCACAGAGAAAGCCGTCGAATTCTCCCGCCAGTTCCAGCATCGTCTCTTCCGGCAGCGGGCCGCGCTCGCGCACGATTTCGTAGCCCTGCGATTCCAGCAATTCGTGATGCGGTCCGGGCGTGTCCTGGTAGGAGGTGGTGGTGAGGAGAATTCGAGTTGTCATGAGTTTCGCCAACGATTAGCGATCCCCCGTCCCGAATCAACCCCAATGGAAACCCCGCCATCCCCTGAATCCGCCGACCGAAACCACGGTCCCCAGCCCCTCGACGCCATCCTGACCGAGCTGGGCATCGACAATCATGAACTCGTCGCCGCCAGCACCGAGCAGCTCACCCACAAGCAGGTCCAAAAAGGTCGCAAAGGCCGCCAGCTGACCGCGAACCTGCAGCGAAAAATCGCGAATGCTCTCAACGCCCTCAGCCAGGATCGGCAATTCCGCGTGGATGAGTTGTTTAGCTATCGCGGGTGATCTAGAGGAACGTCAAAGAACAGGCGGCCCGACCTTCATGGCGGCGCTCCCGATTCCAGCTGCCGAATGAAACCACCAAAACCGGAACGCAAAAAGGCCGCTGTATGGGGTCGCCTTGCTCGGCTTGTTTCAACTAGAAAGTAATTTCTTGGTTTGGATCGATGCCTTTGGCTCGCAGGCGCTTCTCATCTTCTTGCGTCTTGGACTTCTCGTCTAGCCCCACTTCCTTTAGTATCTTCTTCAGCTTCTTGAGAGACTTTCGCCTCTTCCAAATTGAAGCTCCATCAGGGTGCAGATACGGAGAAAAAACCTGCTCAATCGGGTAGGCGAAACTCTCAAAATCGTCTACGACATCGACGCACTTTAGGCTCCACTCATCGACCTCGAATCTCATCTCCTCTCCACGTATCTTGTAGGGCTCCGTAAGGCGGACCCATTCCAGAAGCGATCCATAAATCTCGGAGATAAGCTCCCTGACCTCGGTCCCAAACAGAAAGTCGGCTTCAGTTAGCGAATGTGTCCAATCCAATGCGTCTTGCATGCACATCGGTTGAGACGCCCTCACCTTGTGGAGAACGCTCACGACCTGATTGTAGACCTTGAGACGGCGGTCATACATGATTAGAGCCTTCTCGTCCCTCCTCAGCCGGTATTGCTGGTACGCAATGAGTGTCGTCAAAACGGCGATCAATGGCGTCAGGAGCGCTTGAAGGAGGTCGATCATCTAATCACTAGCAGTTTTTGCGCTAACTTCCGAGTCATCTCAAATCTGACCGAGGGTGAACTCCGACTTCTGGGTTGACGGTTGAATAGTCATGGTGCCTCCGATTCGCCAAGGGTCAGGTGTTGAGGCGGATGTCTTGTTCGGTTCAGTCGCTTCCCAAGCTGTTTTTCTTCCACCCAGCGTTGATGAGTTTTTGAAGCTGTTCATTGCTGTGGCACGCAGCCTTATAGGAGTAGCATGGAACAACTTTACCGTCTGACATCTCAAACTCATAGAATACAGAGGCGAGAAGATATCCGTCAGGATGAGAATAAAATGTCTCTTCGTTTCTCCAAACATGTTTCCAAAGTTTGTCCCTCCCGCCGGTCCAGATCCGTCGCGCATCTCGAAAGATTGAGGGAGGCGTTTCGTCTCCATACATGCCGGCCGAATTGCTTGAATACAAAATAGAGGCTAGCGAGAGCGTCACGATAAATGGTGCAAGATCACCTTCCGTAACCGTCCACTCATCTGTCTTTCTTCCGGCCCGGGTTACGATCTCATGACCATGTTCTGCCGGTCTTACGCCGAGCTCGATTAGGTTCTCGCGGCCCACAAGGACAAGGATATCGTCCTTGAGCGGCGGCGGCCAGTCAACAGCATGCGAGTGCCAATGACGAGTTGCTTGAGGATATCGCTCAGCGAGCGAGTAGAGAGTATCAATGATTTCAGGATATTCCTTGGGAAGAACTACAGGCGGTGCAGTAGGTTCAGCTGGCGTTTTTCGATACCATCCTTCGACAAACCTTCCCAGGATATCGCAGAATGGCTGTCCATCGGCAAACGAAGAGAGCGGTGCCGCCGTAGACGCAACCGAAGCCGCAAGGATTCGTTTCAGGAATAGTCTCCGATTCATTTTAAACCGAACGTCAGAGCACACACACCGCCTGACGGCAGCCGCGCGTTGACTGTGGGTTTAGGGTTCTAATCACGGTAAGAATTCGACTCAGAGCGGGTCAGGCGGTTGTCGTGCTGCGGCTTGTTCGCCTTGTTTTGTTAGGTGAGGTTCTACGACACCCAATACTTCTTGAGGGGCGTCCAGCGCACGTAGCCAAAGGCCCAAAACACGAGACGGCGCCCCCCAAAGCCGGATAGGATGTGGTCCTGCCAGGCAGCTTCGTCGATGATCACGAACGGAGCAACAGCCACGCCACGTGATCGGCATCTCCAAGGCGTCTCGGGCACGTAATCGGGAAATGATGGCGGAAAACTGAGCTCGAACATCGCGATCCGCTCCACTGGCATCTCGACATTCGACGGTCCGCCGAATCCGACCGAACCCATCGCCAGTTCTCGGTCGAAGGCATCGTCTACTTGAGGCAATCCTACCAGAGCAGTCATCGCCCAAAGGAAGAGGTATCCACCCGCCAGCCAGATGAGCACCTTCTTCTTGCGTGTTAGGCTCTTCATTTTGTGGCGAACAGTAGTGTTTACGCACCTGCATATCGATATATTTCTGACGAAACGGGCTGCGCCTTTCGAAAGTATATGCCGGGCAACCGCGTTTGCGTCAATCCTTTCCAAGGCTATTGCGACCCACGATCGGCACGCGGGAATCGTTTCGGGATTCTTGATCGTTGGTGCCAGTTGATTGCTGGATACCTTTCCTAAAATATCCAGCATTCAGGATATCCGTAACACCTTGCCGCCGTCGTTTGGACACTTCGCGAGCTGCGAGTGGCTTTCCCGAAGGTGAGCGCGAAAAGTTCAAGAAGGGGCGGTTTCCAACCGCCCGCACTGCCATGAAGAACGGAGGCATGGGCTTCGCAGGCGATTTCAAATCGCCTCTCCTTGAGTTCCGCCCGCAGTCTCGCCTTTTCTTGTACCCAAGAGGGTCAGGTCGCGGACCTAAGAGGGTTGAGTCGCGGACCCAACAGGGTTCAATCGGTGGTTGTTCCTTCGATGGTTGGCTTTGTTTCTTCGGGATGAAGGAGGGCGGGCCAATCGATGAGTTTTCCAGAGACTCGAACGATCTGGATGCCATACCAGAAGCCGGGCAGGTAGAGCGCGAAGACGATGAGGAAGGTGATCCAGAGGCGAAGACGGAGCTTCTGAAACAGGATCGGGATGAGGGTCAGTAGGATGACGGTTCCCAAGGAGAAGAATCGGAACGCCCGATCGTTTCGCAGGACTTCGATCGCGTGGTCTGTCTTTTCGTTCTGCAGTAGGAAAAATTCTCGCTGCTCGGCTTTCCAGAAGGCGTAGTCGCGATTGTAGCTGATCACGCCGAAATGGAGGGCAATGACGAAGATCGCGAATGCGATCGCCCAGGTCCGCTCCATGGGTTCCGGCTTCGACTTCATCTTTTTTCAGCCGCCTGACGAGCGGAGGTGTCGCGGACTTGGTCGAGGAGCTGGCTCATGGCGGTGAGGCGGTCGGGTTCTTGGGGCCAGCGATTGGCTTTTTCCTGGGGATCGCCGCCGAGGTGATAGAGCTGGCCTTCGGGTTCGCCGGGTTTCGGCTTCAGGATATTCGGACGGGTGAAGCCACCGGAGGCGCGGCCTTCGATGTATTTCCAGTCGTCTTTTCGCAGGGCGAACATGCCGCGGAGGGAATGATGAATGGAAAACGGACGCGCGGTTTCGGCTTCGCCGGTTAGGACGGGCAGGAAGGAAAAGCTGTCCATGCCGGAGGTCCCCTCCCCGCTCTGGCCAACGAGCTCGGCGACGGTGGCGAAGACGTCGGTGAGTTCGACGAGGGCGTCGCTGACCTGGCCGCCTTTGACCCGGGCGGGCCAGCGGACGAGGAAGGGCACGCGGTGGCCGCCTTCGTAGATGTCGGCCTTGGTGCCGCGCCAGTCGGCGTTGCTCTGGTGACCGAACTGTTTCACGTAATCGCCGCGCGGGGTGAGCGGGATTTTTCCGCCGTCATCGTCGGCGTGGAAATCCCACCAGTGCCAGAGTCCGCCGTTGTCGCTGGTGAAAAGGATGAGGGTGTCGTCGCTCATTCCGGCGGTCTCGAGCGCGGCCATGACTCGGCCGACTTCACGATCGGTTTCCCAGACGAAATCGCCGTAGTCGCCGGCCTGGCTTTTGCCCTTCGCATCGACGGACGGCGCGACGGGCAGGTGCGGGGAATTGAGCGGCAGGTAGAGAAAGAGAGGCTCGTCGTGACCGGCGTGACTCTCGATGACGGAGACGGCTTCGTCGCCGAAGCGCGGGAGGACGTCGTGAATGTCGAAGCCGGGCGATTTCACGCCGGAGACTCCGGCGAGGAAGGTGGTGTCCTCGACCTGCTCGTGCCACTCGGTCGGCAGGGTCTCGACGCGGCGGTCGCGCAGGTAGGCGTAAGGGCTCATGTCGAGCGAGGCGGAGATGCCGAAGTAGGTATCGAAACCGACATCGACAGGGCCACCGGTGATGTCGCGCTCGAAGTCGATGCCTTCGCCGGAGCGGAATTTCTGCGGACCGCGTTCGCCGATGGCGTTGCCGTCCTGGTCGTGCCACTGCATGCCGAGGTGCCATTTGCCGACGCAGGCGGTGCGGTAGCCGACGCGCTTGAGCATGGTGGCGAGGGTGTTCTCGTTCTCCCCAATCAGGGGCGGTCCGAAGCCATCGAGGACGCCCTGTTTCAGCCAGGTGCGCCAGCAATAGCGCCCGGTGAGGAGGGTGTAGCGGGTCGGGGTGCAGACGGATGAAGGCGTGTGGGCATCGGTGAAGCGCACGCCCTCGGCGGCGAGGCGATCGAGATTCGGCGTGGGGATTTTCGAATCGGCCTGGTAGCACTGCGGATCGCCCCAGCCCATGTCGTCTGCGAGAATGATGACGATGTGGGGGTTTTTCGCACTCGCGCCGGAGACGGCCAGAAGCGCGGCAACGGTGAGAGCGAGGGTGAAACGGGAGAGAACCATGGAGTTGGTGGTAGCCAATTCCGGAGAGGAAAACAAGCCGCCGGTGGGCGATGAACGCGCGACCGCTTGAAAAACAGGGTTTCCGACCGACCTTTCCGGCCAGATCACGGTGGTAACTATGGAGAGAAACATCCCAGCGGGCCGAATCGGACGGGCGGGCAAGACGGTGGCGATCAGCTTGGCATTCGGGCTGTGGTCGGCACTGGCATCGGCGTGGGGCCAGATCGCGCCCGATCCATCCCTGGGCAAGCCGGTGCCGATGGAGGGAACGGTGACGGCAGTGAAGGGGGAAACGATGACCATCGAACTGGTCTCCGACGCGAAGACTCGCGCCGCGGTGGTGGAATTCCTGATCCGGGATTTCCCGCTGAACGGCAAGCTCGGCCCGATGATCAGCCACGAGGAGGACCGGACCCGGGCGACGATCAAGTACACGGCCTTCGACGACACGGCGGCGACGACGGATTCGTTCACCTACGCGGTGCGCTACCCGGGCGGGCTCTGGTCGCAGAAGGCCAAGGTGGACATCAAGCTGGAAGCCTCCGAACCGACCATTCACGCCACGGCGGAAGCGGATTTCGGCAAGGTGATGATCGGTCAATCGAAGGAGATGGAGGTGTTCCTCAGCAACAGCGGCAACGCGCCCTACCGGAACCAGATCCAGTTGCAGCCGCCGTGGTCGATCGTAGAACCGGAGAAGGGCCTGCTGAATCTGCCGGTGGGCGGGCAGCAGGTGGTGAAGGTGCGATACGAGCCCCAGATCGAGGGTCCGGCCCAGTACAACCTCGTCTTTTTCCGCAACCAGGGGGCGTCGACGCAACTGAAGGCGGCCGGCTACGCGCCTTTCGGGGTCGAGTCGGATGACATCACGCTGCGATGGGAGGAAAAGTCGCGAACCCGGATCGGCACGGTCACGCTCAACTGCAACGCGCCGCAATTGATTCCGGTGGCGCTTACCACCGACGAACGCCTGAAGGCCAGCGGCGGCGGCGCGATGTATTTGAAACCCGGGGAACCGGCGACCTTCCAGATCTACCTGCCACCGACCGATGTGGCTCCCTACGAAGGGCAGTTCCAGATCGCGGCGGGAGCCTACACCGTTCCCATCTCGGTAAAAGCGGGCATCGCCCCGGCCTACCTGGTGGTGGAAAACACCGGCACGGCCGAGGGCTCGCTCGATTTCGGCAAGATCGAACCCGGCGGCCTGGCGCAGGGGAGTTTCCAACTTCGCAACGCGGGCGGCACGGAGACCAAGGTGAAGCTGAGCACCGAGCCGCCGTTCGCGGTGCTGTCGGCGGGCGGCGTGACCACGATGGATCCGCAGGAGGCCGAAGCCTTCGCGGTACGGGTGAACGCGGCCGAGGGCATCTCCGGGCTCTACGAGGGCACGTTGTGGATCGAGGCCGACAATGGCCAGACGCTGCGGGTGCCTTTGCAGGCGGTGTTCCTGGGTTCAAACGAGGACCCGAATTCGTCGATGCCGGTCTTCGAACCGGGAACCACCCTGGGAGGCGATTCGCCAACAGGAACCAATCGAATTTCCAATGCCGACCGCCCTCCTTCGGCAGGCAAACCGGCAACCCAGGAGGAAATTGACCAAACCATTCGCGAGATGGATCAACTGCGCAGCCCGCTTGGTTTCATCACCTACCCCACGGTGGAACGCAAAGTCGATGCTTCGGTGCCCTCGGTGGCTCGTGACAAGATCAAGTTGCTGGAGGAAGGCAAGCGGCATCTCACCGTTGGCTGGGAGCTGCCGGGAATCGGTTTTGATGAATTTGAAATTGAAGTCCGCATGATGCGCCTGGTCGATGCCGACCACATTCCCGAAAGTGTCTGGATGCCCTATCACGATGTCGACTACGAGACAGAAAAAGAGGGCGAGATGTCGGCAGACATTCGAGGACTCAACCCCAACGCCACCTACGAATTTCGGGTCTTCACCCTAGGGGATGATGGAAAGGTTTCGCCACCTCTGGCATTCGCCGCCAAGACGAAGATGCCGATGGACTGGACCTGGATTTACGTCGGGTTCGGCGTGCTGGTGGTGGGCGGAATCGGCTTTCTCATCTGGTGGCTGCTGGGAAATTCTTCGCACACGAATTTCCGAATCCCGGGGCTGTCGCGGGCCCGCGATTTCATTCACGGACTCGACTGAAGCGGCCACTCGCCCTCGTATGCGCCAGTGTCGGCGGGCGGATTTGATCTGGCCAAAGGGGCGAAGTCGTGGCATGTCGTCCGTCCATGAAAAACCTAGCCCGGGCGATTTTCCCCGCCCTTACCCTCACCTTCGTTGGTCTGCTCATCGCGCCGGCGGCTCTCGCCGAGGTCGAATTCAAGAAAGGCGATCACGTTGTCCTGATCGGAAATTCGCTGGCCGACCGCATGCAACACGATGGCTGGCTGGAGACGCTGTTGCAGTCCGCCATGCCCCAGCAGGATCTGGTCATCCGCAACCAGGGCCTTTCTGGTGACCAGGTCGCCAGCCGACCGCGGAGCAAAGGCTTCACCACTCCCGAGGACTACCTGAAACTGTCAGAGGCCGACGTGATCTTCGCTTTTTTCGGCTACAACGAATCCTTCGCGGGTGACGGCGGGATCGAACAATTCAAGACCGACCTCGCCAAGATGGTCGACGACTATCGCGCGCTGAAACCGAACGGTGAAACTGAGCCGCGCATCGTGCTTTTCACGCCGATCGCTCACGAAAATCTCAACGACCCCAACCTCTCGGACGGCAAAGCCAACAACAAACGCCTCGCCAAGTATTCCGCCGCCATCAAGGCCGTCGCGGAAGAGAAAAAGACGGCTTTCGTCGACCTCTTCGAAGCCTCGAAAAAACTCTACGACGCCTCGGAAGCACCACTCACGATCAACGGTGTGCATCTCAACACCGAGGGAAACCGCCAGGTGGCCGAAGTGATCGCCGAGCAGCTGCTGGGTAAGAAAGTCGCCGCGTCCGAGGAACTCGACACGCTGCGCGAGGCGATTCTCGACAAGAACTGGCATTGGTACAGCCGCTTCCGCGCCACCGACGGGAACGACGTCTGGGGCAGCCGCTCGACCCTGGAATTCGTGGATGGCCAGACCAACGGCGAGGTCCTGCAGCACGAACTAACCATGCTCGACGTCATGTCTGCCAATCGCGATCAGCGTATCTGGGCGCTGGCTCGGGGCAGCGATCTGGTGGTTGATGACAGCAACGTTCCCAAGGCCGTGCCGGTCGAGTCGAACGTCGGCGGCAAGAGCAAGAGCTCCAGCGCCATGAAGGAGGGCAACCTCGACTACGTCAGCGGCGAGGACGGCGTGAAACACCTGAAAGTGCCAGAGGGCTTCAAGGTGAACCTCTTCGCCGACGAATCCAGGTTTCCTGAACTGGTGAATCCGGTGCAGATGCAGGTCGATGGCAAAGGGCGCCTCTGGGCCGCCGCCTGGAAGACTTACCCGAAATGGGAACCGCTCAACGAGATGCAGGACAGCCTGTTGATTTTCCCCGACGAGGACGGTGACGGCGTCGCCGACAAGTGCATCACCTTCGCCAAGGTGCACAACCCGCTCGGCTTTGAATTCTGGAACGGCGGCGTCCTCGTGACCCGCGGCCCCGACCTCCTGTTCCTGAAAGACACCGACGGCGACGACCACGCCGACCTCGAAATCCGCTACCTCGGCGGGCTCGGCACGGCCGACACCCACCACGCCGCCAACAACCTGATCTACGGCCCTGACGGTGCCATCTACTGGCAGAGCGGGATTTTCCTGCAGAACAACTTCGAGCATCCCTGGGGTCCGCCGTTGAGTTCGGGCACCTCGGCGATGTTTCGCTTCGATCCGCGCCAGTACACCATCAGCCAGCACGCCGAAAACAGTCCCAATCCCCACGGCATCTCCTTCGACTACTGGGGCTACCACTTCGCCAACGATGGCACCGGCGGCCGCGCCTACCAGGTGCGTCCCGACGGCAAGGGCTTCAAGATGTTCAAGCTCCTCGAAAAGGAAGTGCGTCCCGTACCGGCCGACGAGGTCGTTTCCAGCGCCAACTTCCCCGACGAAATGCAGCAGGATTTCCTGATCTGCAACGCCATCGGATTCCTCGGCATCAAGCAGTATCATCTCGATCGCGATGGCGGCGCCGAATACACCGAGGAGATTGGAAAGGGCAAAGAGAAGCAGGTGGTCACGAAAAAGACCAAGTTCGGCGAAGTCTGGGGCACCCCCGACGGCGCCGATCTGACCATCCAGATGCCGGACCCGACCACCGGCGAAATGAAAGATAGCATCGCCCAGGGTTTCCTTGTCAGCGAAGACAAGAACTTCCGCCCTGCTGATGCCATCTTCGGTCAAGACGGCGGTCTCTACGTGGCCGATTGGCACAACGTGATCATCGGACACATGCAGCACAACGTCCGCGACCCCAATCGCGACCACCAGCACGGCCGCATCTATCGTGTCGTCAATACGAAGAAACCGCTCCAGGAGCCGGTGAAAATCGATGGCGCCAGCCTGCCCGAGTTGATGACCAACCTGGAGAATCCCATCGATGGCGTCCGCCAGCGCACCCGCGTCGAACTGAGCGAGCGCCCGACCAAGGACGTGATCGCCGCCTGCAACGAGTGGATGAAGAAGTTCGACCCGAACAAGAAGGAAGACGCGCATCCCCTGCTCGAGGCCCTCTGGCTGCATCAGCAGCACAACGTTCGCGACACCAAGTTGCTCAACCAACTGCTCAAGTCACCCGAGCCCCACGCCCGGGTGGCCGCGCAGACCGTGCAGCACCTCTGGTTCAATGTCGACCTCAAGGGCGGCGGCGTGCAGGAAGGGGAAGACTTCCTCACCGAGTCCCAGGAAAAAGCCGGCGTCATCGAGGACAACGCGGCCCTGACCCGCGTCCACGTCGGCACCATCGTCGAGAAGCTCCGTTTCAACCTGAAGGAGTTCGAGGTGAAGGCGGGCAAACAGATCGAGTTGACCTTCCACAACTCGGACTTCCTGCCGCACAACTTCGTGATCACCCAGCCCAAATCGGCCGACGAGGTCGCCATGGCCGCAATCGCTCTCGGCGCCGACGGATTCGCCAAAGGCTACGTGCCCGATCACGGGAAGATTCTCGTCCACACCAAGCTCCTCGACCACGACCAGGAGGAAGTCCTCGAATTCAACGCCCCGGACACTCCCGGCGACTACGAGTTCGTCTGCACTTTCCCCGGCCACCACCTGCTGATGCGCGGCGTGATGAAGGTGGTGAAGTGAGTTTCACATCAATCTGAGAATTTCCAAACCAACAGAGCCACCGAATGCCTTGCGTTCGGTGGCTTTTTTGTTGTGAAACAAATCCGGAAGGCTCGGGATCACTGACCCCCGCCAGATCCTGAATCATTCCGCTCCGCCTCTTCGATCAACCGCTTCGGAAGATCCATGACTTCGTGGAGAACCGCGATGACTCCAAGCACTCCGTCGCTCAGTTCCCGAAAAAAGACAAAGTGATGCCGGTATTTGGCAAAATAGACGCCTGAGAAACCTTCTTCTCCCACCGGTTTCCATCGATGGCGGGATTTGGAAATCTTATCGAGTTCGGCAACCAAACCCGCAACGTAGCGGTCCGCCTGATCTTCGCCCCATTTCTCTTCGGTGTATTCCCAAACCTCGAGAATCCGTTCCCTCGCCGACGGATAAATCTTATGCGTCATTTTGCGAGCCAACCGTATCTGCTTTGCGCTTCTTGGCCTCCGCAATCAAAGCGTCGGGATTTAGATCGAGAAATTCCGATTCGTCGGCCGTCATTCCCGCAGACAATTCCCGCTTCAGAGCCACCCACCTCCGTCGCTCCTCGGATTCGTAATCCCGCCGGATCAAGTCTCGAATGTATTCGCTGGCGGAACTGAAAAATCCGGCCTCGGAGTCGCACTTCTCCTTCACAAACGCCTGCAATTTCCCGGGAAGCCTGACATTGATGCCTTCGGACATGGTTAGATGATGTCATTTGTCCCACAAATTGTCAAGATTGTGGAGAGAAAGCGATTTCACCACTCGTTTAAGTCTGAATGCGAAGTCTGGGATAGGAAACGCCAACACTTCTCTCTTAGAACGCAGAAAAAACACTCGCTAGTCTCGCAACCGACGCCCGAGAAATGAGAATCGCCAATCGCCGTGCCGTCTTCTTCGCTACGATCACTTCAGCCGCAATCGTTCTGACCGCTGTCGGGTGGCATTGGTGGTATGAAGCTGACTTTACCATGCCGCCGCTTCCGCCCGGCAAAGTGTTCGGTCTCGATTTCGAACGTTTGCGCTGGCATCTCGACCAGAAACAAATGGACTTGGACTGGTGGAAAGATGGACGTGAGATCGATGAATTGGAGCTCGCAGGCACGTCGTGGGAAGACAACTATCACGGTTTGACCCTAAAATTCAGAGAGGATGGATTCCTCATTCTCAGACCATCCCCTTCCAAAACAGTATCCGGCAACAAGAGAGTTTTTCTCAGTCCATTCAGCAAACAGCCCTACATTCTTTCGCTTGAGGCCATGACGGGATTCTTAGATCAGATCGACGGATCTCGTTATCAATTCCTGTCCGAGGCGACTTGGCCTGCGAGACAGGATTGGTTGATGAAATCGTGCCCTCCCAATCTCGATCTCATCGATTCGGAATGGAGCGCGTTTCTCGTGCCTTGGGAGGGAAGCGGAAGACAACTCACTCTCTTTTTTCGATCCGAAGATCCCGCGCAGAAACCTTCAAGCACTCAGCACATCACTTTCTCGGAGATCTTCCCCTGACGCGACAAAACACGTCGTAATCGGAGGATTTGCCTCCTCGACCCCGCAGTTGCGCCTCCCGGTATTCTCGGGCATGAATGTGCCCATGAGATTGCTCCCCCTTCTCCTCAACCTCGGTCTGGCTTTTGTCGCCGCCGCGCTGCCTGCGGCCAAGGCGGACGATCGCCCGAACATCCTTTTCATTTTCACCGACGACCATGCCCCGCACGCCATCGGCGCCTATGACGGCTGGCTGAAATCCGTCAATCCCACGCCCGAGATCGACAAGCTCGCGGCCGACGGGATGCTGTTCGTGAACAGCTTTTGCACCAACTCCATCTGTGGCCCCAGCCGCGCCGTCATCCAGACCGGCAAGCACAGCCACAAGAACGGGTTCATGAACAACGGGAACTCGTTCGACTGGAACCAGCAGACCTTTCCCAAGATTCTGCAGAAAGCCGGCTACCAGACCGCCATCTACGGAAAATCGCACCTCAAGGGGAATCCCCAGGGTTTCGACGACTGGAAAGTGCTTCCCGGCCAGGGACTCTACTACAATCCGGATTTTCAGACGCCGGAGGGGAAGGTCACCATCCAGGGCTACTGCACCGACATCGTCACCGATCTTGCCGTCGAGTGGTTGTCGGAAAAACGTGACAAGGAAAAGCCCTTCATGCTGATGGTCCAGCACAAGGCCCCGCACCGAAACTGGATGCCGGCCCTGCGTCACCTTTCGCTCTACGACGACATCGACATTCCCGAGCCGCCGACGCTGTTCGATCACTACGAGGACAACGCGCCGCCGGCGCGATTCCAGGAGATGGAGATCGATCGTCACATGGACCTCAATTACGACCTCTTCGTCGACCTGACCGCCGATTACAGCCAGCCCGCCTCTCAGAAGCGCCAGGACAAATCCGCCTGGGCGAACATGAAGCGCATGACCGCCGAGCAGATGGAAGCCTGGCGGGCCTACTACGGTCCCAGGGACAAGGAGTTCCACGATGCCAACCTCTATGGTGAAGACCTGGTCCGCTGGAAATTCCAGCGCTACGCCAAGAATTACCTGCGCTGCATCAAGGGCGTGGACGAAAGTGTGGCCCGGCTGCGAAAGACGCTCGATGACCTGGGCCTCGCCGACAACACGGTGGTCATCTATTCCGCCGACCAGGGATTCTACGTCGGCGACCACGGGTGGTTCGACAAGCGGTGGATGTACGAGGAATCCCTCAAGATGCCCTTCATCTGCAGCTGGCCCGGTGTCACCAAGCCCGGATCGAAAAACCACGACCTCATCCAGAATCTGGACTACGCCGAGACCTTCCTCGACATGGCGGGCGCGTCGATTCCGGACGACATGCAGGGCAAATCCCTCGTGCCTCTGCTGAAGGGCGAACAAAAGGAGAAGTTCCGCGACGCCATTTACTACCACTACTACGAGTATCCCAGCGTCCACATGGTGGCCCGTCACAACGGCGTTCGCACCGACGACTTCAAGCTGATCCATTTCTACCAGTTCGGCGACGAATGGGAATTCTATGACCTGCGCACCGATCCCGACGAACTGACCAACCAGTACAACAATCCCTACTACGCCGACGAGGTCGCCATGATGAAGAAGAAGCTCAAGGAGCTGGAAGACTACTACGACGACCACAGCGACGACGACATGGCCGAAATGCCCAAGGATTGGCAGCAAGAAGTCCGCAAGCCCGAGCCGAAACCCGGTGCGTGATTTCACGACGGCAGGAAGGCAGGATTTTTTGTCTTCGCTCCCTGCTATCTCTCTTCATTTTCCATTCCTGCTTCCCTGCCTTCCTTATTAAAAGACTTTCACTCAACAGGGTCAGGTCGCGCACCTGACCCTGTTTGTTTTCACCGATTCCTGTTTCCATGCCCGAACCTGTCGAGTTAACCACCAAGCTGCTCATGGATACGGGTGGCTGGCGGGAGATGAAGGAGGCCCGTGCCATGCACGCCGCGGGCGCGGTCGAGGAAGCGAGCTACCAAAACGGCAAGCTCGAGGGGCTTGTCTTCACCAAAGGTCAGACCCGCAAGGTGCGAGTCGACATCCGGACGCGGACGTGGTGGGACAATCATTGCAGCTGTCCCCTCGCCAAGCGCGACGGTGCCGTTTGCGCGCACGCACTGGCAGTGGCCTTGCAGGTGATCGATCCGGTGGAGAAACCGGAAGCAGTGAGCGTGGAGGGTGAGTCATCGACAGGGGGTCCGATCGCAACGCCTCCCAAACCAAAGCTCAGCCCTGACTGGC
Organism: Verrucomicrobiia bacterium; assembly: GCA_020439945.1. Lineage (GTDB taxonomy): Bacteria > Verrucomicrobiota > Verrucomicrobiia > Verrucomicrobiales > DEV007 > JAEUHH01. The sequence continues at coordinate 67,503 of JAGRPB010000002.1, forward strand.
CGAAGATCACCGAGCGTCCCGACGATCCGGCGGCAGTTTCGGCGCAGCTTTTCGTGGTCCTTGCTCCCAATCTGGCCAGCGCCTGGGAAAAGGGGCGACTCACTGTCGGCATCGAGATCGAAGTCGAAGGGAAAACTCGATCGCTCCTCGGAGCGGCCAAAACCGGGAATGCCAAACTTTTCCTGGGTCCCCGCGATGTCGTTCTCTACCGCGCCCTCCAAGGCATCTCGCCGGAACAGGTTCCCGGCATGATGCAGGTCGGTCGCGCCGATTTCCTTGCCCTCCTCGACGCACTCGCCGGTCATCCGCGAGTGACTTTCGGCAAGAAACAGCCGACTCGCGTCGCTTTCTCTCCCCTTCGTCCCCGACTGGGTTTTTCGAAGGGCAGCCTGAAGGTCCTGTGGCCGGATTCCGCGACGCCGCTCGTCGACGAAGACCAGGCGTGGGTTCTCGAGAATCAGTCCACTTTCCGCCCTATTGCTCCGGGCCTGCCTACTGGACTGAGTTCAATTCTCTCGCCGACCGGTCTGAAACTGGAACCGGCCACCGCGTCGGCGGTTCTTGGCGTGCTAAGCGAGGTCTTCGACCTTCCGGAAGAAACCGAAACCCGGCTCCCGCAGACCATCGCGCCCGCGGTGGAACTCGACCTCGAAGGCTCGCTCAACCATCTCGAAGCGACGCTCTATTTCCGCTACGGCGATCGACCGCGAAAGCCAGCGGGCGCGGAGACGAGCGGCTTTCTTTCCGATCCGGACGATCCCGATCGCCTGCTGGTTCCCGACCTCGCCGCTGAACGTGCGGCCGTGGAGCGACTGACCCGACACGGTTTCGTTGGCCCGAATGCGAAAGGCGCTTTCGTTCTCAAGGACAAGGACGCCATTCTCCGTTTCTTCGCCCACGGATTTCCAAAGCTGGATGCGGCTTGGAAAGTTTCCACCGGCCAGCGCTTCAATCACGCCGCCAATCAGGTCGAACCGGTCTCGGCGAATTTCGAGTTCACCAGTTCGGGCGAAAACTGGTTCGCGATGGAACTGGAGTTCGACACTCCCTCCGGCGGCCGTTTTTCTCGTGAAGAAATTCAGCGCCTGCTCGAAAAAGGACAACACAGTCAGCAGGTCAAAGGCGGCAAGATCGCGGTGCTCGATCCCGACTTGGTCGATGACCTCAGCGAAGCCATCACCGATCTCGACGCCACCCAGAATCGCCCGGGCGTCTTCAAGGTCGGCGCCCAACATGCTGGCTACTTGCAGCAAACCGCTGCCGAAACCGGTATCGGCGTGCGTGGAGAGGTGCCTTGGAAAACGGTCGGCAGCGCGGTCGAGTTCGACGAAATCCCGGAATCGCTCGAGAAGCTCCTTCGCCCCTATCAGCGGGAAGGCATCACCTGGATGCAGACTCTCGCCTCTCGCGGAATGGGCGGCATCCTCGCCGACGACATGGGTCTCGGGAAAACGCTCCAAGCGCTTTCGGTCATTCGCTCATTGCGCGACGCCGGTCCCGCCTTGGTCGTCTGTCCCTCGTCGCTGGTTTTCAACTGGATGGCCGAGGCGGAGAAATTCGTTCCCGAACTGAAGGCGGTCGCTCTCCAAGGCCCGGATCGCCAGGAAGTCTTCTCCGCCAATCAAGACGCCGACCTTTTCGTCACCAGCCACGCATTGCTCCGGATCGATGCCGACGCCTACCGCGACCGCGAGTTCGGCATCGCCATTCTCGACGAGGCCCAGCATATTAAGAACCCGGACGCCCAGGTTTCGAAATCGGCTCACGCGCTGAAGGCTCGCCACCGTTTCGCGCTCACCGGCACGCCGATCGAGAACTCGGTTCGTGATCTCTGGTCCATCGCGCAATTCGCCCTGCCCGGCTACCTCGGACCGCGAAAAGAATTCGCCGAGCGTTTTGAAAAGCCGATCGCCTCCGGCAATGCCCCCGGCGTCCAACGCCGCTTGGCCCGGCGCCTGAAGCCGGTCGTACTTCGTCGCCTCAAGACCGAGGTCGCTCGCGACTTGCCGGAGAAAATCGAGCAAGTGGTCTATTGCGAACTCCGCGACGAACAGCGTGCCGTTTACGATCAACTCGTTCGCGAAAGCCGCAGCGCCGTGCTCGATGCCGAGGGCGGTCGCAAGCGCATGATCGCCCTGACCGCCTTGCTACGACTTCGACAAGCCTGTTGCGATCTGCGGCTACTCGGTTTGCCGGATGTGAGCCCGGACGATGGTTCGGTGAAGATGGACGCCGTCGAAGAACTGATCTCCGATGCCGTCGAAGGCGGCCACCGAGTGCTGGTCTTCAGCCAATTCGTCGAGATGCTTCAGGTGCTGGTCCCCATGCTCGCCGAGCGCGGCTGGAAATCGGCCTACCTTGACGGCTCGACCCGAAATCGTGGCGAGGTGGTGAAGCGCTTTCAGGAAAGCGACGACATCCCTGTTTTCCTGATCAGTCTGAAGGCTGGGGGCGTCGGCCTCAACCTCTCCGCCGCCGACACCGTCATTCACGTCGACCCCTGGTGGAATCCCGCCGTCGAAGCGCAGGCCACCGACCGAGCTCACCGAATCGGACAGGAACGCGTCGTCACCAGTTACAAGCTCATCGCCCGCGGCACGGTCGAGGAGAAGATCCTCGCGCTCCAGGAACGGAAAAAGGAAACCATCCGCGCCATGCTCGACCAAGGAGAGGACGGTGGGGACGCCGCACTGACCGAGGACGAGATTCTCGGGTTGCTGGAGTGACGTCTCAAACTTCAGGATTGCCCTGACCTTCACAAATCGGGATTCTCCCTTCGAAGTGCCTGACACAAATGACAGCGAATCGGATCTGCTGGTCGAGATCGACTCGGTAACCAAGCAGTTCGGAAAGAAGACAGTTCTCCAGGACGTCTCATGGTCACTCGCCCGTGGCCGAATCAGCGGACTCCTGGGCCCGAACGGAGCGGGAAAAACCACGCTTTTTCGCCTGCTCATGGGAATCCTGCAAGCCGATGCCGGTCATCTGACGATCGACGGGCTCGATTGCTTCGAGGACCGAGTGCGGGTGAAACGTCTCGTCGGATTCCTGCCCGACGAGCCCGTTTTCTATTCCTACCTCAGTGGGAGAGAAGTGCTGGAATTGAGCGCCGGAATGCACGGTCTTGAGGTGTCCGACGCGCTGGCACGCGTCGAAACCCTGGTGGAAAGACTCGGCATGAGAGAAGCCCTCGACCAGTACGCCGACGACTATTCCCGGGGCATGAAAAAGAAACTCGGGCTCCTGCTGGCCCTGATTCACGAACCGCCCCTGCTCATTCTCGACGAACCTACCAACGGCCTGGACGTGGAATCCACCCGGCTGTTTTTCGATCTCATGAGGGAGCAGGCCGCCAAGGGAACCACGATCGTCTTTTCCACGCACCTGATGGACCAGGTCGAACGCCTCTGTCGCGACGCCGCGATCATCGCCGGCGGCAGGCTGATCATTTCCGGCAGCCTGAATGAGATCCGGGCCGGGCGAAGTCTCGAAGAGGTCTTCGTGGAATTGACGCAACCGACTCCGAAATGAACGGCAAGAGTGCGCCGCGACCGCCTACCTCGAGTTGGGCCGTTTTCAAACTCCTGTGGAAAGCCGCGAGATCCCGGAGCGCCGGCCGGACAAAGCGCCAGCGGCAGTTGATGCGCAGACGGAAGGGGTCCGACTCGAATCCGCTCGGTTGTCTCGCGACGGTGGGAATGATCGCTCTCGCCGTGATGGTTCACGGCATCCTCGGTTCGATGCTCACCGGTTCGCTGGACCTCGCGAGAAGTCTGGAGTGGAAAAAGCAGGGATTGATCGAGATTCCCAGCTACCTGAAGGACAACCTCGAGAGACTGGAAAAAGCCCGGCGGGAGATCGCGACCCTGAAAGAGAATTCGCCGGACGATTCTCCCCCGACCCAGAAGAAGCTGGAGGACGCCGAAGCCAACCTCGAGCGGGAGATCGAGCAGTTCGCCAAATTTTCCAGTTTCCAGCGTAGCCGCCAATCCGGGCAATCCGAAGAAGCGGCCCGACAGGAAATCGCCGCCCAGTTTCGCTCCCTCGGCAGCGAGGGATTCGTCGTCGAGAAGGACGATTCGGAAGCGGTCTGGAAACAGCCGGCGGCGATTCCTCCCTCGGCCTGGGTTTTCTCCGGATTCGTTCTCTTGTGGTGGATCGCGATGTTGATCTGCCAGGGCGAGGGCCTGGAAGTCGACATCCAACGCCGACGCCACCCGCTCTGGGAATGGTTGTTCAGCCACCCGGTCAGGCCGATCGCCGCGTTTTCCGCCGAGATGCTGGCTCCGCTGGCGGCGAATCCCATCTACCTCACCGCCCCCGTCTTCTGGTTCGTCGTCTTTCTCAAGACCCATTCGTCCGCCGAAGCCATCGCGGGGGCCCTGCTGGTCGGCCTGCCGTTCGCCGTCGCCGCCTCATGTCTCAACAAATCCATCGAGATCGCCGCGATGCTGCGGCTCAGTCCGCGCCGGAGGGGCGCCGTCCTGGGCCTGTTTTCGTGGGCGGGCTACGTTGCGATGCTGGTGCCCCTTTTCACGCTTCAGCTATGGACCGCGAAGATGATGGTGATGAAATGGCTCGCGCCCCTGGCGAGTTTCACCCCATTCACCTGGCCCGGAAGGGTTCTCCTGGTCGGGTGGTCCGCGGACGGCGCCTGGTGGGAACCCGCCATCATCGCCTGGGTCGGCATGGGATGCCTTTTCGCCCTGGCCTTCCTGCTTGCCTGGCGCGGAGTCGCCCGGGGCCTGCAGGGAATTGGCGGGGATACGCCTTCGAGCCGGCGATCCAAGAGCGGAAGCAGCTTTCTCTCGGGATCGAGATCGGGTAACCCGCTCTACCGAAAAGAACTACTCTGGCTCTGGCGCGACAAGGCGGCCGTCGTCCAGGTCGTGCTCATTCCCCTCACCATCGGCGCCCTGCAGGCATTCAATCTCCGAGGAGTCGCCCAGATGGCCGCCTCGCAATGGAATCTGCTTTGCGGGCTGGCCATCCTCTGCGGGACCTATTTTCTCCTCGTCCTGGGTCCACGCTCTCTCCTGTCCGAGGGCGGCGCACTGTGGATCGCGCTGACCTGGCCGCGAGGTCTGGAGGATTTGTTGAAAGCCAAGGCACGACTCTGGTGGTGGTTCTCCATGACCATCGTGGGAGGCATCCTGGTGGCTGGGATGTTCCTGTTTCCCGCCGATTGGTGGCGCATCCTGCTGGTCGCCCTGGGATGGACGTTTTTCAGCCACGCCCTGGCCGAGAAATCCGTTACCCTCGTCACCGCTCCATCCTCCTCGGGTGAACCCGAGCCCGCGCCGAAAGGCCGACAGTTTATCGCCATGCTGGGAACGCTGGCCTTCGGAGCGGGAGTCCTCACCAAAACCTGGCACGCCGCCATGCTCGGCGTGGTGTTTTCCTCACTGACCGCCGCCGCCATGTGGCAGACCCTGCGAGCCCGACTACCACATCTCTTCGACCCGTGGTCGGAAAAACTGCCACCAGCTCCGACGATCCTGCACGCGATGGTCGGCATCGCTCTCATGGGAGAGGTGGTCGCGGTCCTTTCGGGAGTCGTCCACAGTTTTGGCGGATCGTCGAGCGTTTGGCTGGTTCATGCCATCGGTTACGGGGTCGTCGGGTTTTTCACCTGGGCCGGGATGACCCTGTTCCTCGAAAGCCGCGAGGTCAGGCAGAAGGATCTCTGGCGATGGACGCCGGGAATCACCAGGACCGTTCCCCAACAGGTCGGGGACTTCGGCTCCGCGCTGGTCGCCGGCCTCGGTCTCGGCGGCGTCGCGCTCCTTTACCTGACTTTCCTGCGACATTGGGGTCCGACCGAGGAGATGATGCAGAAACTGGACGAGGTCGCTCGCAATCATTCCGAAGCCCTCCCGTGGTTGCTTCTCCTGTCGGTCGGCCTGGCTCCCGTGGCGGAGGAGTTCCTGTTCCGGGGCTTGCTCTACCGATCCCTCGAACGGGAATGGAAAAGCTGGCGGGCCATGGTCGGCAGTGCCGCCTATTTCGCCATCTATCATCCTCCGGTTTCGTGGCTGCCCGTATTCGGATTGGGGCTGCTTTCCGCCTTCTTGTTCAAAAGAACAGGCCGTCTCTGGGCCTGTGTCGTGCTGCACGCCACTTACAATCTGGTCGTTATCCTGGGTGGAAATTGAATGATGCGGCAGAACAAAATCTCCAGCCCCCTGCCTCATCGAATCTAACCCCAGCTTCTCTGCCTCTCTCGGCACAGAGAGGAATCCAACCGAATCACCGGGACGACCGATTCCGAATAATCGATCAATCCACCTGCGCCAGCATCGGATGGGGGGCGCTTTCCTCCTGAGGCGTCCACGCATCGACGATCTTCACGGGCGTGCCCGAGTTGACGTGGTCGAAGATCACCGGCGCCACGGTGTAGGGCAGGCGAACACATCCGGCGGAGGCGGGACGACCTGGCAGGTCGCCGACGTGTAGACCGTAGGCGCTGGTGCCGAGACGCATCCAGCAGGGCATCTCGCAGCCGTAGATGGTGGAGTGCTTGCCGCTGCGAATCCGCTCGGTGATGGTGAACTCACCGCGAGGTGTGTACTTGCCGGTGCGAGCCGTGGAGACGGCGGTGTCGATGGCGATCTCGCCGTCGATGAGGAGGTAGGCGCGCTGCTTGGTGATATCGACCACGATGCGACGGTCGACGCCACCGGTATCCGCCTTCTCGAGCAAGCCTTTGTCAATCTTGGCGTCCTGGTGGGTGTCGACCCAGCCGGTGCGTTGCTTGTGCTGAACAACGGCTTCCGCCTTCTTTACCGCCGTTTTCTCAGCCTCGCGCTCGGCTTTGTTCTCGCGATGATTTTCGACGAGCTTTTTGAAAAGCCCGGCTTCCGCTTTCGGTGTCGCGGCCAGGGAAATGCCGAACACGGCCAAGGTCATCGCGACTTCGCGGATTCCGCGTCCTTCGATTTCGGATTCTTCGTGGATCAATTCAACGCCTTCGCCGGCCGTGGCGCAGAATTCCTCGAATTGCTCATCGGTCGCGCGGAGAATGCCGAGCAACTGCACCTGGGCGCCGGGAGAATCGGAACCCTCGCGTTGCTGCCAGCGCACGACGGGGAAATGCCGACCTTCAAAGGCGAGTTCGGGATCCTGATCGAGCGCCTTGCCGGCCAGCTCAACGAAACGTCGCACGTAGTCCGATGGCTCGGCCGCATCGGAAAAATCATCGAATCCGACGCGTCCGCCGAGCATGGCGGTGAAATCGATCCGCCAGGCTTCATCGCCCGGAACCAGATCGTCCTCGGCGGTTTCGCCCAGGGTGAAGGACTGGAAAAGGTCGCCATTCAACAGGGTTCGAGACGGGACGATACCCTCTTCACTCAGTTCGAATCCGATCTCGGATCCGGCGAGAGCATCGGCGTAAAGGCCGAGAGAGGACGCTTCCTGGCGGTCCGGCTCATAGCCTTCGGCGGGAAATTGATCGACAGGGCCAAGGATGACGAGAGGTGACGTGGTCGGTTTCATGACAGGACTGGGATGGTAGTTGATTTGAGTGACAGATTGTCGTCCGAGGAAGCTTCACCAGTTTGGATCCAGTTCCTCGGACCACGCACAGACGATCCGGGGAAGCAGTTCATGCATTTTTGCCGGAGAAAGTGTCGGATGGACAGACAGAATGCGGGCGATGGCGGCGGTGAGACGCGGGGCGGCAAAGCTCGATCCCGTTTTCTGCTGGACCTGTCCGTCCTTCCACGCCACCTCGACATTTTCCCCGCGCGCCGCGTATTCGACCATGCGGCGCGGGCGATGATAGATCTCGTCCGACCCGGTCTTGGCCATTCCCACGGCGAAAACGTTCACGAAATGGGCCGGCCATTCGACGAGTTCGTCATCGTCATTGCTGCAGGCCGCCACGGCAAAAACGCCGCGCAGCCAGGCTTCGTCGGCCCAGGCTTTGTGAGGCAGGATGAACTTGGCCAGTCCCCGACAACCGAAACTGCAATTGAGAATGTGGTAGCCGCGATCGAGCGCTTCGCGAATGGCGGCGGAAATCAGGGCGGTGCGGGAAAGGTTTCGCGAATCGATGGCTCGGAAGCTCCCGATCTCCGCCTCGGGCGCGAATTGATGGATCACTCCGGCGACGGCGGTGCCATGACCGAAGACGTCACTCCCCTCGCCTTCCATGGCGACGATCCGACCGTCCAAATCCTGAAATCCGACCGAATCGGCCAGGGACATCCCCGCCAATCGCGGGTGATCGGCCTCGATGCCGGTATCGATGACGGCGATCTTCACGCCACGGCCAGTCCCCGATTCGTAGGCTTCCCGGGCGAGCACGGGATCGATCCAGGGTCGGTCTCTGTGGAACGGGAGCGCGATCATCGGTTCAGAGATCAAGTCCCAGCAACCCGCTGAGAAGACGGAAGTTGAGGATTTGCTCGAGAGCGTTCGACAACCGGCTCATCCGGGCGAGGTCGGCCGAATCAAACTCCCGGGGATCCGGCGCGGAAGGCTCGGATTTCACCCTCACACAACTGACCACGCCCCGCAGCACGCCGCCGGCATAGCAGGGTACGGCGATCATCGAGCAGGTGGTGAGGCCGAGGGATTCGTCGGTAAGCTTGGAGTGATCGCGGTGCTCGTAAACGCGGTTCTCGCAGATCGGTTGCTCGGAACGCAGCACCAGGCTGACGAGGCCCTTGTCGAGCGGCTGGTCGCGATTCATCAGACTGTCATTGGCGGGATGAACGTGGCTGACGATCAGCCGGGTGCGGTCTCCACTCATCAGCCAGATCGACGCCGAGTCGGCCTCGAGACATTTCACCGTGACCGCCACCAGTTCCCGGCCGGCATTTCCCAGCAAGGCGCGCAGATCCTCGGGCTGCATTCGCCGCGAGCACGCTTCGAGACGTTGCTCGATCAGCACGGCGTGTTCCTCCAGCGTGACGTCCGGTTGCAGCAGATCAGAACGCATGGCCGGAAAACTACGACGGCCTCTGTCCTCGGCAAATCGGAAAATCGTTCTTCGCATTCCCCCGGCGAACCATTCGCCAGATCCGGTCGAACCATGTAGGGTCTGGCCCAACGGACTCATGGCAAAAATCGGACAGTGGAACACCTTGATGGCGATCGAAATCGCGGATCGCGGCCTCATGCTCGACGGCGGTCCGCATGGACTCATTCTATGCCCGACGAAATACCTGCCCGAGGACGCGGAGCCGGGTGAGGAATTTCGGGTGTTCGTCTATCTCGACTCCGAGGATCGCCTCATCGCCACGACCGAGGAACCGCTCGCCCAGGTCGGCGAGTTCGCTTTCCTGGAAGTCGTCAGTGTGAATCCACGAATCGGCGCGTTCCTGAACTGGGGGCTCGCGAAGGACCTGTTGCTTCCCTTCGGAGAACAGCTCGGGCGTGCGCGGGTCGGTCAAAAACTCGTGGTCGCCATTCTCATCGACGACCGCACCGGACGCATCATCGCCTCCCAGCGAACGCATCGGCAGCTCGACAAATCTCGACCGCTCTACGATGACGGCCAAGCGGTCAGCCTGTTCATCGCCGAGAAAACGCCGCTCGGGTACAACGCCTTCATCAATCACCGGCATCTCGGTCTGCTCTATCATTCCGACCTCGCTTCGCCGCTGGAGATCGGCCAAACGGTGGAAGGTTTCGTTCGACGCGTGTGGCCAGATGACCGTATCGACCTGAGTCTCGACGCGTCGGGCTACGAACGAGTCGCCTCGCTCACCGATGATATTCTTGAAGCGTTGCGCAACAACGATGGTCACCTCGAGATTGGTGACAAGAGTTCGCCCGAAGAGATTCGACGCGTCTTCGGCGCCAGCAAGAAGGCTTACAAACAGGCGCTCGGCGCGCTTTACAAAAAACGCCTCATTCGATTCGAAAAGGATTCGGTTCACTTGGTCGAGTCGTGAATCGTGCCACTCGCACGGCTATCCGCCGTTGACCTGCCGGGGGAAATTCCGTTCACTGGCGACCCTCAGATTCGATCCTCGCTCGTGCCTATGAAATCCCGCCTCCTCCTTGCTCTCGCTCTCTCTGTGGCCGCCCTTTTCGATGCGACCGCCGCCGAAAAACCGAACATCGTTTTCATCCTAGCCGACGACCAGGGATTCGGCGACGTCACCGCGCTGAATCCCGAAGGCAAGATCCCGACCCCGAATATCGATCGGATCGCCCACGAGGGCATGATCTTCACCGATGCCCACACGTCGTCCGCCGTCTGCACTCCCACGCGATACAGCGTCCTCACGGGCCGCTATCACTGGCGGACGCGCCTTCAGCAGGGAGTCCTGGGTGGTTTCTCTCCGCCGCTGATCACCGAGGACCGGCTCACGGTCGCCGGATTCCTGAAGCAGCACGGCTACCACACCGCCTGCGTCGGAAAGTGGCACCTCGGCATGAACTGGCCCCTGAAAGGCGGCGGCACCGCCAATGATGGCGCGGATTTCTCCGGTGGTTTCAAGGGAGGCTGGGATGTCGACTATTCCGCCGAGATTCAGGGCGGTCCCGTCGATGTCGGGTTCGATCATTTCTTCGGCATCAGCGCCTCGCTCGACATGCCTCCCTATGTCTACATCAATGACCGCGTGCCCACCGAGCCCGCCACGGTCGAAAAGGCCTTTCATCGCCCCGGGCCGGCGGGGAAATCATTCGAGGCGGTCAACGTGCTGCCCGATCTCACTGCGGAAGTGGTGCGCTACCTCGGCGAACGAGCCGAACCGGCGAAGAAGGGTGATCCGTTCTTCCTCTACTTTCCGCTGAACGCGCCGCACACGCCGATCGTTCCGACCGACGAATTCAAGGGCAAGAGCGGCATCAATCTCTATGCCGATTTCACGATGCAGGTCGACTCGACGGTCGGCCAGGTCCTGGCCGCCCTCGACGACAACGGTCTCGCGGAGAACACCCTGGTGATTTTCACCACCGACAACGGGTGTTCGCCTTCCGCCAAGATTCCCGAACTGCTCGCCGCCGGGCACAACCCCAGCTACATCTACCGCGGGCACAAGGCGGACATCTTCGAAGGCGGTCACCGCGTTCCTTTCGTGGTGCGCTGGCCGGGGAAGGTGAAGCCCGGCACGAAGACCGACCAACTCGTCGGCCAGATCGATCTGATGGCGACCTGCGCGGACATCCTCGATGACAGGCTTCCCGAAACCGCCGGCGAGGACAGCGTGAGCCTGCTGCCGATATTGTTGGGAAAAGCCACCGAACCGATTCGTCGGCACATCATCAGCCAATCGATCAACGGCAGTTTCGCCATCCGTGACGGACAGTGGAAACTGGAGCTCTGCCCCGGCTCGGGAGGCTGGAGCGATCCCCGGCCCGGCCGTTTCGATCCCACCGGCATGCCGCCGTTCCAGCTCTACGATCTATCGCAGGATCCCGGTGAGACAAAGAATCTCTTCGCGGGGAATTCGGAGCGGGTGGAGGCCATGAAAACGAAACTCGCCGAACTGATCGATCGCGGCCGGTCCACCCCCGGTCCCGAGCTGGAAAACGACGTGCCGATCGAAATGATCAAGCCGCTGCCCAAGCCGAAGGTGAAAAAAAACAAGTAACCTTCCCGGTCGTGCCGGCATTTGTGGTGGCTGTTTTCAACTCGATCCCCCCTCCATGCTTCGCTCCCTCACTTTCTCGGCTCCGTTTTTCCTACTGCTGGCTGTTCTGGTCGATGTCTCGTCCGCCGAGGATACCCGTCCGAACATCCTCTACATCATGTCGGACGATCATGCGGCGCACGCCATCGGCGCCTATGGGAGCCGACTCGCCACGCTCGATCCGACGCCGAACATCGACCGCCTCGCCAGGGAGGGCATCCTCTTTGAAAACGCCTTCTGCACCAACGCCATCTGCTCGCCGAGCCGGGCCTGCGTCATCACCGGTCAATACGATCACACCAACGGCGCCTACGACTTGAGCGGCCGGATCGAGCCGGAACGCCAGTTCCTTCCCATCGAGATGAAGAAGGCCGGTTACCAGACGGCCATGATCGGAAAGTGGCACCTCAAGGAGGAACCGGCCGCGTTCGATTTCTACACCGTCCTTCCCGGCCAGGGAAGCTACCACGATCCCGAGTTCCGGGTTCGGGGCGACAAAGGTTGGCCGAAGGACCTCATCTCGTTCGAAGGGAAACATTCCTCCGACGCCATCACGGATATCGCGCTCGACTGGTTCGAGAACGAACGCGACCCGGAGAAGCCGTTTTTCCTGATGCATCACTACAAGGCGCCGCACGACTACTTCGAGCACGCCCATCGCTACGACAATTATCTCGCCGATGTCGACATTCCCCAGCCCGACAATCTCTGGCTGGAAAATCAGCCGAAGTTCGGATCGCTCGCCACCCGCGGCTACAACGACGAACTCGTGCCTCACATCGGCACCTCGATCGGCGTTCGCAATCCTCGCCGTTCCTATGCCGACGACCTGCCGCGGATGTTTCCCCAGGATTTTCCGCCCGACTACGACCCGTCGAAGATGACGCCCGCCGAGATCAAGACAATGGCCTACAACGTCTACCTGCGGAAGTACCTGCGTTGCGTCAAGGGGATCGACGACAACCTCGGTCGACTCTTCGCCTACCTCGAGGAGAAGGGCCTGATGGACAACACCGTCATCATCTACACCGGCGATCAGGGGTTCATGCTGGGCGAGCACGACTATCAGGACAAACGCTGGATGTATGAGGAGGCGATGCGCATGCCGTTCCTGGTTCGCTACCCGAAGACCATCAAGGCCGGCACTCGGACCGACGCGATCGTCGAGAACGTGGATTATGCGCCGACCATGCTCGACTTCGCCGGCGTGGAAACACCCGACTACATGCAGGGGCGCAGTTTCAAATCCATCTGCGAAACCGGGGCGGAGCCCGGAGGCTGGAAACAGGAAGCCTACTATCGCTACTGGATGCACATGGCCCATCACGACAATCCCGGCCACGTCGGCATCCGCACGAAGCAATACAAGCTGATCTTCTACTACGGCTGCGACTACCAGGGCGGCTACCGGACTCCGCCGGCGTGGGAACTCTACGACCTGAAAAAGGATCCCAACGAGATCGTCAACCAATACGACAATCCCGAATACGCCGAGGTGGTGGCGGATTTGAAACCGCGTCTCGCGGCACTGCGGAAACGGGTCGGAGACACCGGCGAAGATTACCCCAAGGCCGAAGCGGTGATCCAGGAATTCTGGGACTACGACGGCGAAGATCGCGCCAAGGCCATCGAGATTTCCAACCAGTTCCTGGAAGTTCGCAGAGCCGAGCTGGCGAAGCGAAAGAAGGGCTGAAAAGCCATCGCCCGGCGCACGCGATCACTGCTTTGACATCGACTGTTAACGGCCGATTTTTCGGGATGAACTTCCCCCGCCCGTTGCTTTTCGCCCTCGCCTGCCTGCCACTGATTGCGGCGCTTCACGCCCAGGAAACCGGCAAGCACGTCATCTTCATCAGCGCCGACGGCATGCGCCCGGACGCGGTTGACGCGCTCGGTCCCGAAAAGGCGCCCACCTTTTTCCGACTCCGCAAGGAGGGCGCGTGGACGAGCAACGCCCGCACCGACGTCGTCTACACCGTGACCCTGCCGAATCACACCGCCATGATCACCAGTCGCGGCGTCACCGGACCCGAAGGTCACAGTTGGATCAAGAATTCCGATCCCCGGCTCGGAGAAAATCTACACAAGAACCACAAGGGCTACCTCTCTTCCGTCTTCGCCGTCGCCCATGACAACGGCCTTTCCACCGCACTCTACGCCAGTAAATCGAAATTCTCGCTCTACGACATCAGCTACGATGACCACAACGGCGCCCCCGACACCACCGGCGAGGACAATGGTCGCGACAAGCTGGATCGCTATGTCATGGAGAGCGAGACCAACACCCTGGTCGATCGCCTGGTCGCGGATCTCGCTTCCGATCCCGCCGATTTCATCATGCTCCACCTGCGCGATCCAGACAGTGCCGGTCACGCCGAATCGTGGAACGTGACCCCGGGCAGTCCCTACCTACAAGCCGTCGCCAGGGTCGATGAACTGGTTGGCCGAGTACTCGACGCGATCGAGAAAAACCCGAACCTGAAGGGAAACACCTGGCTCATTCTCACCGCCGATCACGGTGGTCTCACCGGCGCCAAGGGACATGGTGAATCCGATGAAAAAGACAACTTCACGATTCCCTACTACGTCTGGGGCCCCGATGTTCCCGCGGGCAAGGATCTCTACGAGGTGTCGTCCTCGTCGCGTCTCGATCCCGGCGTCGCCAACCCGCCCTACACCACGCCGAAGCCGCCCATCCGCAACGGCGACTCCGGCAACCTGAGTCTCAGCCTGCTCGGTCTGCCGGCGATTCCGGGTTCGACCATCAACGCGCAGGAGGACTTGGTGGTGCGGGAAAAACACGAGGCCCCCATCCCGCCCGATCCCGCCGCGACGAAGTAACGGCTTCATTCCGCGCCGAAATCTCGGCAGACTCGCGCCATCGGGGGTGGCGAGATTCTTGGCGCGAGTCTCATTCCTTTTCCAAGGTCACCAGTTCCTCTCCCGGGTTCTCCGTCAGCACCAACCCGCGGAAGCGATATTCCTGCGGCTTCTCGTTCTTGTGCAGCTGCAGGCCGATGGGAGATTCCTGCAGCATCTTCGGTTCGTCGGTGAAATCGAACACCAGCTCGCCATTGTTCACGAATCGAATCCGATTGCCCTTCACCAGGATTTCGATCCGGTTCCAGTCGCCCGTCCTTTCCGTCTGGGCGTGAAATCCGCCCTTCTGGTTCGGCGGCACGATCCGGTTGCGTCGATGCGCGTCCCACACGCCCCAGTCGTGACAGAACATCAGCAGCGGCCCTCGAAATCCGAAGGCATTGCCGCCCTCGTCCTCGATTCGTTCGCCCAGCGCGGCCACTGCGGAATGCATCGTGGAATGCGCGGGTGAGACCGTCTGCTTCACCTCCAGGAGCAGGCGAAAATCACGGTAGACGCCCCTGGTGAAAAGGTAGGTGCTCGATGGCACCGTGCCTTGATTCCGTCCCACGATGACCCCGTCCTCGACACTCCAGAACTTCGAGTCGCCGTCCCATCCCTTGAGATCCTGGCCGTTGAACAGGACATCTGGCTTTTCCCCTTCCGGAAGCGCCACCGTGGCGCGCGCGATTCCCAGGGGAAGCCCCGCTTTGACTCCCGGACGCAGGTGCCCGACATGGCTGACCCACGCGCTGTGCATCACCATTTGATCGGCGTGAATCGCCTGCAGCTTTTCCGCATCAAGCCGATCCACCGCTCCCGGATCGCGTCCGAGAGCGGAAAGGACGGCCTTGGCGAGCACGCGATGGCCCTCTTCGTTGAGATGCACCCCGTCGTTGGACAACGTGAAATCCGGATCCGTTTTCCGTTTTTCGGCCACATAGGTAAGCACCGGCGTGCGGGCATCGATCACACCCTCGACCCGGTCTTTCTGGGAAAGCACCCACTCGGAATACTTCGCCAGCACCTCCGTGTCGTAATTCTCGTAAATCTCCATCCACGAATAACTCTCCGCCCCGGGTCCTTTCACCTTGCCCTCGGCCCGCAACGGCTCAGGATCGAAGGGAGGCGGCGTGATCAGGACCAGAGGCGCTCCCGTCGCCTTCACCTTTTCGATGAGCTGGTTCATCCCTTTCTGATAAGCCGCAAAGCGATCCTCGGAAAACGGGTAGTAGATGCCGTCGTTCATCCCGTAGCAGGCGAAGACCACATCCGGTTTCACCTTTTCCAGCGCCCGGTCGAGACGTTCGTGGACGTTGGGCCTGGGAAAGGGATGAACCGGTTCCGAAAGGCCGGTGACGCCTTCGCTGGGAAGTCCGAGGTTGATCAGTTCGAAGCTGTCCGGATCGACGCCTTCCTCGAGCAGCACCGCTTCGATGTCCGACACGTAGTGACCGGCGTGGGTGATCGAATCGCCGAGAAACAGCACCGTCCCCTTGAGAGGCACGTCAATCGGATCGGCGAAAATCAGGGTCGTCGCCGAGGTCGACAGGAATAGGAAGAGAGCCAGAATTCGCGGGTTCATGTCACTATCGTCCGGGGAATCCCGTGGTGAGAAAAGCGAAATCCCCGGCGCGATCGAGCGCACCGCGGCCTTGACCTTTTCCAGAGCGCAAGCGTTGCTGCGAAGCCTCCTCCATGAACTCCGATCCCGTCCCTCCCACACCCGCGGCCTGGCGCCCGATCGCCGCCCTGGTACTCGGGATGCTCGGTTTCGCGGCGGCCGTGGCGACGCTCTACGCCACCCCGATCGAGGGCGTCACCGATCTCGGCTGCGGCGTGCGGGTGCTGGACTGCAGCGGCGTTCTCGGCAGTCACTGGGGCAAGATCGCGGGCATTCCCCTCGGCATTTTCGGCGGCGCCTACTTCGGCTCCTGGATCGTGGCGATCGGCAGTTGGTGGCGCTCCCGGGACTCGGCTCTGCTTTCGATCGCCACCTGGATCATGAGTTTCGGCGCAATCGTCTCGATAACCTTGCTGTCCCTCCTGCTTTTCGTCATCGAAGGCAATTGCCTGTTTTGCCTGATCACCCATGCGACCAACCTCGGCGCCGCGATCCTGCTCTGGCCGTTTCGCCGCTGGCAGCTCTCCTCGCTGAAAGCGATCGCCATTCGCGGATCGCTCCTCCTCCTCATGTCCCTGCTGTTCGCGCTCGGCTTGTTCCAGCTCTACCAGGCCCGGGTCGAACGCGCCGAGGCAAAGGCGCGCCAGGAAACGATCTGGTGATCGGGAGGGGCGACCCTCCTGTCGCCCTCATGATCGGGAAACGGGCGACAGGATTGTCGCCCCTCCTTTCTCCCTTGCCAACGGGGACGGCCTTCGGAAGATTTACCGGACTCGTCACCCCTCCTGCCTCTCCCATGCTCGCTTTCCGCCCGCTGATCATCTCGATTGCATCCGCTCTCTGCCTGCCGACTGCTGTCAGGGCAGAACCAAGCTCCGCGCCCACCTTTGCCGCCGCCCAGGCAAAGGCGAAGTCCGAACAGCGTCTGCTCTTTCTCCTTTTCAAGTCCTCGGATTGCAAGCACTGCCGGAAGTTCGATGAAAACGTCTTCTCGACTCCGGTATTCCAGGATTTCGCCCGCCAGCACCTGTCGCTGATGGTCTACGATGTCGATGCCTATGCCGCCCTTTCGGAAGACGAGAGAGAACTCGCTCTGAGCCTGGAGGAAAAATACGACGTCGACAAGATGCCGGCCATCGTCGTCTACGCTCCTGACGGGAAAGAATTGCTGAGAACCCAAGGCTATCGCGGCACGGAAGCGGAAAAGATCGTGGCGCAGCTGAAAACGATGCTGCCCTGAGATGATGCCATGGGCGATTGGCTGGATTCCCTCCTGCGTTTTTTCTCGGTCCTTCGGGATGCCGATTCCGAACTTCGCGACAACAGCCTCGTGGGAGAAACTCCGTTCGAGCGGAGATCGAGAAAAACTTTCGGATGCCTGGTCGGGGCGTTTACCGTTCTCCTGATCCTCCTGGGAATCGCCTGGGCCGCGTTCGTCAAATGGGGCTGACTGAACAGGGTCAAGTCAGCCATCCTACCCTGTTTACTCAACTCCTATTCCTATTCTTCGTCTTCTTCTTATTCCGAAGGGAATAGGAATAGGAGGATCTAGCGGCGATTGCCCTTTCGATACTGCAGCGGGGTCACCCCCATGTGACGCCGGAAATGCTGGGTGAAGGAACTCTGGTCGTAAAATCCCAACTCCACCGCGATCTCGGCGATCGCCGACTCCGACGTCCGCAAGGCCTCGCAAGCTGCCTGCACGCGGGTCTTCACCAGGAAATCACGCGGGCTCGTTCCGAAGGCTTCGCGAAAGCGGCGGTTGAACTGCCGCAGGGACATCCCGGCGATCCGTGACAATTCGGTCACGGCGACGGGTTCGCGAAAATGCTCCCGCAGCCAGGTAACGGCCCGGTCGAGTTGCACGTGCGGCGTCATCGCCGCGCGCCGCCGCTCGTAACTCTGCACGGTGCCCATCACCCCGATGACTTCGCCTCCGTTGCCGAACACGGGAAATTTGTTGGTGAAATACCAGTCGGGCAGCCCCTGGCGATTGAAGAAGAGTTCGATGATCCGCAGCTTCGCCCGGCCGCTCTCCATGACCTCGGCATCGTCATGACGAAAATGCTCGGCAAGATGTGGCGGGAACAGATCGAAATCTGTTTTTCCCACCAGGTCACTCTCCGATCGACAACCCAGGCGTTCCCAGAAGTTCCGATTGCCCGCCACCAATCGAAAGGCCCGGTCTTTGACAAAGAAAGCCACCTCCGGCAGGTGATCGAGCAGCGCCCCGATCTGCGTCGCCGGCGACATGGCCTGGAAAAACGTCGCTCGGAGGTCTTCGGGGCTGAGGGTTTCGGTCTTCATGCTCGTGGCCGATTCGTCATAAATTTAGTCGCGTTCCCGCAAGACGGCATTTCCCCGGATCGCGTATTTTGTTACGGTCGAAATCCCCCACTGCCCCCATGAAAACCTCCCACATCGGCTTCATTTTCGGAGCCGTCATCGCCTTCACCTGCCTCGCCGCGGAAGCCCGGCCGGACTCCGGACCGATCCGCGTGCTTTTTGTCGGTCACGACGTTGAACACCACAACAGCAACGCCTACTACCCGATGCTGGCCCAGGCGCTGGGGCGCGACGCCATCTACTTCGACTACGTCACCACCACCGTCGCCGCTTTCGGCGATGCGGATTACCTCGACCACTTCGACGCCGTCCTGCTCTACGCCAATCACCAGGAAATCGATCCGACCCACTGGCAGAACCTGAAGACCTTCATCGAGAACGGCGGTGGTTTCGTCCCGATCCACTGCGCTAGTTGGTGTTTTCAAAACATCCCGGAATTCGATCAGGTCGTCGGCGGTCGCTTCGCCCATCACCAGACCGGCGTCTTCCGCCCGAAGACGATCGCACCCGATCATGCCGCCATCCAGAACGTGCCCGAGTTCGAGGCCTGGGACGAGACCTACGTTCACGAGCGCCACAATCCCGAGGGACGTACCGTGCTCCAGGTGCGCGAGGTGGCCGAAAACGATAACATCACGGAACCCGAACCGTGGACCTGGGTTCGGGAGCAGGGCCAGGGTCGCGTTTTCTACACCGCCTCCGGTCACGACGAACGGGTCTGGAATCTGCCCGCATTCCAGCAACTCCTGAAGCGCGGCATTCTCTGGGCGGTCGGCGACACCCGGCGCTCGAGTTACGAAAAGTTCCTCTCCGATCGCCCGCCGCTGAAATACGAGAAGCGGGACAACATTCCCAACTACGAGAAGCGGCCGGAGCCCCTGCCGTGGCAATTTCCCCTCTCGCCGGAGGATTCACTGAAATACACCCAGGCACCGGTCGAATTCCGGATCGAGCTTTTCGCCGCCGAACCCGACATCGTCAACCCCATCGGTCTGGCCTGGGACGAGCGCGGTCGCCTCTGGGTCGCGGAGACGGTCGACTATCCCAACGAGGTTCGTGAGGCAGGCGGCAACGACACCATCAAGATCCTCGAGGACACCGACGGTGACGGGCGTTGCGACAAGGTCACGGTTTTCGCCGACGGGCTCAACATTCCCACCTCCCTCACCTTCTGGAACGGCGGTCTCATCGTCGCCCAGGCGCCGGATTTTCTGTTTCTCAAGGACGAGGACGGTGACGACAAGGCCGACGTCAAAACCACGCTCTTCACCGGTTGGGGCACCCGCGACACCCACGCCGGTCCGTCGAATCTCCGCTACGGGTTCGACAACTGGATCTACGGCGCGGTCGGCTACTCGGCCTTCGACGGCGAACTCGGCGGAAGACAGCACCGCTTCGGTTCCGGTCTCTACCGTTTCCGGCCTGACGGCTCGGCGATCGAGTTTCTCCACCAGTTTAACAACAACACGTGGGGCCTCGGTTTCAATGCGGCCGGTGATGTCTTCGGTTCCACCGCCAACAACAACCCGAGTTTTTTCGGGGCGGTGCCGGCGAGCATCTACGGTGACGAGGGCAAGGGAATGAGCGCGAAGATGATCGCCGACTCTCCGAATTTCCATCCCATCACCCCGAACATCCGCCAGGTCGATGCCTTCGGCGCCTACACCGCGGGCGCCGGTCACGCCCTCGCCACCTCGGCCAACTTTCCCGAATGGTATCGTGACCAGGTGGCCTTCGTCGGCGGACCGACCGGGGATCTCCTGGGCCGGTTCCGCATTGAGAAAGACGGCTCCGGCTATCGGGCCAGGAACGCCTTCAGCTTTCTCGCCAGCGCCGACGAGTGGTTTTCTCCCGTCGCCGCCGAGATCGGGCCCGACGGGAATCTCTGGGTGGCGGACTGGTACAATTTCATCATCCAGCACAACCCCACGCCGAATTCCGAACGCGGCGGCTACGAGGGAGTCACCGGAAAAGGCAACGCCCACGAGAATCCCAATCGCGATCGCCAGCACGGGCGAATCTACCGAGTGATCTGGGAAAAGGCGCAACCGTCGAAGATCGACTCGTTGGCCGGCGCCTCGGACGACGAACTCGTCGCGGCTCTTGGCGACAGCAATCTCTTCTGGCGCCAGACCGCCCAGCGCCTCCTTGTTGAAAACAAAAAAAGGGGCGCCGCGCCCTCCTTGCGGCAAACGGTGAAAACCGGAAAGACGCCCGCCGCCATCCACGCGCTCTGGGCGTTGGAGGGACTCGGTGAACTCGATCGCGACACCCACCAGTTCGCGCTCCTCGGCGAGGACACCGACCTCAAGCGCAACGCCATCCGCGCCCTCGGAAACGACGAGGCCGCCATTCAGTTGTTCTTCGACACTGCGGTGGTCACCGATCGCGATCCCGCCGTCCGGCTGGCGGCTTTCACCAAGCTGGCGCTTTTTCCCGAGAACGAGGCCGTCAAACAGGCGGCCGAGCAGTTGATGAAGTCGCCGGAGAACCGCGACGACGAGTGGCTGGCGCTTGCGCTCAAGGCCGCCGGCGCGAAACAGGGCGCCCAGGGTCCGGCCAAACTGGGACCGAACCTGTTGAAGAACGCGTCGTTCGAAGAACTCACCGACGCCGGCCAGCCAACGCATTGGGAAGTGCGCACCTATCGCGGCACCGCCCGTCACCTGATCGACGAGGAATTTGCCCACAGCGGAAAACGCAGCGTTCTCATCGGCTCGGGGAACGGGGCCGATACCAGTTGGTTCACCAAGGTCAAGGTGACCCCGCACACTGACTACCGACTCAGCGGCTGGATCAAAACGCAGGGCATCAACGGCGCACGCGGCGCGCAGATGAACGTCCACGAGATCCAGGGAGCCAATTCAGCGCGTACCGAAGGCCTCCAGAAAAAGAACGACTGGACCGAGATGAGTGTCGAGTTCAACACCGCCGACCGCGACACCATCAGCATCAACCTGCTCTTTGGCGGCTGGGGACTTTCCACCGGCACCGCCTGGTGGGACGACATCGCCCTTCAGGAACTCACCTACGAACCGATCGGTGGAGAGATCGATCCCTTCACCGCCGGCGACGCCAAGCGAGGCCGCAAAATCTTTGACGAGCACCAGGTCGCCGCCTGCATTCGCTGCCACAAGGTCGAGGGCCGCGGCGAAGGTGTCATCGGCCCGCCGCTCGATGGCGTAGCCTCCCGGCACGAACCCGATTACCTGCTGGAAAGTCTCGTCGATCCCGGCGCCAAGCTCGCCGAGGGATTCCCCGCCGCGGTTTCTCCCATGCCGCCGATGGGCGTGCTCCTGAATCCGCAGGAACTGGCCGATGTGATGGCGTATCTGATGACGTTGAAGTAAGCAGTGATTTCTTCTTCTTCACATCCAGTTTCATCCCACCGACTCCGACGAGCGGGAAAAATTGCGATCGGTTCCTGCCTCGGTGCGGGCGTTGTTGTCGCGTTGTTCGCTCCTCTGATCGGGTTGACCACCACCAACCGCATCGATGAGAAAATGCTCGCCAGCCATGCTATCTCTCACCCAGATAGAGCTGCGGAGATCCTTTGGCCGGAGCAGCAGTTCGAGAACCATACCTGCGGCCTGCATGCGCTAAGCGCGATCTACCGCGGTTTCGGGTTGAATCCGGAATCAGAAAACCTGCGTATACGTCTTGGCGTCGATATTCCCGCCGTTCCCATCGACTCTACGACGACTGGAACGCTCCATCCCGATCTCTTGCGGGTTTTAGCGGAAGATGAGTTGGCTTGGAGAATGATCGACCCCAGTCTCGCCAACGCGACTGGAGAGATCGCACAATCGCTCGCCGCGCGGCATCCTCTCCTGATTCTCATAAGTCGTCCCGAAAACGGACATCTCCACTGGATAGCGGCCGATCGTTTCGACGGGCAGAATTTACGAGTGATCGATTCCCTGAAAGCTTCTCCAACCTTCTTCGAACTCGACGTTTTTCTTCGCGATCAAGCCTTGTCCGTCATTGAGATTATGCCGGCTCCGAATGACTTCAAGCCGAACGCTCACCTCGAAGGAATCCTGGAGATGAACGCTGTTCGGCAACGGTTGGCCGCTCGGATGCAAACTACACCCTGAAAGAAACCGGCATCGCTCCAGACAACGTCCCACCAAGTTTGGCACCCGTCCCATCTTGCCATCCGGGGCGCACGGGCATAACTTTTCTCGTGCCGACCACCATCCATCCCGTTTGGCAAAAACATCCCGGTCTGGTCTGGTCCAACCGTCAGGCAAACGACTCCGTTCGCATTCGCGCGGCGCTGTCGCGGCCCCGGTTCGATCAATTGCTCGACGTTGTCGAGGCCTTCGGATTGAATCGGGTCCAACGCGAATGGTCCATGCTCGATCTCGAGAACACCGCGGAAACCCAGCGTGCCCGACCGATCGTGGAACGTATTCTCCGCAACATCGAAGAAGGTTTCCGACGTGCTGATTCCAGAAACTGACGCTGTTTGGAGATTCCTGAACGATCGGCCGGAGCTGAATGGTTTTGTGCTGATCGGCGGCTCTGCGCTCGCTTTGAGAATCTGATCGATCCCGCTCCCACTTTGGAAGAAATAGCCCAGTTCTTCAGAGACCGGCGCGATGAATGGGAGATCGAGGAAGCCGAGAGAAGAAGATTATCGTCGGAGGCGGAGCCTATCGATTGAACGCCAATTTTTCATCGTGGAGTTTTTCGCTCGCGCCATTTGGGCATTTCATCAATGCTTCCGCCATGAACCTCGAAAACTCCCTGCTCTCCCGCCGTGACGCCCTCGTTGCCGGTCTGACCGGCAGCGCCGCCGCCGCGCTTTCTTTTTCTCCATCGACCTCCCGCGCCGAGGCGCCGAAATTGGCGAAAGGGAATGTCATTCTCTTCCAAGGCGACTCGATCACCGATGCCGGTCGCGATCGGAAGACGCAGGACCAGGCCAACGACAGCGCCATGCTGGGGCGCGGTTATCCGCATTTCATCGCGGACGGTTTGTTGGCCGACCACGCCGATCTGGATCTGAAGATCTACAACCGAGGCATCTCCGGGAACAAGGTGCCCGACCTCGATGCCCGTTGGCAGAAAGATTGCCTCGATCTGAAGCCCAATATCCTGAGCATCCTCATCGGGGTGAACGACATCTGGCACAAACTCAACGGTCGTTACGACGGCACCCCGGAAATCTATCGCGATGGCTTTACCGCGCTGTTGGATCGCACGAAGAAAGCGCTGCCTGACGTGACTCTGGTGATCTGCGAACCTTTCGTGCTCAAGACCGGCGCCGTCAACGACACCTGGTTCCCTGAGTTCGAAACTCGCCGCGCTTTTGCCGAAGAGGTGGCAAAGAAAGCCAATGCGATCTGGGTACCCTTTCAGAAAATGTTCAACGATGCCGTCGCCTCCGGCACCGAGCCCGCTCACTGGGCAAAGGATGGCGTTCACCCGACGGCGGACGGTCACCAGTTGATGGCGAAGACGTGGCGGGAAACCGTCGGGATTTGAACCCGAGACAGGACAGCAGGTGGCGGTCAGCTTCCTGACTGTCAACGGTGAGCACTGATTCCGACGGCGCCGTGGCCGTCCCTTGCCGGCCGCCGCGAGTGTTCTTTCATTACCGGTTTCCATGAGCAACACCGCCCCCGACTTCCGGCTCCTCGTCGAGTCCTTTCATCCGGTGATCGTGGTGGACTCGTTGGAGGAATCCCGGCTCGCTCGATTGCTCGAAGAAATCAGCGACGAACTGGTGATGCCGATCTTCACCTGGTCGGCCACCGAAGGCCTTTGCCGGGATGCCGATAGGCGAGCGCTCGACCGGTCTACCACCCATCCTCTCGCCGCACTTCAGTACCTCCAGCAACTAAGCTGCGAATCCCTTTTCTTCCTCAAGGATATCGCCCCGTTTCTCAAGGATCCCGCCACCGCCCGTCAGTTTCGCGAGGTGGCCACCCAATTCCTCCACACCCGCTCCTGTCTCGTGGTTTCCGGGCACGGTATCGAGCTCCCGCCGGAAATCGCCGCGATGGCGGCTCACTTCGAACTTCAGTTACCGACTGCGGAAGAGATTGGCGCCGAATTGGACGCCACCGTCCGCTCGCTCCAGGAACGCGGGCAACTCGGCGCTGCTCCCACCGATCCCCATACTCGCGAGAGTCTCATCCAGAGTCTCAACGGCATGACCTTGAACCAGGCCCGCCAGTGCATCGCTCGAGCCGCGCTGGACGACGGCGTCATCGATCTCGACGATTGCTGGCGCATCATTCAGGAAAAAGCAAAGCAGATCCGCGAGGACAGCGTGCTCGAATACTTTCCCCCAGGCGACGACCTGCCGGCCTTGGGAGGATTCGACAACCTCAAGCGCTGGTTGCAGCGGGCCACGGTCGGTTTTTCCCCGGAGGCGCAGGCGCTCAACCTCGAACCACCCAAGGGTGTCCTCCTCACCGGCGTACAGGGTTGCGGCAAATCTCTCGCCGCCAAACTGATCGCCCGCGATTGGAACGTCCCGTTGCTGAAACTCGACGCCGGGCGGCTCTACAACAAATACATCGGCGAATCGGAGCGCAATTTCCGGAAGGCCACACGCCTCGCCGAATCACTGGCGCCGGCGGTCCTCTGGATCGATGAAATCGAGAAAGCGTTCGGTGGCGGAGCCAGCGGTGGCGAGAGCACCGACGGCGGCACCAGCCAACGCCTGCTCGGTGGATTCCTCACCTGGCTGCAGGAAAAATCCGCCGCCGTTTTCGTGGTCGGTACCTCCAACGACCTCTTCGCCCTGCCGCCCGAGTTTCTTCGCAAGGGGCGTTTCGACGAGATTTTCTTCATCGATCTGCCGAACGCCGGCGAGCGTCACCACATTTTCGACATTCATCTCCGGCGCCGAAATCAGGAGACCGAAACCTTCGATCTCGCCGCACTGGTCGTCGCCACCGAGGGTTTCTCAGGTGCCGAAATTGAGCAAGCCATCATCGCCGCCCTCTACGAATCGCTCTACCAGCGACAGCCGTTGACCACCGAGCTTTTGCTTCACGAGATTCGCCAGACGGTGCCCCTGTCCCGCACCCGCGCGGAGGACATCCAGCGACTTCGGGCGGACGCCCACGGACGTTTCGTGCCGGTCACATCGATGACCGCGAAACCGGAGCGCGACGATCCTGGTCTCACCCCAGGTGCTTGAGTGCCTCGCGGCGACTCAAGGGACTGAGCGCGGTCCGATCGACATAGTCACGCACCCAGTCCGGATCGGTTCGGGCATACTCCCGCAGGGCCCAGCCGATCGCCTTGCGGAGAAAAAACTCGGGCGACTCGCGGGTTCTCTCGATGGCAGTCACCAGCACCGCAGTATCGGTTTCGCCTTTCCATTTCAGCTGGCAGAGAATCGCGGTGCGTTGCAGCCAGAGATCTCCCGAGTCGAGCCAACGCGTGGTCGCGTGAACCAGCTGGTCGCGATGCCGTTTCAAGATGTCGCTGGCGAGCTTCGTAGCCAGGACATCGACGGTGTCCCACCAGGCTTGATGGGTCAGCAATTCCTCGATCAGCGCCAAATCACCCGGCCCGAGCAGTCGCAACCGTTTTTCCAGCAGTTCCTGACCGCAGTAGTGCATCTCACGCTCGGGCTGGGACCAAAGCATTCGGCTTAGCTCTTTCGCCTGCTCCACTTTCGGCCAACCACCACGCCGCGCGACGAAGGTCCGCAACAGTCGCCGTCTCGGTTCCGTCCCGATCCCGAAAAAGACGAATCGATCCCTCAGGTAAGCCCGCATTCCCGCCGCCCGTTCAGGGTCGGCTTCCGCGGTCAGCATTTCTCGAAGATCGGCAACGAAGAGGTCGAGGTCATTCATCGATTCAGCCACCAGTTGCCGGCGTTGAGATAGGAGGCGTAACTCACCCACACGAGGTAGGGAACCAGCAGCCACGACGCGAGGCGATCAATCGGACAGAACTTCCGATTCGTCATCAGGATGGCGATCCACAACAGTACGATCACCACCAGCGCCGCGCCGAGCTGGTGCAGGCCGAAAAACACCGGGGTCCAGATCACGTTGAGCGCCATCTGGATGGCAAACCAGGTCAGTGCCCGTTTTTTCGGAAGCCCGGTCTCGCCTTGATGCCAGACCCGAGCCAAGGCGATGCCCATCAGTGCGTAGAGCGTTGTCCAGACAGGTCCAAAAACCCAGTTCGGCGGGGTGCCCGGCGGTTTCTCCAGCGTGGGATACCAGTCCTTCACCGAGGTGCTGGTGATGAAACCTCCCAACCCACCCAGCAGCTCAATCGCCAACACACACAGCAAGGCTTTGACCCAGAATTTTTTCCTCATGTCGTCTCCTTTTCTGAGGTCGAAAATACCCGCAGCTTCCCTTGTTCGAGAAAGAAGATTCGATCAGCGATTGCCTCGGCTTCCTTGCGGCTGTGGGTGATGTGGAGAGCGGTGATCCCATTCTCCGAAACCAGCCGCTTGATCAGCGCCGTCATCTCCGCGTGGGTATCCTCATCGAGCGCGCTGAGCGGCTCGTCCAGACAGATCACCCGCGGCTTTACCGCCAGGGCTCGACCGAGCGACACTCGCTGACGTTCGCCGCCACTGAGACCGAAGGGCTTTCGCTTCAACAGGGACTCGATTCCCAGCTCACCGGCCAACTCATCGACCCGCTTCTCGATCTCCGATTTTGACCAGCCCTGCACCTTCGGACCGAAGGCGAGATGCTGTCGCACCGTCATCGTCGAAAACAGGGTGCCGTCCTGGGGCACGAAACCAATCCCTCGGCGGCTCGCGGGCAACTCGGTGACATCGCGATCTCCCAATCGAATGGTACCGCCCGTCACCTGCTTCAGCCCGCAGATGGCTTCGAGAATGGTCGTCTTGCCGCAACCCGTCTTTCCCATGAGCACGCCATATCCGCCCGCCGGAATCTCGAAGGAAATTCCGTCGAGCCGGAAGTCACCGGCGCGGACGCCGAGGTTGTGGACGGAGATCATGGCAATGAAGTCGAACCGCAGATGGACGCAGATGAACACAGGTTTTCTGATCGGTAAGCCGATAGCCGCTTCACCTTTCCACTTGGGCTAATCGATCTGAATCCCTCCGTGTTCATGTGTGGTAAAAAAATCAGCGAAGATAAGCGTCAATCAGCGGTTCCTTTCTCTCATCAGCCTCAACAGTTCAAATCAGGATACGGTGTTGCTGGTTCTTGTCCCAGGCCCGCACCGCGACGAGCACGACGATGGCGATCGTCACCATCAGGAGCGACACCATCACCGCTCCCTCGAGATTGCCGATACTGATCTCGAGGAACACCGTGCTCGAGAGCACTTCAGTCCGTCCCCGGATGGTGCTGGCGAAAACGAGAATGGGACCGAATTCTCCCATCGCCCGCGTCCAGGCCAGCGTGCCCGCCGTGGAAATGCCGCGCCAGGATTCCGGCACCACCACCGAAAAAAAGGCCCGCGCCCGCGAGCACCCCAAGGTTCTCGCCACCTGCTCGGTGCGGGGCGAGATCTGGTCGAACGTATTGCGCATGGTTCGCACCGCGAAGGCACACGACACCGAAAACTGCGCGATGATCACGGCGGGAATCTTGTAGGTCACCCCGGCGTTCTCACCGAAAACACGCCGGACCATTTCCTCGAACGTTCCCATCCCCCACGATTCCGGCGGCATCTTGTTGAACAAAATCAGGAGGCTCAGCCCCACCACCAGCGGCGGCAGCACGATGGGGATATCGAGCACGGCATCGATGAGCACCTTTCCCCGGAAAGCGTAGCGCGAGAGCAGGTATCCCGCCGGCACCGCCACCACGATCGAGAGCAAGGCGGAAATCGTACAACTGACCAGAGTGAGCCAGACCGAGTAGCGGATATTCTCGTTTTTCAGGAGATCCGCAAATTCCCGACCGGAAACGTTGGTGCCGGCGTAGTGGACATCGGCCACCAGCATGCCGACGATGAGCAACAGATAGATGCCGCCAAGCGACACCAGGGCGGCAAAGAAAAGCAGGTCGGTCCCGCCCTGATGAAGCGTGCGTTTCACGGTTTGGCGTTCGCCTTCGCCGCCTCCTGGCTCAACTCCCAACGAAAGCCATATTTCAGGAAGCGTTCCTTACCCGTCTCGGAAACGCAGGCCTCGAGGAAGCGGGTCAACAGTCGCGGATAGCGCGAACTTTTCGCCACCGCGAACGGCTGGGTGGCGATGGCATTGGGCCGGTGGATGTTGAGAATGTCGAAGTCCTCCGCCGTCGAGGCCGCCGCCATGGCGTTGCTCCGGTAGACGATGACCGCATCGAGCGAGCCCGCCTTGAGCTGGTTGACGAGAAAGTCGCCCGTCGGCGAATCGAGCTTGAGGTTCCCTGAGTCGACGATTTTCTGATAGAGCCCTTCCTGCTCCAGCAGGTACTTCGTCAGGAATCCCAGGGCCGATTTTTCCGGGTGGGCGAGACCGAGCCGCATTCCCGGTTTGGTCAAGTCGTCCAGTGTTTTGATCCCTTTCGGATTGCCCTTCTCGGTGAGGATCACCATTTCATTGGCGGTCACGATGGTCCTTTCGCCGAACCGGTCCTGGACCATGTCGAGAAATTTCACATCGCAGGAAAAGTAGGCATCCGGCGTCTCCCCCGCCTTCATCTGGGCGACGAGAATGCCGCAGCCGTTGAAGATCGGGGTGATGGTGACACCCTCGCGTTCCTCGAACTTCGCGATCGTCTCCTCGATCGCCGGTCGCAGCATGGCGCCGCTGAAAAGCTCGATCTCAGGATGCTCGGCCCATTCGTCGCCGGCGATGATCTCGTAGCCGTCTTTCTCAAAAATCGGCAACCCCTTGTCGCGGGCGGTCAGGTAGCGGCAAAACTTCAGCGCTTCCGTGGGCTTGCTCGATTTCGTCAATACACCGACGGTGATGTCCTTCTTCCGGGCATCGAATTCCGGCACGCCCACGAATTCGATTTCCGGATACTGGTGGGCCACCGCGTCCCAGAGAATGGCGGCGTCCACGGTGCCGAGCTTGATCGCGTTGGCCAGTTCGTTCACGGTGGGGAACTGGACTTCCGGTTTGAAGCCTTCCCAGAGTCCCTCCTCCGCCAGCACCTTCTGGGTGAATTTTCCGACCGAAGCCGCGTCCGGATTTCCGATGCCGATCCGAAGATCCTCCCGCTTCACGTCGGCGAGTTTCGAGATTTTCTTGGGATTGCCCTTGGGCACTCCGAAACCGGCCCGCATGTAGGAGACCAGCATCGTCTCGGCGACGAGTCCCTTCTGCTTCGCCAGATTGGTGTAGCTGGAATCCGCGGCCAGGTAAATATCGCCCGGCGCCACTTCCAGGCTGGAGAGCAGCGTTCCGGACCCGGCGAACTGCAACTGCACCTTGGTGCCCGTTTCGGCTTCGTACTGTTCGGCGATCGCCGTCACCGGCTGCTTCATTCCCGCGGCGCAGAACATGACGAGGGAGTTTTCGCCCCCAACCGAAGGAGATGACGAGGAGTTGGAATCATCTCCGCAGGAAACCAGGACGGTTCCCACGGCGAGCGTGGCGAGGATTGCGAATGGGGAGTTCGATTTCATGACGGGGGCTGGGACTGACAGACGGCGCAGTCCGGATTCCGCTGAATCCGGATCTGCTGGAAACGCATCGTAGCGGTATCAAAGTAGATCATCCGGTTCAAGGTGACTTCTCCGATTCCCGCCAGCAGCTTGATTCCCTCCATCGCCGCGATGTTCGCGGCAAGGGCCGAAACCGCGCCAAATACCGGGAAGCGCCGTTTCCAGTGCGGCGGCACCTCGGGATAGAGACAGGCGAGACAGGGCGTCTTCCCGGGCACGATCGAGATCACCTGTCCCTCGAGACTGAACATGGCGGCATCGATGAGTGGCTTGTTCTGGCGGACACATTCGCGATTGAGTGCGAAACGTTCCTCAAACAGCGGCGCCGCGCCGAATACGATGTCTACCTTTGCCACGAGTTCGGCGGCGTTGGCGTCGCTGACGTTTTCGGCGATCGCCTCCACTTCCACGTTCGGATTGAAACTCCGGAGCGTGGTCACGAGCGAGTCCACCCTCGGCTTTCCGATTCCATCGTGTCGCATCAGGATCTGGCGATTGAGATCGTCATGGCGGAGATCGCCGGCGTGAGCGATGACCAGCTTCCCGATCCCCGCCGCGGCCAGAGAAAAGGCCAACGGTCCACCGAGTCCTCCGGCGCGCGAGACCAGTGCCGTGGCATTTCGCAGCTTCGCCTGCCCGGCTTCACCGAAACCAGGCACATCGAGCTGCCATTCGTAGAATGCGCGGTCGAGATCGGTGAGTTGGTAGTCGTCTTTCATTCAGTGTGACACCGGCATCCCTGCCGGTGATTGATCCGCCAAGCGGGTTCCTGCAGAATTTCAGCATCCTCTCTTCAACTCTTCATCCACCCGCGATCGGCGTCATCAGCATCACGGTCCGGACGCCGTCGAGCGAGATCGCATTCTTGTCGCCGGTGGCCTGCTCCCCATCCAGCACGATCAGCACCGTGGATCGCACGTTCCCGCCATCGTCGAAGATCATTTCGCGCCACCGGCCATCGTATCGAGAGGCGAGGTCATCCAGCGCGGCGCGCAAGAGCGCACCTTCCGCCAAATCGAGCGTTTCCTCCGGAGTTCCCGCCGCGTTGGCGAGTTGTCCTGTGTAGCTGAAAGTCACCTGGGGCATGGGATTTCCATCATCGGGAGGGCGCCCATCGACGGCAAGCGAAAGCTCTGGCGCGATGACGAGAACGAGAGGCGAAAGGTGGCACAGTTCAGGCTCCCCTCACCGGCTGAAAACCACCGACTTCCATGAAAAAACTCCTCGTTCTCAGTTCCAGTCCGCGTCGCGACGGCAATTCGATTCGACTCGCCGAATCCGCCGCCCACGGGGCCAACGAAGCCGGGCACCAGGTCGAGTTGTTCCAGGTCGATGATCACGTCAGCGCCTTTCTCCGCGATTGCCGCCAATGCCGGAAAGAAGACGGCGAGTGCGGGATCGAAGACGGTTTTCGCGAACTGTTTCTCGATCACTATCTGCCCGCTGACGGCGTCATCTTCGCCACTCCACTCTACTGGTACGGCATGAGCGGTCAGCTGAAGACCTTCTTCGATCGCACCTTCTGCTACTACGCCGCCTCGTGTCCCGAGAGCGCGGCCAACATCGACGGCATGTCGCGAAAACGCATCGGCCTGCTCATCAGTTCCGAGGAAACCTATCCCGGCGCGACGCTCGGCGTGATTCATTCGATCCAGGAGTTCTCCCGCTACACTCACAGCGAATTCGTCGGAGCGGTTCAGGGAATCGGCAACCGGCGCGGCGATGTCGAGGACGATCCGGAGGATCCCCTCGCCCGGTCCGAGCGACTGGGAGCCACGATTTTCAACCGGCACTTTTCCGATTACCGGATCGACAGCGATCGCGCGGGAAGCGTTTGGACAAAGGGAATGGGGTGAGGTCGCAAAGATGACCATTGGTCGGGCTCGCGCAGAAGAGAAAAGGCTACTGACTGGGAAGAAAACAGAAGGCGAACAGCATTTGGGCAGAGAGAGATCCCTCGGCTTCGCTCGGGATGACAAGGCTTACGGTTTTGGAAAATCCATTCATTTCCCGATTTGCCGAAGTGAGGGCGATGGCTGAGACAGGCAAATCTTGAAATCTCATCGCTCCCAAGCATTCCACCTTTACTTGTCATTCCGAGCGAGCCTGCGAGTCGAGGGATCTCTCTCAGCCCCATCAACCGCGCACCAAAAACACCTTCCACAGAGCAGGCTCCATCCCTCCATGGCGAAAGCCTGGTGAATCGATGCCGGCTCAACAGGGTTAACTCCCCGACTCAACAGGGTTAAACCAGACGTCCTCCCCGCATCTCGACCGATCTTCCCGCCACCGCTTTGGCCCGATCGTCGTGCGTCACCATGAGGACGGCGCCCTCGCCGGAAGCGGCGAAATCTCCGAGATGCTCCAGGATGATGGCCGCGTTTTCGGCATCGAGATTCCCGGTCGGCTCGTCGGCGAGAATCAGGCTCGGCGAACGCAGGAATGCGCGGGCGAGCGCGACCCGCTGTTGTTCACCGATACTCAGTTTCGACGGCACGTGATGGAGCCGGTGACCGAGCTGGAAACGATCGAGCAATTCACGGGCCCGTTCACGAAACTCGCCATGGGGCAATGTTCCCGCCAATTCTCCGACGAGCACGTTGTCGAGCACATCGAGGAAAGGGATGAGGTGAAATTGTTGAAACACAAAACCGACCCGGTTCGCGCGAAAGGCCGCCCGCGCCTCGGCACCCAGCGCGTAGGGATTTTCCCCGGAAATGGCGATCGTCCCGCTGTCGGGCGAAAGCAGGGCGCCCGCCATCAGGAGAAGCGTCGATTTGCCGCAACCGCTCGGTCCATGCAGCGCGACGAAGTCGCCGGGTTCCAGCGACAGCGAAACGTGGTCGATCGCCTGAACGGTGCCTTCCGTCGTCCGGTATTGCTTCGCGACTTCCGAGATGGAAAGCACGGGAGGGCGGATCTCCGTGTCCGCCGAAGCTTCATCGAGAGCGGTGTTGGTTGATTGCGACATGGGGTCAATTCGAACGGGGGCGGCCCCGGAGGTCCGCCCTCCAAGGTCAGTCATAACGTAAAACCTCCGCCGGATCGCGCTGGGCGGCGGCGAGCGAGGGCAGCCACGCGGCGAGCGCCGCCAGCACCGGCGCGGCAGAGATGGCGGCGATCCATTCCCCGGTTTCGATGATGAGCCCGGAATCCATCGACGGTAGCCTCACGAATTCCGCGATGACGGCGCCGATGATGCCTCCGACAAGTCCGGCCAGGATGGCCCGGCCGAGGAAGGCGCCGAGTATGGTGCGTCCTTTCACGCCGATGGCGCGGAGAATGCCGATCTCGGGCAGTCGCTCGCGCACGTTGATGAAGGCCAGCAGACCGATCCAGATCATCGAGACCAGCGCGACCACGGGCAGCAGCCAGCCGGCGAGTTTTTCCCGTTCCGCCCGCAGGAGCGCTCGCTGTTCTTTCTTCGCCTCGATCTGGGCTTTCGCGGTGGCGGACGCCTGGTTGCGGGCCTCGGCCCGGGCGAGCGCGGTGCTCTGCGTTTCGATGATCTGGGTGTCCGGCAGGATTTCCATCAACTCGGTCCGGATCTCGCCGAGCCGATCAACGGTGGCGCAGTTGCATTCGAGCGCCTGGATCGCGTTGATCTTTTCCTGCATTCCGAGCATCGCCTGGCACTCGCCGAGATTCATCCAGAGTGTGATATCGTCCTTCGAACCGCGCGCTTCATAGGTGTCCGAAACCTTGAAGTTCTTTCCCATGAAGGTCACCGGATCACCCTTCTCGAGCCCCAGGCTGCGGTGCAATTCATAACCGAGCACGAGTTCGCCCGGCGCCACCGGATCGATGATCGGCGCCTTGGGTTTGCGAAACGCGATCGGCACCTCGCCGCGCACCCCGATCAGGATCACGGTCCGTTTCTGCTCCGGCCACTCCAGCTTCTTCGTCAGGCTGGGCAGCAAGTGATTCACCGTGACCACGCCGCTCTCGGCCAGTTTCGTGACATAGGCTTCCGGCATCGTTTTCGAGGCAAAGCCTTCGGAGTAGACCTCGCCCATGTCCTGACCCGCCGGAAAAATGAAAAGATTGAACCCGAGTCCTTTCATCGACTTCCGGATCTCGTCTTCCAGCTTGGCCATCTCCGATTTCGTCGCCTCTTCCATCTGGTCGACCACGGCTTCCGTCTGGCGGTCGTAGGCCCGGAGCGAACCGAGCGTGGCCAGCACCACCGCCACGGCGATCACCGCGCCGAGCACGGAGAGGGCAAAGTTGGTTTTGCGATGACGAATTTCCCGCAGGATGAGACGAGCGAGGGTCATGGCGTTTTCCGGCGAAGAATAAAATAGGTGCCCAGTCCGAGAATGACGACCAGGGCGGACGCCAACCCGATCAGGGACAACACGGTGACCGAACTCCGGGGAATCCCATCCGACACCTCAGTT
Organism: Verrucomicrobiia bacterium; assembly: GCA_020439945.1. Lineage (GTDB taxonomy): Bacteria > Verrucomicrobiota > Verrucomicrobiia > Verrucomicrobiales > DEV007 > JAEUHH01. The sequence goes on from JAGRPB010000002.1 coordinate 101,900, forward strand.
TCTGCGGGCGCTGTTTCGGCGGGAGATGACACCGGCTCGGTCGAATCCCCCGCCTTGCCGTTTTCCTCGACGGACGCCGCCTGGGCCAGTATGCCCGTTCCCTCAAGGGGCGGCAGGATCTTGTCAATCACCACCTCGCTTCCGTGAAGCGCCGCGTCCCAGTCAGCGGTGAAAAGCAGATCGACACCCGGGTTCTGATCCTTCACCTCGCAGGAGCAGGCGCCGCAGATGTACGCGCCGTACTCGATCACGTTGTCGGCGTGAATGCCGCGGCCAATGAGCGGCTCAAGCAGACGTCCGCGACCGAAGACGGGAAACACCATCGTCTCCTTCTCGAATTGACTGAGGTCATCTTCGATGTTCAGCACCATGGGCAGGAACAGCGCTTCCGCCGGGTCGTTGCGTCCGATGCGGAGGACGGAGAAGTCGATCTTCAGCGGCACCTCGGACCGGAGCACATCGTCGGCATTCACCGCGGCGAAATTCTCTGCCGACTCGGCCTCCTGCCGGGTCATCACGCCGTCGGGAATGCGCAGCGTCTCTTTCGCTTTTCCCGCCGCGGCGGCGACCGTGTCGGCGGCGGCGTCATCAGTTTCGGGATCGCCGCTCTCGATCAGAACCCAGATCGCCGACTGGCCGGCCAGCAGTCGCTTCACCAATTCGCGCCGGGCGGGCGAATCGATCAGCAAGCGGGCGTTCTCCATCGTCAGCGGCCCTTCCCAGATCGGTTTCAGTTGGAATCCGCGGATCTTCTGCGGGTAGGTCACCGTCATCGTCGCGCCACCGGCAGCTCCCTCGGCCGGGGTCTCACTGACTTCGACATCCAGGTTCGCAAACACTCCGGTCTCCATCGGACTCAGGCGATCGGGCTCCTGGCTTTTCAGAAAATCGACAGCCGCCTGCTCCTCCGCCGAGAATTTCCCCGACGCACCCGGAGCGATCGAAACCTGATAGGCGTCGGCCACCCAGCGTTCCAGGGCGAAACGAAACACCGGCACCTGGCAGGCAAGCGCCGCGGTAGCCAGGGCGATCAGGGAAACAAAAACAGACAAGGAGAGACAATGACGGGGGACAAACACAGGGAGAGTCTGACATTTCGCTCACCCCTTGGAAAGCCCGCGATTGAGGGAGCGTTGATCGATTCCACTGTCGGCTCCGTTGCGCTAGGCTGTTGCCATGCTCGTTCCACGACTGATCCTCGCGATGATCGTTTCGTTCGCCGCCACCGCGTCCGCGTCTGCCGGTGACTGGCCCATGTGGCGACACGATCCGGGACGAACCGCGACCTCGAACGAGGCACTTCCGGGGAAACTCGACTTGCTCTGGACCCGCGTCCTTCCGCCCTCCGAGCCGGCCTATCGCGACGTGCGCCTGCAATTCGACGCCGCGCCCGAACCCATCGTCCTGGGCAAGCGCGTGTTCGTCGCCTCCAACTCCGAAGACAGCGTCACCGCCTTCGACACCGACACCGGCGAGGAACTCTGGAAATTTTTCACCAACGGTCCGGTTCGATTCGCGCCGGCAGCGGGAAAAGGTCGCGTCATCTTTGGATCCGACGACGGCTGCGTGTATTGCGTGAAGGCCTCGGACGGTTCCCTCGCCTGGAAAAAGCGCGCCGTTCCCTCCGAACGCCTCGTGCTCGGCAACGGCCGGCTCATTTCCGTGTGGCCCGTTCGCGGCGGACCGCTTCTGCACGAGGATCGCGTCTATTTCGCCGCCGGCGTCTGGCCGCTGGAAGGCACCTTCGTTTTCTGCGTCGACGCCGCCACCGGCGAGACGATCTGGCGCAACGACCGCGCCGCCTACCGCTACCAGGTGCATCCCCACAATGCCGAAGCCTACGGAGGCCTGGCGCCGCAAGGCTACCTGCTCATCGATGGCGACGACCTCGTCGTTCCCAGCAGCCAGGCTTATCCGGCGCGTTTCGATTTGCAGACTGGAGAGTTGAAGGAATTCGAACTGCCCGCTCCCGGTCGTCTTCCCGGAGGCTGGTTCGCCTCGACCCCGTCGGAAAAGGAAGCACTGAAATTGAAGCGACGCGGTTTGCTTTTTGACGAGGACGTCAACGCCAAGCCGCACGAGGACAAGATGCGGAACGAAGGCCTGCCGGAAATCCGGAGCACCCTCCGCACCCGCTATCGGGAGTGGAAATTCGCCGAGGGTTTGCCCGGCTTGGACGAAAAAATCGTCTCGATGGTGGCGGGAGACGGTAGGCTTTTTGTCGTAGGCGCGGACGGACAACTCCGCTGTTATGGAGAACCGAACGCCGGGAAATCAATCCTTACCCACTCCCTTCCCGAAGTCGAGTTCCCCAAACCGAAAGAGGTAAAAACCCCGTTCAACTTTCCGCAACGCGGCCACGCCGTGCTCCTCGGCGTGGAAAACGGGGCGCAAATTTCGCGTTTACTGCCATCCACGGAACTCGAAATCGTCGCCGTCGATTCCAGCGCTGATCAGGTAGAGAAACTCAGGGAAAAACGATTCCCGGGAAATCGGGTTCACGTCATCGAGACGAACGAGCCCATGGCAGTCCGGCTGCCTCCCTATTTCGCCGATTTGATCCTGATCGAGCCCAACCTGTCCGTTTCCGTCAAGCAACTTGGCGACCTTTACCAATCACTGCGACCCTATGGAGGACAGATCATGAGTCAGGCCACTGAGTTGTCGAATGTCGCCGAGAAGGCCCAACTTTCTCGCGCCGTGATCGAGACATCCGACGGCTGGACCGTTATCACCCGCCAGGGGCCGCTCGAAGGTTCCAGCAACTACACCGGCGACTGGGCACCGAGCGAGGATCAACTCGTCAAGGCGCCGCTCGGCCTACTCTGGTTCGGCGATTCGGTTACCCATTTCAAGCGTTCGCCGCAGCCGAAATTCATCGACGGCGTCATGATCTCGAATCCGAAGGACTGGACCGACGCTTCCACCCGGCAGGGCAAGATCGACTATCGCCTGCTCGACACCGAGTTCACCGATGTCTACACCGGCCGCCAGTTCGCCGCGGACGAAGTTCCCGAGCTTCGGCAGAGTTTTTCCCAGGTCGACAAGCAGACCATTCAACCCGCCCAGTATCGACCGCCTCGCCAGAAAGACGACTGGAAGCCCGACGCCCCCCGCGCCGGCGAACGCGTCAACCCTTTGACCGGCGAAACCGAGCCGCGCGTTTTTCCGAAAAGCTACGGCTGCGATGGAGGGGTCGATTACGGGCTCCTCTACTCGATGCGCTCCGGCACGCCGGCCTTTTACGACAAGCGGATCGAGAGCGGCACCATCAACATCAGCGGCCCCCGCAGCGGCTGCACCAACAGCATCATTCCCGCGAACGGCATTCTCAATCTCCCCTACTTCTACGAAGGCTGTACCTGCAGCTATCCCCTGCCGATGTCGCTGGCACTCGTCAGCATGCCCGAAACCTTCGAGCAATGGGCTTCGTGGGGCGCCGTTGAACCCGGTTCACTCGATGGAAAGATCCGGCGCCTCGGACTCAACTTCGGCGCCCCCGGCGACCGCGTCACCGATGACGGCACCCTCTGGCTCGACGTGCCCAATGTCGGCGGACCGTCCCCGGAAATCGCGATCACCACCGAGCCGCCCTTGGAGGAACTGGAGACCTTTTACCAGCACTCGCTCTTCCTGGAGAATGGCGGCGCCGGCTGGCCCTGGGTGGCGGGATCCGGAGTCCGCGGAATCCGGAAAGTAACGGTCGGAGGACTCAAGCCAGGCAAGTATCGATTCAGGATTTCCTACTGGGCCACGGATCTTTCCTCCTTGAGATTCGAAGGCAGCCTTCTCGTTTCCGATCCCGTGCCGGACCGGACTGAGACCATTGAAGTCGAGGGGTCGATCGGGGAAGACGGGCTCTTCGAGTTGGAGATTTCGCCATCGGAGCCCCGAGCAGCCGAACTCAACGGCATCGAGATCATCCGCGCCGATTTGCCGGTTTCGCCGATCCCGAAATGGTGATTTCGTTACCGACCTTCCCGATGCGTCGCCGGCTCATCATCCTACCCTGTTTACTCGCCGGCCTGACCCTGTTCAGTCAGGCTGAGGAAACGCGTCCACCAAACTTCATTCTCATCTTCGCCGACGACCTCGGCTACGCGGACTTGGGCTGTTTTGGGGCGAAGGATTTCGAGACACCGAACCTCGATCGGATGGCGAAGGAAGGCGCGAAGCTGACCAATTTCTATGTTCCCGCCTCCGTCTGCTCGGCCTCGAGGGCGGCTCTGCTGACGGGTTGCTATCCGGATCGCGTCGGCATCACCGGCGTGCTCTTTCCGACCCGGGCGAAGGACGACCAGCCGGCCGGACCAGGCACGACGGGATTGAATCCGGACGAGATCACCATCGCCGAGACCCTGAAAACGAAAGACTACGCCACCGCCTGTATCGGCAAGTGGCACCTCGGCGATGACACGGCCTTCCTTCCCACCAAGCAGGGGTTCGACGAGTACTTCGGCATCCCCTATTCCAACGACATGGGTTGGTGGCGGGGAAAACCGAAGGATTTCAAAAAAGACTTTCCGCCGATTCCGCTGCTCGAGGACGAATCGATCATCGAGACGAATCCCGACCAGCGATATCTGACCCGCCGCTACACGGAACGCGCGGTCCAGTTCATTCGTCAGCATCGGGAAGATCCCTTCTTTCTCTATCTCCCCCACACCATGCCCCATGTGCCGCTGTTCGTGAGCGAACCCTTTTCCGGTTCGGCGGACTACGGTCTCTACGGCGACGTGATCGAAGAACTCGATTGGAGCATGGGAGTGATCCTGAACGCGATCGCAGAGGCCGGGCTCGACGAGAACACCTGGGTGATTTTCACCTCCGACAACGGTCCCTGGTTGAGCATGGGGGCGCATGGCGGTCATGCCGATCCGCTGCGCGACGGGAAATTCACCCGTTTCGAAGGCGGTCACCGCGTTCCCTGCGTGATGCGTTGGCCGGGGCATATCCCTCCCGGCCTGGTGCTGGATGACATCGTTTCGACGATCGATTTTCTTCCCACCTTCGCCGGTCTCGCGGGCGCCTCGCTGCCCGAGGATCGCAAGATCGATGGCATGGATGTGTGGCCCTATCTGTCCGGCCGCGTCGCCTCCTCTCCCCGCGACACGTTCTTTTACAGCCCCTGGGTCGTTCGATCCTCAAAGTGGAAACTGATGATGCCGGGGAAATACAAGGAGATCTACCCGGCGCCGGAAAAGTCGACTAACGGCATGGTGGACTACTCTCACCCGCAACTCTATAACCTGGCCAGCGACCCCGGGGAAACGACGAGCCTGCACCAGGAATCGAAATACGCCGAGCTGATCAAGACCATGTCCAAGCTCTGCACCGACTACCAGGAGGCACTGAAAACCGAGGCGCGCCCGGTGGGTCACGTCATGCCGCCCGCCGACTGAGCGGAACTCGCGGCATGACTTCGGGTTCTATCATGCGATAATGCCCGAGATATTTTCCATGGTCAGCGACGAATCCCCATCGCGTCCCGAGACGCCCGGCCGCGCTTCGCCATCGCCGACCGGTCGTGGTTTCACGCCGCCGACGGTGGAGGAACTGGGCGCGATCCTGCCCCAGTATGAATTCGTCCGGCTCATCGGCGCGGGAGGCATGGGCGCCGTCTACCAGGCGCGCCAGCCGAAACTGAACCGCTACGTGGCGGTCAAGATCCTGCCGCCCATTCCCGACGACGAGCTGGGTTTCGCGGAACGGTTCGAACGCGAAGCGCAATCGATGGCCCAGCTCAGTCATCCGCACATCGTTTCGGTCTTCGATTTTGGCGAAACGTCGGACGGTCAGCTCTACTTCGTGATGGAATACATCGAGGGCGCCGATCTGCACCAGTTGATTTCGGGAGGCGAGTTGACCCTCGACCATTTCTACGGATGGATTCCCCAGATTTGCGACGCCATCCAGTATGCCCACGAGCGTGGCATCGTGCATCGGGACATCAAGCCGGCCAACATTCTCATCGACCAGGAAGGCCGGGTGAAAATCGCCGACTTCGGTCTCGCGAAACTGACGGGCGATCATCCCCAGACCGCGCTCACGATGGCGGAGATTTCCATGGGCACTCCGGATTATGCGGCGCCCGAACAACTCGATGGCAATCACGAGGTCGATTGGCGATCGGACATCTACTCGCTGGGAGTGGTGATGTACCAGATGCTCACCGGTCGTCTGCCCCGCGGCGCGTTTCCCCTGCCGTCGGAGACGGACGCGGCGCTCGACTCGCGTCTCGACGAAGTGGTGGTCCGCGCCATGCAGAGCGATCCCGATTCGCGATTCCAGAGCGCGGCAGAGATCACCGATCGCCTGACCGAGATCCGCACCCACGCGTCGTCGCCAAAACCCGAGCCCACTCCGGTCAAGAAGTCGAAAGCGCCGGGCAGCCTTTTCCCGATCGTCACCACGATCGTGGCCGCCTCGATCGGCGCGGGTCTGCTGCTCACCTTCCTGAGACGGGAACACCGGAAGGAAAAACACCGCAGTGCCGCCACCGCCGCACACGAGCCGGTGGAAAAGGAACCGAAACCGGGCAACCAGGTCACGGCTTCGCCCAAAAAAGAAACTGCCTCTCCGAGAGTTCCCGCCAACGAAAAACCAAAACTGCCTCCCGGACCGGAGGGCGGCCCGGGGATTCCGCCCCGCGATTTCTCCCGACGCCGCTCCGGCGATCCCAGCGAGGACCGACCCTCGAATTTTTCCGCCTTTCGCGACAAGCTCGGTCGCAAGGCCTCCGACCTCGGTCGCCGCAATCAGGCGAATCTCTCGATCATCAGCCGCTCGCCCGACGGACTCGAAACCACGGGGCCGATCGCCGGACTGCCTCAAGACATGAAGCCTCTCGCGAGGTTGAGCCTCGGCCAGAGTCCGCCCCAGGTGGACAACCTGCGACGCTTCGCGATCGGGATTCAGATGAACGGACGAACGGTGGCCTGGGGAGATAATTCGGAGGGACAACTCGACTTTCCACCCGGAGCCGCGATCGCCACCGAGGTCGCCGCGGGCGCTTTTCACGCGCTCGCACTGCGTCCCGATGGGACCGTGATCGCCTGGGGTGCCAACGACGCGGGACAATGCGACGTGCCGCCGGATCTCGCCAAAGTCACGGCCATCGGAGCGGGTCGGGATTACTCGGTCGCACTCCGCGAAGACGGTACGGTGATCGCCTGGGGCGGTTCCGGCGCCACCGACCTTCCCGAAAATCTCGACTCGGTCACCCGGATCTCCGCCGGCTACGCCCATGTCGCCGCACTTCGAGAGGATGGCACCGTTGCGACCTGGGGGACGAATGATTTCGATCAACTGGAGATGCCGCAGAACGTCTCGGGAGTGAACGACATCGCTTGCAGTTTCGGCAACACCTACGCCTTGCGCGAGGACGGTTCGCTACTCAGTTGGGGCGCCTCGAAGATCGAAGCCAAATTGCCGGAAGACGGTATCGTCTCGATCCATGGCACGGCGGATTCCCTGGTGGCAAGGGATCGCGAGGGCCGACTCATCGTGATCGGCAACAATGGTCGATTGGCGCCGGTCCCGGGTTTCCTCCGACAATTACCCACCGAAGTCAGCCTCGAATTCGCCGGGCCGCTGATTTTTGCCTGGCGCCCCGCCAACCTGCGGCCGGACGTCGAATCCAGTGAAACGACGACGGAGAACGCGCCGGAAGCTCCCGTCATTCCCGAGGCATCCCACACCGAGGCCGGCGTCGCCATTGCCGAGCTCATGGAGATTCTCGAAGAAAGCTACCGCGAGAAAGTCAGCGGCCCCTGGGAGGACTCCATCGGCCAGCTGAACCAGTTTTATCTCAATCACCTGGAAGAACGGCAGGCCGAGGCTTCCGCCAAGCGGGATCTCGATACGGCGGTCGCCTGGCGGGATGAGGCGGAACGGGTCCGCGCCGGTGAGCCGATTCCGGAATCCGACGACCCGTCCCTGCCCGAGCCTCTGCGGGAACTGCGGCAAACCTATCGCGAAAAATCAGCCGAATACGAGTCGAAGAGACTCGAGGACGAAGCCACTCTGCAGACCCAGTATGAAAACGCTCTCCAGAACCTGCAGGACCGTTTCACCTCGGAACAAAAGCTCGACGAAGCCCTCGAGGTGAAAGCCTTTCGAGAGCGGGCCGACTCCCGGTGATTCCTCTTCGTCAAGCGAGCAGCTGTCCAATCTTGTCGAGCAGACTCTGGAAGGGGAAGATCGGTTTCTCCTGGAAATCGTCGCAACCGGCCGAGGTGATGCGCTCCCGATGCTGGGCCATGGTGTGCGCCGTGAGAGCGATCACGGGAATCCCCGCGGTGGTCTCATCCGCCTTCAGGGTTCGGGTGGCATTGAGTCCGGCGTTCGGGTCGGGTTGTCCGTCGGGACCTTCGGGAAGTTCGAGATCCATGAGAATGAGGTCGGGCTTTTCTTCCCGGGCCTTCTCCAGTCCGGCGGCGGCATGCTTGGCCACCGACATCTCGTAGCCATGGTGCTCCAGCAGGCGCGTCAGCAGGCTGATGTTGTCGGCGTCGTCTTCGATGAGGAGAATTCGGGGCATGGGAGATGGTTCTTTCCGGCGAGGCGTTCAACCCAGTCGCGCTCGAAGTCGATCGATCACCTGCCGCGCCGACGTTTCGCCCTTTTCGATGACTTCGTCGACCCGCCGCTTCAGGAAGGCGGATTCCTGGGTGTTCGGATGGGCGCCGGTGAGCACGAGGATGGGAATGCCGTTCCATTCGGGGTGACGGGACAACTCGAGAAGAAACTCGAAGCCGTCCATTTCCGGCATCAGCAGATCGAGAATGATGGCGGCGGGCCGCACCTCCTGAAGTTTTTCGAGCGCCTCGCTGCCGCTGCCGGCCTCGACCGGTTGCCAACCTTCCTCCACCAGCAGGCGACGGAGCGCTTCGCGCGAGGGATTGTCGTCGTCCACCACCAGCAAATGTCTTTCGCCATCCCGACCCGTGACACGCCGCATGACCCGCGAGAGACGACCGAGATCGACCGGCTTGACGAGGCAATCCTCCACCCCCAGCGCGAGGCTTTCCGAGCGATCTCCCATCACCGAGACCATGATCACCGGGATCGATTCCGTGTCGGGATCGGACTTCAGCTTCGCCAGCACTTCCCATCCATCGAGTCCCGGCATGACGATATCCAGGGTGATCGCATCGGGGAAACGTTTCTTGGCCAGGCGTAGCCCCTCATCGCCATCGGAAGCGGTGATCACCTGGTAACCTTCACCCTCCAGGGTTCTCCGCATCAGGGTGCGGATCCATTCGTCGTCATCGATCACCAGAATTTCCGTTCCCGGATCCGGTTTTTCCTCCGCCGGGGGCGCGGCTTTTTCAACAGTCGCTTCTTCATCCGAAAGTGGCGCCGCCGGCATTTCCTGAGACATTTCGCCGCTTTCGTACCGGCTCGAGGTCGCTTTTCGGGGAAGCAGCACGGTGAACCGGGTGCCTTCTCCCGGTTCGCTCACAAAACCAACTTTGCCGCCCATCTGCACGCAGAGTTCCTTGCAGATGGAAAGTCCCAGGCCGGTGCCGCCCTCGTTGCCCTGCTTGTTGGACACGAAGGGAACGAACGCCTTGGCCTGTTCCTCCGGTTTCATCCCGCGACCGGTGTCGATGACGACGAACTCGACCCACGGCTCGCCGCCGACAACGCGATCGATCGCCTCGATCCTTACCTTCCCCTCGCTGGTGAACTTGCAGGCGTTGGTGCACAGGTTGTCCAGCACCTGCCGGAGTCGTCGCCGATCCGCCTCGAAAGTACCGATGTTCGGCCCGGCTTCGGTTTCGAAAGCCAGACCCTTGGCTTTGGCCGTCGGGGCGTGGGCGGCCTCCAGATCCTCGAGCAACGCCGCGATGTCGATCTCGTCGCGAACGAGTGTCTCGGCGCCCATGATGATCTTCTGGTACTCGAGAATGTCGTTCACCAGGTTCAGCTCGCGGGCTGCGTGGTCATGAATGCGCTGCACGTCCTTGGCCTGCAGTTCATCCAAATCCGAAAGCTTCAAGGCCTCCACCTGGAGGAAAATCGCGTTGAGCGGTTGGCGCAGGTCGTGACTGACTTTCGCCACGAAGGCGTCCTTTTCCCGGCTCAGGCTCATGAGCTGTTCGTTGGCTTCCTCCAGGTCGAGATTCGCCTGAGCCAGCTTGGCGGTCCGTTCGCGAACCCGGTTTTCCAGCTTCTCCTGGCTGTCGAGCACTTCCTCGAAAAGACGCTTCGAGGCCCGGGCGATGTCGCCCACCTCGTCACGACGGCTGACCGGCAGGTGGTCGACGAGCCGTCTCAACTGGCTGGGTAGCCGGTTCGGATCCGCTTCGGCCACCCGCTGCGCGGTGAGGGTCATGCGTTGGAGCGGCTTGACGAAAAACAGCGAAATCATGAACGCGATGGCACCGGCGAAAATGGCGACGAGAAAGGCGAAGCGCCGGAGTGCCGTCATTTCCTGGTGAATGCTCGAGGCGAGTTCGTCATCGAGAACGGCGTAGATGAGCAGGTAACCGGTTTTTTTCTCCACCGTCCCGAGCCCGAGACGGACGGCCCAGGCGTGGATCTGGTCGCAGGCGACCGGCTGACGCCAGTGAAAACGCACCCGCGTCTCGCCGAAACGATCCGCCAGGGCCGCGGTGACTTTTGCTTTCAATGACTCAAGCCGCTCCGGCGACGGCGACAGCAGTCTCAGTTCCCTCACTCCACCCCGCAATCCACCGATGCGTCCATCGTTTTCGCATTCCAATCGAAGCTGATCCAGGAAGCGGTTCTGGTCCTCCTCATCATCGTTCTCGATCGCTTCGTGGAGCGCGTCGCCGGGAATCCCCTCAAGAAACCAGTAGTTCGACGCCAACGGCAGGTATTCGAACAGCTTCAGTCCGTCGACCTGCGGTTCGTCGATGACCAGCCCGGGAGAGCGTTCCGCTCCCTCGTCGGCGGAGAGTCGCATGCCTTCCTGCACCTCCGGATCGGTGATGATGCTCTCGAAAATCGCGTCGTTTTCCGCCCCGTTCTCTTCCTCGAATTCGTCGGGGCGCACGAGCACCTTTCCATCCGGAGAAACGAGCGTGAACAAGTGCCGCGGCGACTGCGCGTCATCCAGTGTCATCAGGATACGAACCACCATGGTCGGCGCCTCCGGTCCCGCGTCCGGCATCGCCAGGGTCGCGCTGGCCCAGACCACCGGCTCCCAGCGATCCACGATTTCGCCGGTCTCGAGATGCCTGCGCTTCACCAGGGCACGCATGATTTCCGATTGAAGCAGAACCCGGTTGCTGCCTTCACGAATGAACGAATCCGGTGTCGGCGCCCATTCCGCCGAATCATCCGCCAGGATCGCCTTTTCCTCGATCAGGCGGACATCCGGCTCCGCCTGACCGTTCGGCCAGGTCAGCACATCGATCCTGAGATAGCGGCTCCAGTAGCGTCGACAGGCGGCTTCGGCAGATTCCCGTAGCGATTCCGAATCGGCGTTTGCCCTGGCGAGTTGTTCCTGAAATCCGAGACTGTAACGCAAAGCGATCAGATCCTCCCTCAGACCATCGACCTGGTCCGCCAGTTCCCAGCCACGCAGTTGGGCCTCGTCGCCGAGGTCGACCAGTTCGTGATTGCGGACGAGATCCTCGGCGGAACGCGAAAGGAGTCGAGCGACCAGATAGGCCGAAATCGCCGCGGCCACCACGACCAGCAGGGCGATTTTACCGCGGATTCCGAACCGTAGTGACATGAGACGCCATTGAACCCCATTTCCCGATCCATTGCCAGTCGGGAACCAAGGGAAGACGCACGAACTTTCCCCCTCATTCGAGAAAAGGTGGCCGCATCGCGGACTATCACCCGACCGCTCCGACCGCTAGAACGACGGGCATGACCAGACGATTTCTTTCCCTGTCGTGCCTCGCCCTCCTCGTTTCGCTCTCGCCCCTGCTCGGCCAGGAAAAGAGCGGCGATCCCATTCGCGTCGGCATGATCGGTCTCGACACCTCGCATGCGCTCGCTTTCACGAAGATCCTCCACGATCCCGCCAACCAATACGACGTTCGCGTGGTCGCCGCGGTTCCGCAATCCAGCGCCGACATCGAGTCCAGCGTCACCCGGATCGACGGCTACGTGGAAACGCTGAGCAAGGATTTCGGCGTGAAAATGTATGATTCCATCGAGGCGATGCTGCCCGACGTCGATGTCGTGATGGTGGAAAGCGTCGATGGTCGCCCCCACCTCGAGCAGGCCCGCCCCTCCATCGAGGCGGGCATTCCCACCTACGTCGACAAGCCCGCCGCCGCTTCGCTGGAAGATGTCATCGCGCTTTTCGATCTCGCCAAAAAACACGGCACGCCCATCTGGAGCGCGTCGAACCTCCGATTCCACTCCGGCGTGGTCGCCGCGGCGACGGCCGATGTGGGAGACGTCGCCGCCGTTCTCAGTTTCGGACCCGCTTCGCTGGAGGAACACCATCTCGATCTCGCCTGGTACGGCATTCACCCGACCGAGGCCTTGTTCACCGTCATCGGCACCGGCTGCCAGAGCGTCACGCGCACTCACACCGACGGCACCGATGTGGTCACCGGACTCTGGGAAGGCGGCAAGATCGGCACGCTCATCGGCACCCGCGCCTCGAAGACGGTCTACGGCGTGAAGGTGTTCGGTTCGAAGGCCGTGATCGACGAAAAAGCGGCCGGCGCCTACCCGGAAATGATGGCGGAAATGGTGAAGTTCTTTCACACCAAAAAGCCGCCGGTTTCCGCCGACACCACGATCGAGATTTTCGCCTTCATGGCCGCCGCCGATGAAAGCAAGCGCCGTGGCGGCGCCCCGGTGACGCTGGCCGAGATGATCGAAAAGGCGCGTGCCGGCTCGAAAAAGTAAGACCTAAGAGGGTCAGGTCGCGGACCCAACCCTGTTGAGTCAGCCGGTCAACGAAACAGGCCGCTTCCGAGCCAGCTCTCCAGGTAGTCGCGCCAGACGAACCATTGGTGCCCGCCTTCGCTGAGGTGGAATTCGTGATCGACACCCTGGTCGGTGAGCCACTGGTGGAAAAACTCGTTTCGCTCCAGGAGGAAATCGTCCTTCCCACAACCGATCCAGATTTTCTTCCACGACGCCTTCGGATCGAAATCGGCATACTGGGCGGCCACGGCTTCCTTTTTCCCGGGAACCCCGGAACTGAAGCCGGCCACCCAGCCAAATTTTTCCGGATGATTCAAGCCCAGTTCGAGTGATTGCCCTCCGCCCATGCTGAGACCCGCGATGGCGGTGTTCCCAGGTCCGGAAGCGAGGCGATACCGGGTTTCCGCCAAGGGCACGACTTCTCCGAAAAAATCCGCAAACACCGCCGCGTTGTTTTCGCGATACCAGGTGTCCTTGTCGTCGAGCGAATCCAGGTCGGCCTGCGGTCGGTGACCATGGCCGTACGGCATCACGATCACGAGCGGCTCGACCTTGCCCGCTGCGATGAGATTGTCGGCGATGAAATTCGCCCGCCCAATCCTTGTCCAGGCCGAGGCGTCGTCTCCGGATCCGTGGAGGAGATAGAGCACCGGGAAGCGACGCTCGGGATCGTTCTCGTAACCGGGAGGCGTGTAGACAAAACATTCGCGATCCACCTCCAGCGGTCCCGACCGGTAGACGTGATGATGAACGACGCCGTGAGGCACGGCCGCCTCCTGCCACGCCGCGGGGGGATCGGCCGGAACCTCGACGAGATTTTCACTGATCCGCCATCCCTTCACCCAGCGATTGTGCGGATCCATGGTGTGCATGCCGTCGACCTCGAAATGGTAACTGTAGATGCCGGGTTCCACGGGTCCCAGCGTCAGTTCCCAGAGCCCTCCCTCCCCTTTTTTCAGGAAGGTCTTGCCCTTGGCGAGTCGTCCCTTGAGTTCCACCGCTCCGGCCTTGGGTGCCTTGAGCCGGAACGTGACGCTGCCGTCCGGACGCACCTCGGGAGATTTCGGAAATCCGGCGTCGGGATTGCCGTCAGCGGCGGCGATGGCAGCGATCATGAGAAAACAGGGGAGAAAGATCGGGGGGATTTTCATCGGAGGTTTCTGAATCGCACGGTCGCCCCCTCCTCGCAATGCCGTTTTTCCGCTCGGTTTCCGACTCAGAATCGCCTAGCCTGACCAACATGAATCAGGTCCGCGAACATCTCCGCCTGCTGTCGATTTTTCACTACGTCATCGGGGGATTCCTTTTCCTCTTTTCCCTGTTCCCGGCCATCTACCTGGCGATGGGGCTGATGGTGGTGTTGATGCCCGAGCCGTCAACTCCCGAAATTTCCGTCTCCGATTCGCCGACGTCCGAACACGCCGCGGAACCGGACTCGGAATCGGGCGGGAAGAACGCGGAATCACTCGTTGCCGCGGAAGAAAAGCGCCTCAAGGCCATGGAGGAAGCCGAAGCCGCCCAGGCCATGTTCGGCGGTGTCTTCATCACGATCGGCGCGATCGGCATCCTGATCCTCTGGGTTTTCGCGATTCTTGTCATCCTCGCGGGCCGACGGTTGGCCAGTCATCGGTCCCACACCTTCTGCCTGATCATCGCCGGCCTGGAGTGCCTTTTCATGCCCTTCGGAACGATCCTCGGCGTGTTCACCCTGATCGTTCTGATGAAGCCCGAAGCCCGCGTGATCTTCGGGTTGCCCAACCTGGACGATCCCGATCCCACGAACGCCACCGCGTGATTCTGACGCGTCGACCGGGACAAGCCCCTACTCGCCGAGACCAAGCCCCTTGGCGAGATAGTTTCGCACATAATCGGCCACCGCTTCACGCAGTGAGGCAATCGGGTGGTCGTAACCCGCTTCGCGAAGCTTGGCGATGTTGGCGCAGGTGTAATACTGGTATTTTTCGCGCAGGCTTTCCGGCATTTCGACAAAGTCGATCCGCGGTTCCAGGTCCAGGGCCGCGAAGATGGCCTCGGCGAGATCGATCCACGAATTGGCGACGCCGGAACCGAGATTGAACAGCCCGCCGGCCTGGGGTTGATCGGCGAGGAACAGTGTCATGGCCACGGCGTCTTTCACGTAGAGGAAATCGCGCTGCTGACGACCGTGTTCGTAGTCGGGTCGGTAGCTCTTGAATAGTCCCACCTTCCCGGTTTCCCGGATCTGGGCGAAGGCCTTGTGAACCACGCTGCGCATGTCGCCCTTGTGACCCTCGTTGGGTCCGTAGACGTTGAAATACTTGAGCCCCACGATGCGGTCGAGGAAGCCGTGGCGCCGGGCGTAGAGGTCGAACAGGTGCTTCGAATACCCGTACATGTTCAGCGGACGAAGCAGGTGCAGGTCCTCGAGTTGATCATCCATGCCGTTGGCGCCATCACCGTAGGTGGCGGCGGACGAGGCGTAGACAAAGCGGGCGTTTCGTTCCAGCGACCAGCGCGCCAGCCGCTTGGTGTACTCGAAATTGTTCCGCATCAGGTAGTCGGTATCCTTTTCCGTGGTGGCGGAGCAGGCGCCGAGGTGGAAGACCTTGCCGATGCCCCCGAGATCGTCGCCCCGATCCACGGCCGCGAGCAGATCGTCGGCATCCAGGTAGTCGGCGAATTTCAGCGGCACGAGGTTTTTCCATTTCTCGTCGGCGTGAAGCCGGTCGGAAACGAGGATGTTCTCGAAGCCGCGTTCGTTCAGCGCCCAGACGATGGCGCTGCCGATGAATCCGGCGCCGCCGGTGACGAGAATGCGGGTGTCGGTCGGGTTTTCCATCATCAAACAAAAACAGGAAGGTTCGTTCAGGCTCCGGTGGCGGGCGCGATTCGATCAAAGTAGAGGAAGACGACGTAGGCGCCGTAGCCGAGCAGGAGGATGGCACCCTCGGCGCGCCCGATCTTCTGGCGGGTGAGCATCATGGGCAGCATGGCCACGGTGAAGGCCCCCATCACGGCGAGATCGACCACGGAAATTTCCGCGATGACCATGGGCTTGGCCAACGCGGTGAATCCCATCACACAGAGCAGGTTGAAGATGCAGGAACCGACCACGTTGCCGATGATGATGTCGCCCTCGCGCTTCATGGCGGCGACGACGGAGGTGGCGAGCTCGGGAACGGAGGTGGCGAAGGCGACCAGGGTCAGCGAGATGACGGAACTGGGAACGCCGAGTCGTTCCGCCAGATTGACGCCCCCTTTTTTCAACCATTCCGCCCCGAAATAGAGCGCCACGAGCCCGATGAGAATGAGTCCGAGGAGTTTCCACAAAGGCTCGGACTCGACCTGGTCCTTCGCCCCGAACTCTTCCTCGAATTCCTTGAGCACCTCGGGATTCTTTTCGCGTTTCGATTCCCAGATGCAATAAACGGTGTAGGCGATGACCCCGACGGCGAGCACGATGCCTTCCCCGCGGCCGAGTTGGCGATCCCAGATCATCCAGACGAATACTCCGGTGGTGAGCAGCAGGATCGGCATGTCGCGCCGCAGCAATTCCGCCTTCACCGCCAACCCATAGAGCAGTGCGCTGATGCCGAGAATGAGACCGATGTTGCAGATGTTCGACCCGATGACATTGCCCACCGCCATGTCGGCGAGACCCTCGAAGTTGAACTGGTAACTCACGAACAACTCCGGCGAGCTGGTTCCGAAAGCGACCACGGTCAGACCGACCACCAGCGGGCTGATGCCGAGACGCACGGCCAGCTTCGCCGAGGCGCCGACGAGCCATTCGGCCCCGAAATACAGAGCCACCAATCCCGCGACGAGCCAGAGGATGTCGATAAGCACAGGCATGAAACAGGGGCACCCTTGCGCGCCGCGACGTTTTTTCCAATGAAATCGCTCGCCGCCTCGGGATCAACGATCGCCGCGACTCAATCCTTTTTCGGTTCGGCGGCGGGCAGGAACCACGAACCCAACCACGAGATGACGTTGAAGACTCCATCGACGTGGGCCGCGCTCGCCGCGCGCATCATCCTCTCAACGCCCAGTTTCTCCTCGAGGCAACTGAACGGCTTGGGCCGCATCTCGTCGATGACGCGGCGCACCCGCTCGGTCGCGTCCAGTTCGACCGGCAGCGTGAGGAGATTGTATCCCGCCACCATGGACCAGCCCGCGCACAGCACCATGACGCCGGTCTTGCCGAACCCGGGCAGAATGATCATCAACAAACCGAGCACCACCAGCGGCAGGCTCAACCACATGGTCGCCCGAATGGCGGAGACCCGCCAATGCAGGGGATGATGTCCCTCCCGATGCTGGAGGACGTGACCGGCCTCGTGAGCCGCGATGCCCAGCGCCGCGTAGGTGGAGCCGGAAAAATGCTGCGGCGCCAGGGTGAGACGCTTCCGAGCCGGGTCGTAGAAATCGGCAAAGAGTCCCCGGCCGCGGACGATTTCCACCACTTCGATGCCGCGCGCCATGAGGATGCGACGCGCCAGCTCGGCTCCGGTGAGGCCCGAGGCGGCGATGTTTTTCAGTTCCTCGTCGTAGGCTTTGCGGAATTTGCCGCGCACCCACATGGTGAGGGCGAGGACGACGATAAACAGTAGCAGGAAGAGCTGCATCGGAAGCCAAGGAACCGGCGAATCACCGGCTTGGCAAGTCCATCAATCGGCTGGCCTTCGCCGCCATTGATCGCTTCCCCACTACCGGTTCAGCTTTGCGGGGGGATCACGCCCACCTCTTCCGCGGCGGCCCCGGGATCCATATGACGGACGTCGGTTGCCCGTTCCGCGAAGATGGTGTCCTCGGCGATGTTGGCGGCGTGATCGCCGATCCGCTCGAGACAACGGACGATGAAAATGAGGTGAAAGTAGACTTTCAAATGGGTGGTGTCCCGCTCGATGGCCTTGGTGAATTCCTTGATCATCTTGCGATGCATCTTGTCCAGTTCCTCGTCACGCTCCACGAGCGCGATCCCCAGCGCTACATCACCCTCGGAGTAGGCGCGAATGGCATCCCGAAGCATTCCCGACGAGAGGTCATAGATGGCTTCGATCTGCTGGATCTCCGGAATTTCGGAGAATTTCAACACCTTCCGAGCGCGGCGGGCGATGCTCTCGGCCTGGTCGGAGACCCGCTCCAGGTTGTTCGCCACTTTCATGCCCGCGAGGACCTCGCGGAGATCGCTGGCGACCGGATTGAATCGCATCAGGATCTCGAAGCCTTCACGGTCGATCTGCCGTTCGAGATTGTTAACGTCCTCATCCTCCGCGATCGCCTCGTTGCAGAGTTCCGCATTCCGGGTCAGGAGCCCCTTGATCGCGTTTTCGAGGTTCTGCTGGGTGATGCTGGCCATCGTCAGGACGTGGCTGCGGGCATCTTTGAGGGCGACATCGAAGGCCGCCAGCGTATGGGAAGTTCCGTTTTCAGGCATGAGAAATGTCAGGTATTTAAATCGGGGCTCGTTCACGTCACAACTTTTTGTTCATCAGGAGTCAGCATCGCACCACTCCTCATTGCTCAGGCGGCGACCGTTTCCACCGGGCGCAGTTCCGTTTCGTTCTCCTCGCCCTCTTCGAGCAGGGCCGATTCCCCGTCCGGTAGCGCCGTCTTTCGCAGAGCCTTTTCGGCCTGGAAATCATCGTAGCTAATCAGAGAAAATTCGCCAGGTTCGGTTTCCACGATCGCGGTGAGCGATTCGACCCAGTCGCCGCTGTTCAGGTAGTGAACGTCGCCCAGCATCTTGTCGGCCGCCGTATGAATATGGCCGCAAATGATCCCACGGCAACCTCTGGTCCGGGCAAACTGGTGCAGTTGTTCCTCGTAGCGGCCAACGAAACTCACCGCCGATTTCACCCGCGCCTTGACCTCCTTGCTCAACGAAAAGTAGCCCTTCCCGCGCCAGGCGCGCCAGCGATTGTAGAGGCGATTGATGCGAAGAAGAATCTCGTAGCCGTAGGACCCCAGGATCGCGACCGCCTTGCAACTCGTCGTGACGGAATCAAATCCATCGCCATGGACGATGAGGTACTTTCCTTTCGGCGTTTGGTGGATGTATTCGTGCTCAAGGATCAGGTTTCCAAACGCGATGGGCAGGAAACGCTCGAGAATGTCATCGTGATTGCCGCGGAGGTAGATCACCTCGGTGTCCTCCTTTTCCATTTTCTTGAGGACGGTGCGGATGAACTTGGTGTGAGCGTCCCGCCACTTCCCCCCGCTCTTCAGCGCCCATCCATCGACGATGTCGCCATTCAGGATGAGCCGCTTGCAACGACTCGCCTTGAGAAACTCGATGGCTTCGGCGGCCTTGGAATCCTTCGTCCCGAGATGGACGTCGGAAATGATGATCGACTCGTATACCTTTTTCTCTTTCATGCAGCCTCAGCGGGTTCGAATTCGAGGGGGTCTGCTTTTTCGGGAGATTGCCGGCGGATCAGATCCTTCAATCGATTTTCGAACCGCTTGACCACTTTCTTCCAGCGCACCTTTCGGGCGCTTTTCCGGGCCTCTTCGCGAACGGAGGCAAGCTCTTCGTTTCGCAGGGCCTCCACGGCCGCCTCGATGAACGCGTCCTCGTCGCCAAAAGGCACGGTGAATCCGTTTTCACCATTCACGATGTGCTGGCGGGCCGCCGCATAGTCGAAGGCGATCACGCCCAGTCCACTCGCCATGGCTTCGAGCGTGACGTTGCCGAAGGTCTCGGTCAGGCTGGGAAACACGAAGATGTCCGCCCACGTATAGTGTCGGACCAGATCGTCCCCGAAACGCACGCCGGCGTAGATGAATTCCGGATGTTGCAGTTTCAAATCCGCCAGCTTCGGGCCGTCACCCACGAAGACGCCCCGGAAATCGGGAAACCGCCGCTGCAGTTCAGTGAAGGTTTTCACCACCAGGGGCAGGTTTTTTTCCGCCGCGATCCGGCCGACATACAGACCCACCATGCCGCCTTCGCCGGCGCCCCAGCGCTTCCGCATCAGGAGATTGCGTTGCTTGGGCGAAAAAAGCTTCGTATCCACCCCCTTCGGGAGAAGCTCCAGGTTTTCGAACCCCTGGCGATCCAGTTCGGCGATGACGTCGCTCGACGGAACGAAGGTGCAATGCGACCGATTGTGGACGTGTCGCAGATAGCGCATCGTGGCCCGCTCCAGCAACGGCAACTGGTAGTGCGCCATGTACTGCTGGAAGTTGGTGTGAAATCCGCTCGCCACCGGAATGCGCAAGGCACGGGCGGCGTTGATGGCGGAGGCGCCCAGTGGCGTTTCGGTCGCCACGTAGATGACGTCGGGCCGCCGCCGGTACCACTTGGCCTGCAGGATCAAACGAATCGGCAGGCCGACGCGAACTTCGGGATAGCCCGGCAGGGATACCGAGGGAACTTTCATCCCCTCTTCTTCGCAGGCGAGAACCGCGGGTCGAATGACATCGACCTCGTTACCACGATCCCGCAGCCCGTGGACGAGCCGCTGCAAGGTGGTGGCCACTCCGTTGGGTTGCGGGGCGTAGGTATCGGTAACGAAAGTGATTTTCATCTTACGAATTCCGACAAAATCCTTAAGTTCCTTTAAAGAATTCACAATGTTCCCTTTGTTCCTTTTTCGTAACAAAGGGAACTCTCCTCCGGGGCGGCCAACGCGACCACCGACCCGTTCGACATTTGAAAGAAAAAGGAAAAGCCTTGGTCATCCCCGCGATCCCGCCCGCCGGAATCCGGGACACCTCACGTCGGGCGGCCGAACGAAAAACAGGAAAACATCGAAAGCAGGTTCAGCCGAACCGGCCCGAGATGTAATCCTCTGTCTGTTTCTTGCTCGGATTGCTGAAGACCTTGGTCGTCTCGTCGATTTCGATCAGTTCACCGAGATAGAAAAAGGCCGTCTTGTCCGAGACGCGGGTCGCCTGCTGCATGTTGTGCGTGACGATCACGATCGTGAAATGCGTTTTCAACTGGGTGATCAAATCCTCGATCTTGGTGGTCGAAATCGGATCGAGCGCCGAGCAGGGTTCGTCCATGAGAATGATCTTGGGCTGCACGGCGATGGTGCGGGCAATGCAGAGACGTTGCTGCTGTCCGCCGGAGAGTCCCAGGCCACTCGCGTCGAGACGGTCCTTCACTTCCGACCAGAGACCGGCGGCGATGAGACTTTCCTCCACCGCCTGATCGAGCGTCGCCTTGTTCCGCACGCCCTGGATGCGCAGACCGTAGGCCACGTTCTCGTAAATCGATTTCGGAAAAGGATTGTACTTCTGGAAGACCATCCCCACGTGTTTCCGCAATTCGATCACATCGACGGCGGGATCGTAGATGTTGGTGTCGAGAATCCGGATCTCACCGTTGGTGATCGCCGCCGTCGGAATGAGATCGTTCATCCGGTTCAGACAGCGAAGCAGCGTCGTCTTGCCGCAGCCCGAGGGTCCGATGAAAGCGGTGACTTCATTGCAACGAATGCCCATGGACACATTGCGAATCACCTCCTTCTTACCATCGTAAGCGAAGCTGACATCGTCGACATCGATCACGATATCGCCGGTTGGTTCGACGGCCTGGCTTTCGGGTTTCTTTTCCGACTTGGGAAGCTGGGTGTCCATTTTGGTATCTGACATAGTACCTCTCATTGCGATCAATTTTCGTGAGTCGTGTTTTTCAATCAGGCGGGAGCGGGTGATCACCACTTGAGTTTCGAACGATAGTGAATGCGGAGATAGACGGACAAAGCCGCCAGGATCATCACCAGCACCATGAACACAAACACGGAACCATATTGCATGGGCTTGGTGTACTCCGACTGCGGAATTCTCGCCGCGACCGTGTAAATGTGATAGGGCATGGCCTGCACCGATTGAGAGAGAAATTTGAAGATCACATTGCCACCGCCAAGATCCTGCCAGGGGAGTTTGTCTTTATGGGCCAGAGCGGCGGTGAACATGATCGGGGCCGTCTCGCCCGCCACGCGGGTGATGCCGAGAATCGACGCGGTCAACATGCCGGGAAACGCGTAGGGCAACACGGCGGTCCGGATCGATTGCCACTTCGTCGCGCCGAGGGCCAACGAGGCCTCGCGGAATCCCTGGGGAATCGCTTTCAGTGACTCTTCGCAGGCCGTGATGATCACGGGCAGGATCATCACCGCCAGCGTCAAACCACCGGCGAGCATCGAGGTGCCCCACCCTTGGAATGCGAGGTATTCGTTCGAACCGAAAAGTTGGAATGCCAGTTTCGTACGCACTTGATCTTCGGAAACGATGACCGGGAAGAACAGACAAAAGAGACCCAGGCCAAAAAGACCGAAGACGATCGACGGCACCCCGGCGAGATTCAAAATCGCCAGCCGCACCGTGTCCATGAATCGCCCCTTGCCACTGTATTCGTTCAGATAGACCGCCGCCGCGAGGCCGACAAACAGGGCCACCACGATACAGATCAATGTAAGCAGCGCCGTGCCAACCAGGGGCCCGAGAATCCCCCCCGCCGAATAAGAGTGGGTGTGCTCCTTCACGATCTGAACTTCCGGATTCGCCTCTTTGAAGGCGGTGAACTCCTTGAACCCCAGTTGGTGTTGCTCGCCGTCCACGGTCTCATACACCACTAGCGTTTCAGGACTCTTGGTGAAGAAATCCGTGTTGATGAACGGAAAATCCGCCTGAAACACCACGGGAGCGCCCTTGATGCAGATGTCGCCAAAGATGTAGAAAGCGCAGGCGAGGACGAAATAGGTGGACAGCCGCAGCCCCTGGGCAAACAGGAACTCCGTCCGCTTCGCCTTGTGGCGCGTGGTCGCAAACGGATTGTTGAGCGGAGCCGTTTTGGTGTTGAGGTCGTGCATGACGGAAAAAAGAAAAGTGCGCGTCGATCAATCAATGAGCGTGGTGGAATTTTTTCAGAATCCGTTGGGCGAAATAATTGATCAACAACGAGATACAGAAAAGCACCATCCCGACCATGAACAGGGCCCGCCAGTGAAGTGAGCCCTGCTCCACCTCCCCGAGTTCCTGGGCGATGATCCCGGTCATCGTGTGCGCAGGTTGAGTGAAAACGCCGATACCGGCCGTGAAATCGGGAATCTGGATCTTGTTGCCTGCCACCAGCAGGACCACCATGGTCTCGCCAATGATGCGGCCGAAGCCAAGCAGAACGGCGGCCACGATGCCCGAAATCGCCGTCGGCATCACCACCTTGAAGATCGTCTGGAGTTTCGAGGCACCCAGAGCGAACGAGGCTTCCGAAAACGATCTCGGCACGTTGTTGAGCGCATCCTCCGCCAGCGTGAAAATCGTGGGCACCGCCATGAACGCCAGGAGCAGCCCGGCCGTGAGCATGTTGAGCCGCTCCGACATCGGGAACCCGGGCACCCAGGAGAGCCATTCGACATGGCTGAGGTTTCGCAAGGCGGTGCCCAGCACGAGAATGCCGAAGAAACCGAGCACGATCGAAGGAATCGCCTGAATGAATTCGAGCGCGGGCTTGATGAAATTCTGTTCCTGGGATCGGGCCAGTTGATTCACATACACCGCCGCCGCGACCGAGAAGGGCACCGACACGACAATCGCGATCAGCGAGATCAACAGCGATCCGCTGAACAGGGGAAGCAGCCCATAAAACTCGTGCCACGAACTGTTGGTGATCCAGTCCTTGCCGAAAAAGAAGGCAAGCACGGTCTTCAGCACGGACATCGGCTTGTCGTGACGCCACTTGGGGATCTTCTCGCTGGAGTTTTCCGCCGACTTCAAAAAATCTTCGTAGGAAGCCTTCGCCGCCCGCAGTTTTTCGCGTCCCGATTTGGTTTCCAGCGTCTTCGGATCCGGCAATGCTTCCCAGGCCTTCGTGACTCCGGAAACAAACGTCGGCTCGATCTCCTCATACTTCGGGACACTGTCATAAATCGGTTTGTTCAGCGCCTCGTAATCGGGGGTGTCCATCACCACAGCCTCGGCCATTTTCAATTTCCGGGCCTTTTCCTCGGGATCCTTCGTCGCCTCGGCCCCTTCGATCAGCGCCTTTTTTCGAGCGGGAGCGGTTTCAAACTTGTCAAGCACCCGGCGATTCTCCATCGCCACATCCCGCAATTCTCCATGCAGATCGCGGACCGGTTTCACCGCGTTCCGCAACTCGTCGATCGTCGCCTTGAACGTTTCGTACTTGGCTCGCGCCTTTTCCTTCTTCGCCGCGCTGCTTTCCCGGAGCGCCACAAAATAGGGGTGATCCTGTTCCCTCGCCGGCTCCGCCATCAGTACCGCTTCCCGGATCTTCACTTTTTCCTCGGTGTTCAGCCTGACCGGATTGCGATCGAGATCCCAGATCGTGGGATCGTCCAGCGCGGCCTCGGCCTCGGATTTCCACTCGGGCGCCAGTTCCTGCTCGAGCTTCCGCGCCTCGGCCAACTTTTTCTCCATCTCCGCCTTTTTCGCCGGGTCCGCTTCCTTGGCGATCTCTTCGGGAAGATCCTCCATCGACTCGCGGGCGTCCCCCAACCGTTCGCCAAGGCGCTCGGTCCGGTTTTCCACCGCGGTTTTGACCTGAAGCAAGGCGTTGACCAACTGATCCTCCTCGGTCGACGACTCGTTGACCTCGGCCAGGTAGGCGATGTTGACGGTGCTGCCCAGCCGGGTGTGCGTGTCGATCTCCTTGCCGATCAGGTCCACATACTCCTGCCCGGCCTGCCGGTAGATCCGGTATTCGTGGTGATGCTGCGGGAAAAAGAAAATCGCTTCCTTCGCCAGGAACAGGCAAATGAAGATCAGGACCACGATGGCCAGACCCGCGTTTCCTCCGAAGAAATAGCGAATGAAGTCCTGAAGCCCGAGGCCGAGGATCTGAAACCCTTTGCGTGGAAACGGACCACGGTCCCGTTTCGGGCGTTCGGTTTTGGCGGCGGAATCACTCATGAAAAATAATCTCCGGTTTCGGACAATGATCTATCATGCGGAAATCACACCTTTCCGAAACCCGAGGGCTGTTAATCCAGAGTGGCGAGATTATCGCGACTTCAAACGCAACGATTCCGTCACATATGGCAACCGCTTACCACAGGCTCAAGGTCTTGAAAGAAAAAAGAGCACCCGGAGTCGAACCCCGGGCGCTCTTGAGTTTACGATGATCGCAGGAAAACCTGAAATTCATCAGGGCTTGATGAAGCCGACCTTTTCGACGATTTCCGTGCCAGCCGGATCGGTCGTCGCCCAGGTGAGGAATTTCTCCGCCGCCGGGGAAAGCTTGCCCTTGATGGTGAAGAAATGCAGCGAGCGAGAGATCGGGTAATCCTTGGCGTTCTTCGCCACGCACTCGACGCCATCGACATCGACCGCTTTGATACCGTCGTTTTCGATGTAGGCGAGCCCCACGTAACCGATGCCGTTGGGATTCTTGGCCACTTCGGCGGCGATCTGCTCATTGCCGGCCATCTTCTGAGAGCTGGGTGAGTAGTCGCGCTTGTCCATCGCCATCTCCTGGAAGGACTTGTAGGTACCCGAGGAGGTGTTCCGCGTGTAAACGGAGATTTCACCGGCGGCGCCGCCCACTTCGCTCCAGTCGGTGATGTCACCGGTGAAGATTTTTTCGATCTGTTCCAGAGTCAGATTCTTGACGCCGTTGTTCTCGTTCACGATCACACCGATCATGTCGTAACCGGCCACCCATTCCTTGAGTTCCATGCCCTTGGCGGTGAACTCGTCCACCTCGGAGCTTTTCACTTCGCGGCTGGACATGCCGATCTCGGCGGTGCCGGCCAGCAGATTGGTGAACGCGGTCGAAGAACCTTCCGCGGCGATTTCGAAGGACACGTCATTTCCGGCGGCCTTGTAGGCTTCCGCCTGTTGCGGAACCATCTTGGCGCCGAGCGTGTCGGAGCCCTTGATCACGATCTTGTCTTCGGCCTGGGTCGTCGCCATCGCGATCGCCAGAGCGGCCAGTAGAGTTGCTGTTTTTTTCATGGAATAACCGAGCTTTGATTTGAGGGAGAGTCCCTTGGAAAGGGAACGGGTTTGCTTTTCATCAACCATCCGGAGTTCCCGGAGGTTCCTCGAAAGTGCGGGGACGACCCGCATGGGTCAAACCGCGCTGAGTGCCAACTTTGTCACAAACCCGCGGCGGCCAGAATTCTTGCGCAATGCTTTGATTGCCAATTAATCACGAACCACCCATCCGACTCGTGCCCCAGGTTTGGGCGATCTCGCGATTCGGGAATCTATCACCGCAGAATCGCCTGGGGCGGCTTTTCAACGTGACAAAACTGGCACACAAGGCCAACTCTTGGCCGACCCATGACGATTCTCGTATTTGTTCTCCAGATCCTCGGTGCGCTTGGTGTTTTCCTCTACGGAATGAAGGTGATGAGCGAGGGAATCCAACGCACCGCCGGCGACCGCATGCGCCGCGTGATGTCGACGATGACCCACAACCGATTCGCGGGAATCGCGACCGGATTGATCACCACCGGCCTGGTCCAGTCCTCGTCCGCCACTACCGTCATGGTCGTCAGTTTCGTGAACGCCGGTCTGCTCACTCTGGTCGAGTCGATCGGAGTCATCATGGGCGCCAATCTCGGAACCACCCTCACTGCTTGGATCATCGCCACCATCGGGAAATTCTCCCTCTCAAAAATCGCGATCCCGATCATCGGACTCGGTCTCCCCGTCTTCTTCATCGGTCGCAACCGGTGGAAGAGTTTCGGAGAAGCGCTCATCGGATTCGGCCTCCTGTTCTTTGGCCTCCACCTCCTCAAGGAATCCGTGCCCGACGTGAAAGCGATGCTGGAAAGCACCGAACCAGCCGTCATCGCCAGGGCACAACACGTTCAGTCCTTCATCCAGGATCTGTCCGGGAGAGGCTATCTTTCGATCGGGATCTTTCTCTGCTTCGGCATCCTGCTTACCCTCGTCGTTCAATCCTCCTCCGCGGCCATGGCCATCACCGTCACGCTGGCGATTCAGGGCTGGATCGGTTTTCCCGAATCCGCCGCGATCGTTCTGGGTGAAAACATCGGCACCACCGTGACCGCCTGGCTGGCGGCCATCGGCACCTCGGTCAACGCGCGACGGGCCGCTCGCGCCCACTTCCTTTTCAACATCCTGGGCGTCCTCTGGATGCTCGTGGTCTTCCACGGCTTTACCAATGGCGTCGAATGGTTGGGCAATCATCTGCCGGATTCCTTCCGCACCGACAAGCACGACTCGGACATCGGCTTCAAACTCGCCATCTTTCATTCCCTCTTCAATCTCACGAACATCCTGCTGTTGGTGGCTTTCGTGCCCCAGATCGCCAACATCGTGACCCGCTGGGTGCGCGAATCGAAAACCCCGGCCGAACCCTCCCACCGGTTGCGATTCATCAGCAGTGGCATGGTCGACGTGGGCGAACTCAATCTCCCCGAAGCTGAGAAAGCGACCCTGGAACTCGCCCAACTCACCCGGGATATGTTTCTCGGCTATCTTCAAATCTTCAAGAATCCCAACCTCGACCTTTCCCGCGATGTTCAGCGATTGAAGAAACTTGAGGACGACGCGGACGTTCTCACCCACGACATCACCGAATATCTCGTTCGCACTTCCGCGGCCGAGATCAGCCCGGAGAACGCCCGCTCGGTAACACGCATGCTCCGCATCTCCTCGGAGTTGGAGGAAATCTCCGACGCCATCTATCGCCTCCTTCAAATCACCCAGCGCAAATACAACAAAAATCGTAACTTTGGCGCCGAAGCCACCGCCAACGTGCTGGCCTTTGCCGAACAGATCATCGAACTGATCGATCTCTACACCGATGTGCTCGCCAACGGCGCCACCGAAGAAAAACTCGAGAAAGCCGAGGAGATCGAGCGCCAGACGGACAAGCTGCGAAAGCAACTCAACAAGAAGGCGATGAAGCGCATGAGCCTCGAAGGAAACGCGGTGAAAACCGAAATGGTCACCATCGATATGAACAACCAGTTCGAATTGATCGCGAATTACGGGCTCAACGTGGTACAGACCGCCTTCTACCTCATTCACGAAGACGAAGTGCCCGAAAAGTACGACGCCTGAACGGACAACGGCGGAAACTGTGACGAGATCGTCACCTTTTTCGTGGTGGCCGCCCGATTCGGGCGAAGGAATGGTTCGCCGCTCTCTCGTCAATCCCCCGATCCGTTCTGAAATCTCTCTATCTCATCGATGCCATCGGCCCTTTCTTCCGGGGCTACGACCGAGTCCGGATCAACTGGTCGAAAATCCCGTGGCGCCACCTCGAGAAACTCGAACCCGGTCCACGGGCCGATCTTTTCGCCCGGATCGGGGAAGATCTGCACCGTTTTGCAAAGCAGGCCGCCGAAACCGGATTCAACGCCGTCAGCCTCGACGATGTCCCCCATCTCGCGGATCACGAAGCCTATGAACCCCGGATTCGCGAGCAGATCGCCGAATTCCAAAATCTGTTCCGACCGCTGTTCCGGATCTGCCGCGAGGCCGGCCTCGAGGTTTACCTGACCATGGACGTGATGTCCTGGACTCCCGCCCTGCGCGAGAAACTCCGGGGCGAGCGCGCCGTGAACGCCTTTCTCGGCGAACTTTGCGAACAGTTCTTCGAGGAGTTCCCCGAAGTGGCCGGCATCATCATTCGCATCGGCGAATCGGACGGGCTCGACGTGAAGGACGACTTCCGCAGCGACCTGCATCTGAAGAATCCCGGCATGGTGAGCCGCTTTCTCCGCGAACTGCTCCCCGTTTTCGAAAAACACGGTCGCACCTGCATTTTCCGCACCTGGACCGTCGGCGCGCATCACGTCGGCGACCTGATCTGGCGGGACAGCACCCTCGAACGCTCCCTCGCCGGCATCGACAGCCCGGCGCTGGTGCTCTCGATGAAATACGGCGAGTCCGACTTCTTCCGCTACCTGAGCCTGAACCGGAATTTCTTCGTCACCGACATCCCAAAAATCGTCGAACTGCAGACACGCCGGGAATACGAAGGCGCCGGCGAATACCCGAGTTTCACCGGCTGGGATTACGAACGCATCGCCCGCGATCTCCGAGCGGCACCGAACGTCGCCGGCATCATGGTCTGGTGCCAAACCGGCGGCTGGCATCCGTTCCGGCGGCTCACCTGGTTGGAAAACAGTTCCGTCTGGACCGAGATCAACACCCACGTCACGCTGCGAATGTTCAAGCACGGCGAGTCTGTCGAAGCGGCCATCAAGAGTTTTCCCCTCTGCCGTCCAGGCGAGAGCGCCGCCTGGATCGAGTTGCTGCGGCTGTCGCACGAGGTCGTTCTCGATCTCCTCTACGTGCCCGATTTCGCCCGGCAGACGCTCTACTTCCGGCGCGTCCGGGTGCCTCCCCTGATCGGGGTCTACTGGCACAACCTGTTCATCAATCACTCCATCAAGAAAGTGCTCAGCCATTTCGTGACCGATGGCGAAGCCTGCATCCGCGCCGGTCACGCCGCCATCGCCAAGATCGAGCGCATGGAAAAACTCGCCGCAGAAACCGGGCTGCCGGTCGACGACATCGAGTACATGAAGGCCACCTTCGGCATCTTCGCCCTCGCTCGGGAGTATTTCTTCCGCCCCTTCGACGACGATATCCGCCTTCAATTGAAACAAGCAAAGAAGGCCTACAAGAAACGCTACCCCCGCGGCACCCGGTTCCGCTACGCGGTCAAACTCGACTTCGAGCCCTTCCACCTCAACGCCCGGTATCTGAACTGGTTTTTCAATTACTGCCTCCGCGAGCAGCACAAATACCGGATCATCGACCGGCTGTTTTTCCTCAGATTGCTCGCCCTGATCTATTCCGTGGTAAAAAGGGCCCGGCCCAAAATGATCCCGAAATTCGCCCGAAAAAGCGCGATGGGCATCGATGCGATCTTCCGCTGAGAGATTTTCATCAAAGAGGGTTGAACCGCGGACCCAACCCTCTTTGATCGATCGGTAATCTGTTCATTTTCAGCGGATTGACCAGATTCTCCGCGTCCGATTTCGAGGCGAGATTCAAGCCCGAAAGACAAAAAAAGCGGGGGTTGACGCTTAGTTTTTGAGCCTTTGCTCGTCTAAAGGAGAGCGGCTGACCGTAACCTGACTGATAAAAATTTTTACGATTTTTTCAAAGAAACCCAGTCTTCAGCCCGTTTCCTCGATGAATCCCGATTTTTTCGGACTTTGAATAAAACGGACTCCTGCCTCCGTCAAATCTTCCTAACCTCCCTCCCCTCAAATGAAACAACGCGACGAAAATTTGCAGCGCTACCTGCGCGAAATCGGCCGAGTCCCCCTTCTCACCATCGAAGAAGAAATCGAACTCGCCGCCCGAATCAAGAAAGGCGACGCCCAGGCTCGCGACCACATGATCCGCGCCAATCTGCGCCTCGTGGTCAAAATCGCGGGCGACTACCGCAACTACGGCCTGTCCTTCCCCGACCTGATTGCGGAAGGCAATATCGGCCTGATGAAAGCGGTGGAGCGCTACGATCCCGCCAAGGGCGGCAAGCTGAGCACCTACGCGGCGTGGTGGATCAAGCAATCCATCAAGCGCGCCCTCGCCAACCAGGCCCGGACCATCCGCATGCCCGTCCACGCCGTGGACACGGTCAGCAAGATTCGTCGCATGACCCACTCACTCACCGATCAACTGGGCCGCACGCCGACCGACCAGGAGATCATGAAGGAGCTGAAGATCGACGAGAAGAAACTCCATCACCTCCGCGAAATCGCTCAGCCGCCCATCTCTCTGGACAGCACGCCGCAGGACGATCCGGAAGGACGCTCGGTCGGCGAGCGCGTGGAAGATCCCAACGCGCTGACCCCCGACGACGTGCTCTCGAATCGCGACATGAACAAGAAACTCGAAGCGCTCCTGTCCGTGCTCGATCGCCGCGAACGCACCATCATCAACCAGCGTTTCGGCCTCACCGGCCGCAATCCAAAGACGCTGGAACAGGTCGGCGAGCGGTTCGGCGTCACCCGCGAGCGCATT
Source organism: Verrucomicrobiia bacterium (assembly GCA_020439945.1). GTDB lineage: Bacteria > Verrucomicrobiota > Verrucomicrobiia > Verrucomicrobiales > DEV007 > JAEUHH01. The sequence continues at coordinate 132,692 of JAGRPB010000002.1, forward strand.
CGCCAGTTGCAGAATCGCGCCCTCGAGAAGATGCGCGAGGCCCTGGCCGACATGGAAAACCCCGAAGCCGTGGCCCTGAAGAAACTGGTCGATACCGTCCGCGATCGGGATCACGAAGAAGAACCCTGGTGGAACGCTGGCCTCCCCGCCGCCTGATTTCCGCCGGGAATTCCGATCCCGTCACAATTTGGTCACCCGAGACTGGCGCGTTTGACGTTGCCATCTCGGGTGGCTTCATTTAGAGATGGAGTGTCGTGAAACACACTGCCCAACGGACTCTTTTCTCATCGCTGCTCGGACTGGCGATCGCCTTCGGAATCTTTGCCTTCGCCGCGCCTCGGGCCGAGGCCCAGGTGTTGGTTTACCGGATGGAATTCAAGAAATCCGGGCACGGCGTGAATTTCGATTTCTTCGATCGCGGTTATTTCGTGGTCGACGGTTTGGGCGGCATCGGCACTTTCATCCTGACCTATCGGGAAGACGGTCGCGATTTCTACCTTGAGTCCGCAGACGGGGGTGAACTTTTTTTCGCCGTGCGTCCCGGCATCGAAAAGGCGGTCATTCGAGCCAAGAGCGCCGCGGATAGCTCGACGGCGGAGTCCTACTACCTGATGGCCGGAGATCTCAGCAGCAGCATCACCGTGAATCTGCGAGGCCAGAAAGTGACGCTGGCGGTGGCTCCATTTCTCCGAGGCAACGCACTGGCATCGGATTCCGAAACCGATGTCGAGTTTCTCTCTTCAGAGAGCAGCATCGGTTTCGCCGGGTTCGCCACCATCAAGGCTTACCTCGACCGCACCCGCACCCGCGCCGCGAACAAGGGCACCCAGAGTGTTAGTGATGCGGTGACCGATCTCAAGGCCGATCTGGAAAGATCGGGAATCTCAGACGGTTCAGACACTGGAGTCGATCCTGAGGTTGATCCCGAAGTTGATCCCGAAGTTGATCCCGAAGCCTAGAGCGTTCTCAAGAACCGTGTAGCCGTTCAGGGTGGGATCAGTGAGGTAATTTCACGGCGGGTTCACTGCATGGTTCGGACTTTCTTTGAATCCCGAAATCTCTCCTTCTTGTCATCCCGAGAAAGAGAATCCGCTGTGCGGATAGAAGAGAGATCAAAGAAGCCCTTGGAAATCTCAAGACAGA